>JBDLJH010000006.1:0-144514 GCA_039714395.1 Pseudomonadota bacterium | reverse complement strand
CGGCCATAGCCACGGAGCTAAGCAGCATCGGAGCGATGAGCGCGGCAAGGCTTGCAAGGATCTTTTTCATTAATCTTTTCTCTCGTTGTTAAGAGTGCAGCATGGGTTCGCTAGACAACAGGGCACCACGCCCTCGGCTGATGCTAGAAAACATCAGCGAAGACACCGCGGTACAGCCGTAAAACGTAGGAGTCGTCTTTTAGAAGACGAGATTCATCATCACCATCATTACGATCAGGAACAGAATCGTCATAATGCCGCCGGCCTTCATGAAGTCAGGCACACGGTAACCACCGGGACCCATAATCAGGGCGTTCACCTGGTGGGTGGGGATAAGGAAGGAGTTGGAGGTAGCGATAGCTACGGTTAGTGCATACACGGCCGGATCAGCACCGACCTGAATGGCGATATTTACCGCAAGTGGTACCAGCAGTACGGTCGCACCAACGTTGGACATCACCAGGGTGAAGAAGGTCGCCAGTACCGCAATCGAGGCCTGGATCACCCACGGTGCCGCATCGCCCACCAGCGCAACCACCTCACCGGCGATCCACTTAGCGGTACCGCTGGTCTCCACTGCAAGGCCGAGCGGTATCAAGGATGCAAGCAGGAATACAGTCTTCCAGCTAACGGCCTCGTAGGCTTCCTCAATGGTTAGCACCCTGGAGAGCACCATGCCCATAGCACCGGTAAGCAGTGCAACAGAGAGGCGAACATCCATAAAGATCAGCACCAGTGCGGTGGCAAAAAAGATCAACGCCGGAAGCAGTTTATTAGGACGCAGCTCTTCGTGCGGATATTCGGTGGTAACGACAACAAAGTTGCGATCACTCTCCAGTCGGGCAAGATCGGCCCACGCAGTGTGTACCACCAGCGCATCACCGGCCTGGAAGGCGGTATCGCGCACACCGCCACCCTCGCGGGTAATGGTCTCGCCACCACGGTGAATCGCCATCAGTGACAGGCCGTAACTCTTGCGCATCCAGACGTCACGCGCAGTCTTACCAATCAGGCTGGAGCCCGGCGGAATAACGACTTCTGCAATACCGGACTTACTGGAAACCAGTGCATCGGAGAAGGTCTCCAGTTCCGGTTTCACCTCGACACCAGAAGCCTCGATGAACTTGTTGAAGTTCTCCTCATCACCAATCACGCCTAGCAGGGTTCCCGCCTCAATGCCGGTGGAGCGATCCACACTGTTGGCACCAAAGCGCAGACCATCGCCCTTTTCAACCGCAACGATACGGATCTTGCAGCCACCCTCGATCTCATCCAGGCTTCTGCCGATGATCTTGCTATCAGCGGGAACCTTTACCTCGTAGACCTCGTAGTCAACACCATAGAGATCATCGAAATAATCCGCCGCCCGCTGTCCGGAGGTCACATCGTCTCCCCCTTTACTGGTCGGCAGTACGAAACGACCGGCAATAACAAAATAGAGAATACCGGTAATAATCAGTGCCAAACCTACGGGAGTGACTGAGAACAGACCCCAGGTATCCATCTGCTGTGCTTCAGGTAACGCCTTGTTAGAGGTAAGAATCAGGTCGTTGAGAAGAATCAGCGGTGATGAGCCGATCATCGTCATGGTACCGCCAAGGATGGCAGTAAAACCCATCGGCATCAGCAGGCGAGACATCGGCAGACCAGAGCGTGCCGAGATGCGCGAGACGACCGGCAGGAACAGCGCGGCGGCACCCACGTTCTGCATGAACGAGGAGATAAAACCAACGGTACTGGAGATGATGGGGATGATACGCCCCTCGGTAGTACCACCGACCTTAAGGATAAAGTTGGCCACCTTGCCCATCAGGCCGGTCTTGTCGAGACCGGCACCGATGATCATCACCGCGATAATCGAAATAACCGCATTGGAGGAGAAGCCGTCAAACAGCTGGCGGGTATCCACCAGCCCCTGTTCCAGGCCCATCACCGGGGCCAGAATTGAGGTGAGACCCAGCAGCACCATCACCGAGGCGGCGGCTACATCAACGCCGACCACCTCAAAGGCAAAGAGGTAGATGGTGAGCATCAGGATGCCACAAACCCATGCAATCTCGATAGACGGCACAACCTGCGCAAGGCCAATAGCCATAAGAGCAAAAATAGCTGCAGCGCTCCACTGTTTGGCAGAGGGGGGAAGTACCGTTTTCTTGGTACGCTCTTCGTCGGCAAGGGCGGTCATGCAGAATCTCCAATAATTAGTAGCTAAAACAGGCCCCAAATGGGGTGTTTATTGTTCACAGTGATGTTTCGACAGAACAAAAGTAGGATAAGCGAATATTCCAAAATGGAAATTCACTACACTTGTCATGGTAATGGTGAGAGCCAAAACAGAGGCGCAACCCGTGAAACAACGCGGCATAATGCCTGCTGCCTCAAGAGTATTCAAATGAATAGCAATATAGTAATATTCCGAAATGGAATATAAGAGCTTGCCAGATCTGAAAGGACTCGCCACCCTGCGGGCCGTGGTCGAGTTAGGCGGAGTGGAGCAGGCAGGGCGCGCCCTGCACATCGGACAACCCGCCGTCACCAAGCGACTACGTGCCCTGGATGCCTGTTATGGTCTGTCACTAATGCAGCGTGAGGGGCGACGGCTGGAACTCACCCCGGCAGGTGAACAAGTCTACGCCTATGCACAACTGGTACTGAACCATCAGGGTACCTTGCTTGATGATCTGAAGTCGCTGCATGTCGGTCAGAACCATCTGCGCCTGGAGGTCACCTTCTCTATTGGTGAACATGTTCTGCCCCGCCTGCTACTCGCCTTCTCCGAGGCCCACCCCGATTACCGCATTGAGAGTCGTATGGGTTATACCCGCCGCATTCAGACTCACCTGGCCACTGGGCTGGTAGACATGGCCCTGCTGGAACAGGCTCCGGACCACCCGGATATTCTGGTACAGAAGTGGCTGGATGATGAGATCGTGCTGGTCTGTGGTCCTCATCACCCTCTATGGAACAGTGACCTGATCCCGGTTACCGAACTGAACAGACTCAACTACGTGCTACGTGAGCCAAAGTCTTCGATGCGCATCATTCTCGACAAGGCACTGCAGGATATCGGGATCCATAACATCCCAATTAAAATGGAGGTCGGCTCCACCGACACCATCGTCGAGATGCTGGAACACGGCAAACATGTCAGCTTTCTGCCGCGCTTCGCGGTTGGCGAGGCGCTGGCACAGGGCAACCTTTATCACATCAAGGTACAGGGCTTACGCATCAAACGTACCCTGTGGATCGCCCGTACCCGCTCCAACCTCAACAATTCTGTCGCCGAGGCCTTCATCCAGCAGCTGCGCGACAAAAGCCACCAGGGTAACTAACACCCAGAACAACTATCACTTCAGACAGATTTTGTCTGTTGCTCATACTGGTAATGTTGCAGCAACAGCCAGACACATCACTATTTTTTCCGTTTCCTGCTGCGATGCAGACGAGACAACAGACGCCGCGCCAGATCACCGAAGATCTCCGTCTGGGTTGGGTGCGGATGGATGGCGTTGCCAACCTGCTCCAGCGTCATCTCCCCCGAGACCATCATCACCGCCTCGCCGATCAGGGTGTCGGTGTGATCGGCGAGCAAATGCACGCCGATCACCTTGTGGCTCTCCTTATCGGCAACAATCTTGATCATGCCGTGGGTTTCACCGGTGATCATCGCCTTGGCGTCGATACTGAGCGGCACCTTGACCTCCGCGGCATCGATACCTAGCTCCTTCGCCTGCGCCAGCGAGAGACCGACAAATCCCGCTTCGGGACGAGTGAAGATAACACCAGAGTCCATCGCCTCATCATAGGCCATCGACCCACCGAGGATGGTGGTAGCGGCGATGCGCCCCTGCTGGCCTGCAGTGTGGGCCAGCATCAGCCCACCGATGACATCACCCACGGCATAAATATGCGGCACCGAGGTACGGCAGTGGGCATCGACCTTAATTACCCCCTTCTCCACTGCAATCCCGGCGCTATTGAGCTTGAGTGAATCCAGTAGCGGATGCTTGCCGGTGGCCATCAGCACATAGTCACAGTCGAAGCGCTGCTCGCAACCCTCCCCATCGGTGTAGAGCAGCGCCATAGCCCCCGCCTCACCCTCCACCGCCTCAGTGGCCGCGTTGGTGAGAATAGTAAGCCTGGGATCTTCGTGCAGTGCCGCGATGAGGTTTTTAGCGATCTCTTTTTCTACCTCTTTCAACACCTGATCGGAGCGTTCGAGCAATACCACCTCGGTACCGAAGTCCTGAAAGATCTGCGCCATCTCCATGCCGATAGCACCACCACCCACAACACCGAGGCGCTTAGGTGCGCCAGGCAGATCCCATACCGTATCGGAGGTCAACACCCCACCCGAGGCGAGCCCCTCTTTGACACCCGCAATAGGAGGGACAAAGGGTGGTGCACCGGTGGCAATCACTGCGCAACCGAAGCTAATGGTCTCGCCCTGCGAGCCATCACCGGGTAGGCCTCGGCGATGCGGCTCATCTGAGTTGTGCGAAATATCAACGAAGAGGGTGTGATCCGAGGAAAAAGAGGCGTGGCCCTGCATCACCTTAACCTTCATCCCCTTGTCAGCATTAAGTGCCATCTTGCCGCGCTGTTCCAGAACGCCACGCCGATGCGCCTCCAGCTGCATCCAGTCGAGGTGAATATTACTATTGGTCCCCTCCACCCCCATCGTCGCATCAAAGGCACGATCACGAATACGATCTGCCGCCGCCCGCCACGCCTTGGAAGGGATACAGCCACGCCACAAACATTCGCCACCGGGGAAAGGGGCATCATTAACCATCGCCACTTTCAGACCGTGTCCAGCCAAATCGCGAGCGCAATCCTCACCGCCTGGGCCACCACCAATGACTACTACATCATAGTCCCAATCCCCCTCTGGGATCTGTGGATCCTGTTGCTGTTCTATTCCCATCACACCCTCAGACATTTTGATCAATTTTTATTAATTTATTCCACTATCTTAAGTCCCTGCGCACCATTGACCATCTGTTAATCAGCTACGAGGGTGAACCAGAAATCAGCCCAACTATATGTGGAAATAGTAGCGAAGTATAAAGCCACACATCATACCCACATTCAAAACTATTAAGGTGATATTAAATTTAACCATCAATCTTGATAAACAGCAGATATCTTTACACCCTGGATTTTGCTTCAAACAAACAGGGTAAAACAAAAACAATCATAAGTATTTTATACTATTCTAATAACTCATCAGGCTATTCACCGCATAAATATAGGGGATTGCCTGATTGAGAGGGAAGGTCTAGTATGTTAATGGTTACCCAATAAATAGGGGTATGAGACTCCCTAAAATAACGAAAAATAGACATGGAAAGTAATACGATAATCAATCAGTGGCTTAACGATCTCGCCTTCAGCGCAGCAACCTGGGACATTAATGCCCATATGGAGTTGATCTCCAAAAATGTGATTGTGCTGGGGATCCCCGGCGTCGATAGAATCGACTATCAGGGATGGATGAAACGTCGACGCAATGAATTCAAGAAAAAATTACTCCACAGCCTTATCTACCGTGAGCCTAAAATGGTTAGCGAGCGTCCACAGTTCATCACCTTTAGCGTGCAGGAACTAATGAAGGATCACGCTAAACAGTGTATCGAGATCAGCAAAGAAGTCACCCTGCATCAGGAGCAAGACGGTAAGTGGCGCGTAGTACGCGAACAGATTCTGAATGTCGATGCCAAAAAAGCTTGTCATATAGCCTGAGAATAATTCCAGTACCTATTCCAGCGCCACACTTTCCGTATTAACTGGTCGTGGCCAGGCTACTAAAATGGCGCTCACCAGGGTGGCCAGTGGAATAGCGAAAAAGACCCCCCAGAATCCCCACAGTCCACCGAACACCAAGATCGCCACAATGATCGCTACCGGGTGCAGGTTGACCACCTCAGAGAACAACAGCGGCACCAGTACGTTACCATCCAGCGCCTGAATAATACCGTAGGCAACTATCAACCAGGCAAAATCCGCTCCCCAACCCCACTGAAAATAGGCTACCAGCGCTACCGGCAGGGTCACTACTGCAGCACCAATATAGGGTACCACCACAGACAAACCCACCAGCACCGAGAGCAGTATGGCGTACTTCAAACCCATCATGCTGAAGACCACAAAGGTGGTAATTCCAATGATAAGGATCTCCCAGAACTTGCCTCGCACATAGTTGCCAAGCTGCACATCTACCTCATCCCACACCTGGGTGGAGAGAGTGCGTTCGGTAGGCAAAAAGCCGGTAAACCAGCGAATAATCATCCCCTTGTCCTTAAGGAAGAAAAAGACCAGTAAGGGCACCAGAATAAGGTAGACCAGTACCGTAATTACACCAGGAATGGAGGAGAGTGAAACGGAGAGAATACGCTGTCCCTGAAGAGTGATCTCTTTTTGAATCAATGACATAACATCATTGATCTGTGTCTCACTAATCACCGGGTAGTGCTGCGGAACCTGTAGTAGCGCTTCCTGCCCCCGGTTCAGATAGTTGGGCAATTCGCGGATCAGCTCTAAGGCCTGGCCCCACAACAGCGGCACCACGCCAAACAGTAAGAACATGATAAAGGCCATGAAGGAGAGAAAGACCAGAATCACCACCCGTGTACGCGGCGCACCACGGCTATGCAAGACGTGAATGATACCCTCAAGCAGGTAGGCGATAACAATACTGGCAAGTACCGGGGCGAGCATCTGCCCCATAAACAACACCACAGAAAAACCAATCACCAGCAGCACCGCCAGCAACACGGCCTGCGGGTCAGAGAAGTAGCGTTGGAACCACCCTTTTATCAAATCCATAGGAGTCAGGTGTCGTCGTTATCCGTATGCTTCTTATAGTAGCGTACGAACATCAGCTCAAGCTCATCGATCACCTCAGGGGCGGGGCGCCCCTGCATCATGTGCTCGCCCATCAGGCCTGAGGCCTCATGCAACATCTTCGAATGATCGAGCATCAAGTAGGTATCACGCAGGCGCTTCATTGCGGCGACCACCGTCTCCTCATCAGGACGTGGGATATCGACAGGTTCCTGCGGCTCAGAGGCCTCAACCGGTCCAGCACGCTCAGCAAGAAACTCAGCAAAATCGAGCAGACTTTTACTCTCGGCATCGGGCAGAGCTTTATACAGCTCTAGCAATCGCTTCTCGGGACCAGGCCCGGATTTTTGTACAGGAAACACCGGGGAAGCTCCTACTGGTGCTCTTTGCAATAATTCTTGGCAAAATCGAGTAACTTCTCCATCGCGCGCAGACGGAATTTCTGCTTCTGATGCACAAAAGAGAAGGGGCGTTCAATCGGTTCATCCAGGTTGACCGCGACCAGAGTGCCAAGCTTTAACTCTTTGTCGATAGTGGCGAGCGAGAGGATAGAGACCCCCATGCCTGCCTCCACTGCTCCCTTCACCGCCTCAGGGCTTCCCAGCTCCATCACAATGTCGAGATTGGCCGGATTACCCCCAGCAGCATTCATCGCCTCAAGCATTACCTCACGGGTGCCTGATCCCTCCTCGCGACAGATATAGGGGTGATTGTTCAATTCGGTAATTGCGACACTATCTTTGTCCGCCAGCTCATGGCTGGGTGGTACCGCTAATACCATCTGATCCATACGGCAGTTGTCGACGACCAGATTTTTGTTACTTACCGGGGCCTCGACTACACCAAGATCAATAATATTGTTCTCAACCATGGAGACGATACCGTCGGTGTTGGCCACCTGCAGACGAATGGAGACCTCGGGGTACTTTGCCTTAAAGTCGCCCAGCAATGCCGGCAACATGTACTCTGCGATGGTAGTACTGGCGCCGAGCATCAACACACCACTCACCTCACCGGTGAGGTCACGTACCGCGTTTTCCATCTCCGCATAGAGCGAGAAGATACGATCGGCATACTCATAAACCCGCTGCCCCGCATCGGTAAGACTGATGCGGTTATGGGTGCGGTCAAACAAGCGGGTATTAAAATATTCTTCGAGCTGGCGCACCTGAAAGGTAACCGCCGGCTGCGTCATATGTAGTGACTCCGCCGCCTTGGTAAAACTGAGCTGGCGTGCCACGGTATGGAATACTTGTAGTCGTCTATCGGCCATGACTACACTCTCTCCTAAGGGTTATATGTTCTATTTATGACCTACAAGGATACTTTATAACAAGGTATGACGACAACCAGTGCAGGGTTATTGGGGCAAATTAATGACTGTCGTAGAGGGTTCCGTCCGGCAGAACAAGCTGTAGATCGACAATGCGTCCACCGTAAACGACCACTGTTCCACCATGGCGCGCCTCACCCCCTCCACTGAACTCAAAGCTGTATTCACGACTCAGTCGCACTCGCCCATCACGACCACGACGCGGGCGCAAACGCTCCAGTAACACTGTCTCATCCAGTAACTGCTGGCCGTGACGCTCACAGGCACGTCGCACCGCCACTACCGCCTGCTCACGCGCGCGGGCACCGGCATACCAGAACCAGCCCAACAGGACGACAATAATCAGATAAAGACCTTCCACACCCACTCCCATTAGATATTAGGTAATAAATCAGACTACTCGCCCCCGGTTCGCTCAGGCTCAGGCCCTGGAACTGGAGACCTTCACCGGCAACGATGATAGCCTATACTAGCAGCCCGGCCACAACCCCACCTGACTAGCGGACATTAGCGATATGAGCCAACAGAAACTAACCATCACCCGCCCCGACGACTGGCATCTGCATTTGCGTGACGGCGACGGCCTCAAGGCGGTAGTCGGCCACACCGCCAGGCGTTTTCACCGTGCCATCATCATGCCCAACCTCAGGCCACCGGTCACCACTACCGAGCTGGCACTCGAATATCGCAAACGCATCCTCGCTGCCCTGCCAGAGGGGAGCGACTTTGAACCGCTGATGACTCTCTACCTTACCGACAACACCTCACCTGAGGAGATCTACCGGGCAAAAGAGAGTGGCGTGATCAAGGCGATCAAACTCTATCCCGCTGGAGCCACCACCAACTCCGACTCCGGTGTTAGCCATATCTACAAACCCGAGGCGGCCCTCAGGGCGATGGCCGAGGTAGGTATGCCACTACTGGTACACGGTGAAGTGACTGAGGCCCACGTCGATATCTTTGACCGGGAGACCGAGTTTCTCGACACGGTATTAAAGCCGCTGCTCGATCACATTCCTGAGTTGAAAGTAGTAGCCGAACACATCACCACTCGCGAAATGGCCGACTTCGTACTGCACGCGGGAGATCAAATCGCAGCCACCATCACCCCGCAACATCTGCTACTCAATCGCAATGCCATGCTGGTCGGTGGCATGCACCCACACAACTACTGCCTGCCGGTATTAAAGCGTGAAAGCCATCGCGAAGTGCTGCTTGAGGTCGCCACCTCAGGCAACAAAAAGTTCTTCCTCGGCACCGACTCCGCCCCCCATGCCAAAGGGGCTAAAGAGAGCGCCTGCGGCTGCGCCGGCATCTACTCCGCACATGCCGCCATTGAACTCTATGCAGAGGCCTTTGAACAGGTTGCAGCACTGGACAAACTGGAAGGCTTCGCCAGTCACTTCGGGGCAGACTTCTACGGCCTGGCGCGCAACAGCGACAGCATCACCCTGCAAAAAGAGGCCTGGGAAGTACCCGCCCATTATCCGTTTGGTGATGAGGTGGTGGTGCCCTTTAGGGCCGGAAAAAACATTGGGTGGAAATTGACCTAATAAAATGAGAGCTGACACGCCTTAAGGGGAGATATACGCGCCAACGTAATACACCTCATCAGCGCGGAGGAATACGCTGTCATCATACCCTTAAATTCTGCACATGCATCAAAAGGCAATGTCTGAATTTAGTCACAAACCTGCCTTCATAGCATCAACAATGAAAAATAATCGATATAGGGTGTGAGCAGTCATTACACGGTCAGCAGGAAAAACCTAGCATAGGCCTCGCCTGTTCTTATTTTCAATAAACCGAATCCACAGTAAACCCCCGCTGACGCAAGAGGGCGATCACCCCCTCCTCACCGGGCAAATGAAGCGCACCGATGGCAACAAAGATCTTGCCCTGGCTCAGGAGCGGCTCGATACGTGCGGCCATACGTCGGTTACGATGGTCAAGCAGACGCGTCATCACCTTGTTCTGTAGTACTGGATCATTGGTCATGGGGTTTTCATCGCTAATCTTCATCAGCCGAGAGAGGTCGCGGGAGAGATAGGCCTCGGTCATCTGCTCAAACAGCAGCGGATAGCTCAGGTAGTCTTTAAGCACGTTGCGCAGCAACTCCTTCTGCTCATCCAGGCTGAGAGCTGTGAAGATGGCGATCTGCTCATCGGCACTCTCCAAAGACCGAAACTTTTTACCGCTTCTCAGCGCTTCCTGATAGAGCACCTTGTCGAGGAACAGACCGCTCTGCTGCTGCGGCATGCTGAGGGTCAACACCGTGGCCCATGGCTGCAGGCGATCCGTCACCTCTGGTGGCACCCCCCGCGTCTGCATTGCCTGTTTTGCCTGACGACTCAGCGTCTCACCCACCAGGGTAGTAAGTGAGCTTTCTGGCGGCAACATCATCTGCACCGCCATCGCCATCTCGGTCTTCTCATCCAGCGTAACCTCCAGCACCAGAGTGTCGGCAGCAACAAAGTGTCTTTCCACCTCAGGTGGTAACCGGGTCACCCTGGGGTCTTCGCTGTGCATGGTGCCAAAAATATAGCTATCAACACCCTTGCCGCTGATGTGCCATAGCAGCCCCTGCTCATCGGCAAATGCCGTAGAGACCAGCAGCAGCCACAACAAAAACAGCCTTGTCACCATTGAATAGTACATTCTCATCGCCTTTCCCCCTTAGATCATTGGACGCCAATCCGGTAAGCTTCGCCCCATGTCAGAGACAAAAGAAACTAAAATAGCCAATCGCTTCCGTGGCTTCCTGCCGGTGGTGGTCGATGTGGAGACCGCCGGTTTTAATGCTGAAACGGATGCCCTGCTGGAGATCGCAGCCGTTACCGTACGCATGGATGACGATGGCCGCCTGCGCCGCAGCCAGACCGTGGCCTGCCATGTGGAGCCCTTTCCCGGAGCCAACCTGGAACAGCGTGCACTCGATTTTACAGGCATCGACCCCTACAACCCCTTCCGCATGGCAAAGAAAGAGAAGGAGGCGTTGGAGCACATCTTTGCCCCCATTCGCGAGGAAGTAAAGGCACAGGGTTGCACCCGCGCCATCCTGGTGGGGCACAACCCGTTCTTCGATTTGGGTTTTTTAAAGGCCGCGATAGAACGCACCAACAACAAGAAGAGTCCTTTCCACAGCTTCAGCAGCTTCGATACCGCCACCCTCGGCGGCCTGGCCTACGGTCAGACAGTTCTGGCCAAGGCGTGTGCCGCAGCAGGTGTTGAGTTCGATAGCGGACAGGCTCACTCCGCCATCTACGACACCGAGCGCACCGCGGAGCTGTTCTGTACTATCGTCAATCGCTACCGCGAGCTGGGCGGCTGCCCGCTACTCTGACCCTGAGTTCAGGATCGTATATTTAGCGAATATTATTCTCTGAACTGGTTTTTGCCCTCTTTGTGCGTTTTGTTTTATATTGGATTTAACCAGCCGCTGGCGATATGTATCCCAATTAACCTCCGACAGGGAGACGGCGCGGCTATTACCAAAGGATGTGGTTGATGGTTTTTCCGAGGCCGGATCGTAGCTTCTCATGAAATCCGTATTAAAATCCCTTCCATGTCCATGTGATAGATACTACGGTTCGATGTTTAGTGTACTAGGCAGAGTCTGTCTAGTACGAAAAACATAGATTCTGTCTAAACTACGTTATGCAATAAAAAGAGAAAATCATGTTCTGGACTCATAGTAAAAGAGGAAAACTATATAAGCAGTACAAAAAACTCACTCCTAAAAATATTGTTAAAAGGCTAGATCTGAGCAATATAAAGCCAGAAGAAGTTGTGTTTACAATATATCAACTAGCCCTATACGGTGGGTTGGATTTACAAAGCACTCTATATGAAAAGAAAATAATTCAAAAAGCTAATCAAGAAAAAATATTTATAGAAGGCGTGGCATATATGTGGGCTAACCTGCATTTGTCGATAATTACAGATACAGAACTAGCAATATATAATGACACAACACTAATTCAAGGCATGGAAGTAGGCGGCGGCGTTTTGGCGGAGTTACTAAGCAAGCATTCCTCAATAGAACTTGATAAAAACTTCGCAGCATTTTATCAGGCCGCCAACTTCCAAAAAGCCGATGAGATATTGATTGGAAAATTACTCACAATTAATGGCTTAGACAATGGTGATTTATTAGAAAACCAAGTGTCTGTTGGTATGATAGCAACTATATATTCATCAACAATAAAAAACGGTCTAATTGGCACGGCCAAAAATGTAATTGAAAGTTATCTAAATCAATAATGCATAATCGGGTAGCCAAGGGTATCTAACCCTCAGCTCCCACAACACCCTGCATGCGGCTCCGCACAGGGCGTTTCATTTAGAATGGTGAAGTTTGATCCATCCATCGCGTAGCGAATAAAGTCCCTGGAATTTCAGATCAGCATTAGACAATGCCTGCTGTATACCCGGTGTCTTTGAACTATGCCATGGGCCTTTGCTGGTGATCCCACAAGCAACTGCTGCGCGCACATGAACTCCTCGACTCATCAAGCTTCTCACCTTGGTTCGCGGCTTACGCCACTAAAACAAGAGGGTCAGGTCTTTCCGTGCCATATTGTGAATTTTTTCATCGACGTAAGACCTCTCTTTGACACTGCCATAATAATCGAATGTGTCATGGAAGAACCCTGCTGCCCCGTGTGCTTAATGACACAAAATCAAGCGCCACTACAGCGGTCGGCTGAGCTTAACGTTAAATCTTAAAAAGAACACATTCTGCACATGTACAATTAAACAGACACGTTATACTTGTTCTATATACCGTAGAAATACAGGAGCATTCTATGAGAGTTGTTAACTTTTCAGACGCCAGAAATAGACTAAAAAGCGTATTAGATCAAGTGGTTGATGATTCTGACTGTACTGTCATCTCACGTAGAGATGCTGAAGATGCAGTTGTCATGTCTCTCGATCACTTCAATGCTCTAATGGAAACGGTACACCTGTTAAGGAGTCCAGCCAATGCAGCACATCTGGCAAAGTCCATCACACAATATCGCTCAGGTAAAATTGAAAGTCATGGTCTAGTTGATGATTGAAATATTGGCATGGACAAAAGAAGCCTGGAAAGATTACATATGTCAGGATAAAAAAACGCTAAGGCGTGTTAATAAACTGATCCCAGATACTCAGAGAACTCCATTTAAAGGCATCGGCAAGCCAGAGCCACTGAAGGAAAACTTATCCGGGTTTTGGTCTCGTCGTATTGATGAGAGTAATCGGCTGGTATACGTGATTGACGACAATCAACTTACAATAATTTCATGTCGCTATCACTATGAAAAATGATTTAAAAGAAATCAACAGGGTCTTTCCGTGCCACATAACGAGAACCCGCTCAGAGAACAATATTCTCTAATACTGTCTATTCCTGGTTCTTTCCTGGCTACCCTGCGTACCTAATGAGACACGTCGCTGGCTCATTTCCCCTATCTCTTATTTAAACCGTGAGTTGCCAACCACCAGCCCATGATTCAGTGCCCTTCTCATCTTTTTGAACACGCCATTATTCTTCACGACGCTTGTTACCAGTCACCATAGCGCGAGGCAGATTCTCGTTGTGAGCAAGCGAACTAATCACCACCCCGGAGATATGTAACACAATCAGCAGCAGGGTGAAGTTGGCGAAAAACTCGTGGATATCCTCCCACACGCCCTCCTCCTTGTGGCCCTCACCCTCATGTTCATCATCAGCATAGGCACGGGCTATAGGGCTAAGGTTATTTAGCTCTACCGAGGCGAAGGGACCCGCATTCTCCTTTACCGCATAGACCTGCATACCGCTAAGAGTAGTAGCAGCCAGTGACAGCAACAGTGCCATCACCATCGCCCCGCCAGCCGGATTATGGCCCAGGTAGCGCCTGGCACGCAGGGCCAGCATGTTCTTGAGGTAGGCGATGATAGTGGCAGAGCTGAAGACAAAATCACTAAAGCGGGCGTGTTTCGGGCCGATAAAGCCCCACAGCAGACGAAAGACGAGCAGGCCGGCAATGAGATAACCCGCCCAGACGTGAATATCCTGCCATTCATCCTCAGTAACGTAGGCGATGGTAAAGGCCGCGACCAGTACCCAGTGAAAGAGTCGTACCAGCGGGTCCCACACCCTGACTTCATTTTCACTGCTCATTGTCAGTACCATGGATTTGAAGTGGATAGTGATATTGTAGATGCCGAAACTGAAAAAGCCCTTAAAGGGATAATAGTAAGACACAAAAAAACCGGCATAAAGCCGGTTTTCGTGTGAAAGGTGTAGCGATTTTAGCCCTCACCCTCCTCTTTGTTGCCAGCAGCATCCTGCAACAGCGGTTGCAACTCACCTTTCTGATGCATTTCCATCAGAATATCGTGACCACCGATCAGCTCGCCTTTAACGTAGATCTGCGGGAAGGTGGGCCAATTCTGATAACGCGGCAGGTTCTCGAATATCTCCGGATCGGCCAATACGTTAACAAACGCAAACTCAACGCCACAGTCCTTCATCGCCTGTGAGGCACGGCTGGAGTAGCCGCACATCGGCATTTGCGGGGTGCCCTTCATATAAATGACGATGGAGTTACCCTTTACCTGCTCGTCAATTCGCTCTAATACGTCCATCAATTATTACCTCTGTTCGTTACCATATCGGGGGGATGTCACTAAGATGGTGGCTATTGTACCGATCTCAAGTCCCTAGAGACAGCCCGCCAATAGCAAGCTCAAAAAGAACACCTATAATATTAGTCAGGAGCTGGGGTTGCCTCCTGCGTCCCTGTAACCAGGAATCCCCTATAACAGAGTTAGAGCGTATCAACATGTGTCTGTAGCCACAGCTCCAACAGTGCCAGATGCCACAGCTTAGAGCCTCGCAGCCTGGTAAAGTGGGCCTCATCATCGGGAGCGGCCAGCAGCCTCTCCACATAGTCACGATTGTAGACAGCACGATTAATGCACGCCTCAGAGTTCAAAATACCTCGCATAAACTCCAGAAACTCACCGCGCACATACTTCAATGCCGGCATCGGGAAGTAACCCTTAGGACGGTCAATAACGCTATCCGGAATGATGCCGCGAGAGATACGTTTCAGCGCATATTTAAAGTCATCACCTTCTGGGCCCAGCTTCATCTCGGGAGGCATGCTCATCGCCAGCTCTACCAGCTCATGGTCAAGAAAGGGAACACGCGCCTCCAACCCCCAGGCCATCGTCATGTTATCAACCCGCTTCACCGGGTCATCAACGATGAGGGTAGTGGTATCAAGACGCAGAACTTTATCGAGATATTCATCCGTCCCCGGTTCAGCCAGGCGCTGCTCCACCAGTGCCGAGGTGTGATCCTTACCGCGGTAGGCCTCGGTCACCGTCTCAAGAAACTCCTCGTGGGAACGATCAAAGTAGTGGCTAGCAAAACGCTCCAGATCACTACCCTGCGCGGCAGCCATCAGCGGGTACCAGAAGTAACCGGCAAATACCTCGTCGGCCCCCTGCCCGCTCTGTACCACCTTCACCTCTTTAGATACCTGCTCCGAGAGCAGGTAGAAGGCGACGGCATCCTGGCCCACCATCGGCTCGGCCATCTGCGCGATAGCCTCGGGCAGGCGTTGCAGAACCTGATCGTTGGCAATGTGGTACTTGTGGTGGCGGGTATTGTGCATCGCCACTACCTGGTCGGAATACTCAAACTCGCTGCCAGACTCTTCAGGCTGATCTTCAAAACCGATGGAGAAGGTGAGGATCTCCTCCACCCCCTGCTCAGCCAGCAGGCCCACCAGCAGGGAGGAGTCGAGTCCACCGGAGAGCAGTACACCCACCGGTACATCGGCGATATCGAGGCGACGCTTTACCGCCTTTTTTAGCTGTGCATGTACCGCATCGACCCACTGCTGTTCGTCCATCGGCTGCTCAGGCCGTTTCGCCTCCAGATGCCAGTACTGTTTGAGCTCTGTGCCACCATCCTTCTCAATCGTCAGGGTATGAGCCGGCTGCAGTTTGCGCACGCCGTTAAGGATGGTGCGCGGTGCCGGGATCACCGCATGCAGGGTAAATTGATGGTGCAGTGCCACCGGATCGATAGTGGTATCGACACCGCCAGCAGCGAGTACCGCCTGAATGTTGGAGCCGAGGAGGAAGCGTCCCGCATCCTGGCTGTAGTAGAGCGGCTTGATACCGAGCCGGTCGCGAGCAAGAAATAGTCGCTGCTCATGCATCTGCCACACACCAAAGGCGAACATGCCGTGCAACCGCTCCACGCACTGTTCACCCCAGGCGGCAAAAGCTTTAAGGATCACCTCGGTATCACCATCGGAGAAGAAATGGTAACCCAGACCCTTCAACTCTTCGCGTAGCTCCGGGTAATTGTAGATGGTGCCGTTAAAGACGATGGCCAGTCCCAGCTCGGCATCGACCATTGGCTGGTTGCCACGCTCGGAGAGATCGATAATAGAGAGGCGGCGGTGGCCCAGCGCTATTGGACCATCGGCATAGCTCCCATCATGATCGGGGCCTCGCCGCTCCAGCTTCTGCATCATGCGATCGACATCGGCCAGCTCAGGTCTGTTGCCATCAAAACGCAGTTCGCCACAAATTCCGCACATGGGTTCTTTCTCTGTCTCTTTAAATATTTACTGGCTTATCGGGCAATACGCAGTCGATTATCGACGCGCTTCACCTCAGCCACCGCCGCTGCAGTACGCTCGGCACGTCGTGAAAGCGTTGCACTGGGCACGCTGCCACTAAGGGTGACCACACCATTTAAGGTGCGTACATCAATCTTCATTGCCGGCACTTCACGGTCACTCACCAGTGCCGAGGTGACCGCTGCACTGATCAGATTATCGGCCCGTGAATCGGCATAGCTTCTACCGTCGCTATTGCGTCCCCCCTGACCATAACCACTACTCACCGCCGAGGCACAACCACCTAACCATATTGCCAGCACTGTCATTAATAATAGACGCATTACCCATTCTCCTTCCGGCCCCATCCGCCACCACCGGGGGTGGCAACGCTAAGGCGATCTCCTGTTACGACCGATACCATTACCTTTCCAGGCAATAGCTCACTATTTAAACGATTCTCTCCCACGGCCCCGGCAGCGCCACCGGCCACACCCCAGGGGGCATAGCGGCGGCGTTCGGTAAGCAGGGTCACCTCAGCCGGTGCGAGGAACTCAAACTCACGAACCAGACCATCACCACCATGCCGGTAACCTGCACCGCCGGAACCACGACGCAGGGCGTAGCGGTGCAGGCGTAGCGGGTAACTCATCTCCAGCACCTCAATCGGCGTATTGAGGGTATTGGTCATATGGGTCTGCAAGCCAGATAGCCCGCCGCCACTGGCACCTGCCCCCATCCCACCGCCCATAGTCTCATAGTAGTCCCACTTTCCCGCTTCCCCTCCTCTACTGCCCATGGCCAGGTTGTTCATCGAACCGTGGCTGGCCGCCGGGATCTGCTCGGAGATCGCCTGGGCCAGGGCACCGCAGATAACATCAACCACACGGGTGGAAGTCTCCACATTACCCGCCGCCACTGCGGCAGGGCGTTGTGCATTGAGCAGAGACCCCTCAGGCGCAGAAAGGGTGATGGCACGAAAGGCCCCGGCGCAGGCGGGGGTGTTGTCCGGCATCAGACAACGGAAGACGTAATAGACCCCG
This sequence comes from Pseudomonadota bacterium, assembly GCA_039714395.1. Classification (GTDB taxonomy): domain Bacteria; phylum Pseudomonadota; class Gammaproteobacteria; order Thiohalomonadales; family Thiohalomonadaceae; genus JAPHSX01. The sequence goes on along the minus strand of JBDLJH010000006.1, from coordinate 126,677 downwards.
GCAGCAGCCACCGATAGCGGGCAATTTACATTACCCGTGGTCTGCGCAACGGTACCGGTGAAATCGACCTGGATATCGTCGTGCATCACACTCACGGTTGCAGCAATAGTTAAATCGGTATTGCCAAGACCGTCATCATCAAGACAATCCTCAAAGTGATACTCACCATCGGGGATCCTGGCAAGGGCCGAACGTGCCAGTCGCTCCGCATAGTCATTTAACTCAATCAGCGCCTCACCATAGGCAGCGATACCCATCCCCTTCACCAGCTCAGCAAGGCGGGCGGCACCACTGCGATTGGCGCTCATCTGCGCGGAAAAATCACCGTGCAACTCGTGGGCATTGGCGGTGAAGCCGACGATACGTTCCAGCAGCGCCTCGTCCAGCTTGTTATCACGCAATAGATGGGTTGGGGGGAGAATAATTCCCTCCTCATCCAGGCTTTTGGAAATCGGCATGGAGCCAGGACTATTGCCGCCAATATCGGCATGATGGGCACGGTTAGCGACAAATCCAAGCAATTTTCCTTCGCTAAATAACGGTGCAATCAGCGTAACATCAGGCAGGTGAGTGCCACCAAGGAAGGGATCATTAACCACCACCATGTCCCCCTCATTCCAACCAATGCTGCCAACAATACCGCGCATCGCGTAGGCCATGCTGCCCAGATGCACCGGAATATGGGCCGCCTGGGCACAAAGCTCACCCTGCGCATCAAAAACGGCACAGGAGAAGTCAAGTCGGTCCTTAATATTGGGTGAGAAGGCGGTGCGGCGCAGCACCGCTCCCATCTCCTCACACACCGCCTCGATACGGCTGGAAAATATGCTCAGTTCAATCGAATCCATGGCGTGCATCATAGCAAAGCCTGCCTGCACGGTGCGCTACACCACACAAAAACTTCACCCCAAATTGCCCCTGTGATATTTCTATGAACAATAGCGACTATCTTTATAACTAAGTGGAACAATGGACAAACAAAACATGCCCCCGTCGATACTGGTCATAGAAGACCACCACGATATTGCCGAACTGGTCGCGCTACACCTGCGCGATGAGGGCTGCGAGGTGACGGTTCACAACGACGGCAGCGAAGGTTTAGCGGCAGCTCACGCCAGACCCTATGACCTGCTGGTGCTGGATCTGATGTTACCGGGTACCGATGGGCTAACCATCTGCCGCGAATTGCGCACCGAATCACACTACCTGCCGATCCTCATGCTCACCGCCAAATCTACCGAACTGGATCGGGTGTTGGGCCTGGAGATGGGGGCCGACGACTACCTCACAAAACCCTTCAGCATCCGCGAACTGGTGGCACGGGTAAAGGCACTGCTGCGTCGCGCCGAGGCGATGGGTGGCAACGCCCAGGAGCAAGACAAGGTAGGTAGCGACAGCGCTGAGAAATTACAGTGTGGCGAGCTGTTGATCGATACCGGGCGTCGCCAGGTAAGCATCGGCGACAAGACCATAGAGCTAACCGCCAAAGAGTTCGATCTATTGCTCCACTTCGCTCGCCATCCGGGGCGTGTCTACAGCCGAATTCAGCTGCTGGATCAGGTATGGGGCTACGGCCACGAAGGTTACGAGCACACCGTCAACTCTCATATCAACCGCCTGCGCTCAAAAATCGAAGTCGATCAGGCCAAACCGCGCTATGTACTCACCGTCTGGGGCGTCGGCTACAAATTCAACGAGAGCCCCTGATGTTCAGAACCCTCTACGCCAAACTATCGCTAGTGCTGGCACTACTGCTAATAACTCTGGGTATCGGTTACGCCCTGTTCAGCCTTTACGCCGGGCAGCTCTTTTTGCAGGAGATCACCCAGCGCCTCAACCGCGATCTCGCACGCGATTTGTTGATGCAACAAAATCTGGGCGAAAACGACCAGCTACAGCCTGATGAGATCCAGCAGTTATTCTCCCGCTACATGCACATCAATCCTGCCATCGAGATCTACCTGCTGGACACCAGGGGAAAAATTCTGGCCTTCGAAGCACCACAGATGAAGATCAAGCGTGACCACGTGGCAATGCAACCGATACACGAATTCCTCAGCGGTGACATCGCCTACCCACTGCTGGGTGATGACCCACGCAACGAAGAGAAAATGAAGACCTTTTCCGCCGCAGCCTACCCCTTCAGCGGTGAGCCACAACAGTATCTCTACGTGGTATTGGGGGGTGAAGATTACGACAACGTCAAAGCACTACTGCACCACAGTTATTTTCTGCAAATCAGTTTAACGGCCGTCATCGCCACCGCCGCCTTTGGCTTGCTCATTGGCCTGTTTCTGTTCAACCTGCTAACGCGCCGCCTCGACAACCTCTCACACTTAATGGCCGCATTCCGCCTTAGTGGTTTTCGTCAATTTAGCCCATATCAAGGTGCTCATAAATCAACACGTCAGGATGAGATCGACACTCTCGGAGAGAGTTATAACGAGATGGCCGAACGCATCATCGAACAGATGCAGGCACTGGAGAAGAAAGACAACTTGCGACGTAATCTAGTGGCCAACGTCTCTCACGATCTGCGCACCCCGCTGGCCTCACTACAGGGCTATCTGGAGACATTAAAGTTAAAAGCCAGCACCATTCCAGTAGAGGAGCGTCAACACTACCTCAATATTGCTTACACCCACAGCCAGCGGCTAACACAACTGATGGGAGAACTATTCGAACTCTCCAAACTGGAGGCACACGAAAGCCTGCCTGAGATGGAACCGGTTGCCATAGGAGAACTGGTGATGGATGTAGCGCAACAATTTCAGCTAAGCGCTCAGAAAAAGGCGCTTGTACTCAACACAGTAATCCCCGATGGCCTCCCCTTTATCAGCGCTGATATCGCGATGCTGGATCGGGTACTGGAAAACCTTGTCAGTAACGCCATTGAACACTGCAACGAGGGCGGTACCATTCTCATCACACTGCAAGCTGGCGATAGTTCAGTACAGCTGTCCGTCAGTAATAGCGGCGAGGTCATCGATAAGGCCGATATCCCCTACCTGTTTGAGCGTTTTTACCAGTCACCGAGACACCGCCACGGCAAAGGGGCCGGGCTAGGCCTGGCCATCGTTAAACGTATTGTCGAACTGCACCACAGTCACATCACGGTGAATAGTACGTCGGAAAAGGGAACCTGTTTTAGCTTTGTCCTCTCAGCATGGAAGCCTTAGTACAACGCCCTTTAACCCGGGAAAGTCAGTGGTTGTTCGTGACAAATTCTTTATCTTTTCGTTACTCAAGCGTGATCTTCTTCATCCATCCTTACACTAAGCGAAGTGAACAACTCTTCGCATAAGCCCTAAAGGAGACCGTCGTCTCCATAACTGAGGAGTAAGGAACATGAAAACGACCATACAAAACCTGGTATATGCCATTGCTGGCAGCCTGCTACTGGCAAGCCCCGTCACCATGGCGGCTAGTCTTACTGATCGATTTGATCCCTATGTCCTTTACAATGAAATCGAGACCACACCAGCAGGGCCAGTTGACCGTCTGGCTGATCGCTTCGCTCCCTATGTCCTTCACAATGAAATCGTGACGGCAAAGAGCTGCAGCGACCCGGTACACGAGCTAATCGCCGATGACAACGATCCGTTCATCACGATAGCTGCTATCAACATGGCACGCAGCAGCAAGCCGTGCTAGGCATTGCGCATCCCGTAGCCTACTCGTGCAACGGGATGCGCTTCATTACTCATTCAGGAAACAGTATGAAGAATTTTGAACTTGCCCTGAGGCAATATCCAGAAAGTTCAATGACACCATGTCATTGAATGCGACGCCACCTACTTTGTGTTGACTACTGGTTGCATCAACGTTTCATGCAATAACTTAATAGAGAGACTGGCCGTGCTTATCAAAAAAAGCAATGACATTAAGCCCTCGGAGATCACCTCCGAGACGGTCTACCAGCAACGTCGTCGCTTTCTCGGTATGGCCGCTGCTGGAACTGCCCTGCTTGCCAGTGGTGGTCTGCTACTACCACAGCGAGAAGTCATTGCGGAAACTAATTTAAATCCCCTGGGGCCGATAGAGGAAAGCGTCTTCAGCACTTCTGAAAAACTCAACAGCCTCGAAGATATCACCGGCTACACCAATTTTTATGAATTTGGCACCGGCAAAGGCGATCCGGCCAAATATGCGCATACGCTAAAAACGGAACCGTGGTCGGTAACCATTGAAGGTGAGGTAGAGAAACCGGGAAAATCTACTTTGGAGGATATCCTCAAACCACACGGCTTAGAGGAGCGAATCTATCGCCTGCGTTGTGTCGAGGCGTGGTCGATGGTTGTCCCATGGGTCGGCTTTCCACTAGCCGATTTAATCAAACGCTTCAAACCCACATCGAAGGCAAAATACGTTGAGTTCGTCACCCTGCACGACCCTGAGCAGATGCCGGGGCAACGCCGACCCGTCCTCGACTGGCCCTATGTTGAAGGGCTGCGCATAGACGAGGCGATGAATCCACTTACCCTCCTTGCCGTCGGTCTCTACGGTAAGGAGATGCCAAAACAGAACGGTGCTCCGCTACGTCTGGTGGTGCCATGGAAGTACGGCTTCAAGAGCATTAAGTCTATTGTGAGCATTCGCTTTAGCGAGAAGATGCCGGTCTCAACCTGGAACCGCAGCAACCCTCGCGAATACGGCTTCTACTCCAACGTCAATCCGGCAGTGGATCACCCACGCTGGAGTCAAAAACGCGAGCGACGCATTGGTGAGTTCTTAAAGCGCAAGACTCTGCCCTTTAACGGTTATGCCGATCAGGTGGCACAACTCTATAGCGGCATGGATTTGAAAAGGCATTTCTAGTCGCAAGTCAACAAAGCATATATTGATATGAAGGTTATTCAAATAAAAGTTGTTGTTTTTATCACCGCACTGATCCCACTTATCTGGCTCGGCTATGGTGCGTTAAGCGAAACACTCGGGGCTAACCCCATCGAAACCATCACCCGCACGCTGGGTGACTGGGCACTACGTTTTCTACTCATTACCCTCACCGTCACCCCGCTTCGCAAGTTCACCGGCTGGGGCTGGCCGATGCGACTACGGCGCATGCTCGGCCTTTACGCCTTCTTCTATGCACTGCTGCACCTGAGCAGCTATATCGTGCTGGATCAGTTTTTCTACTGGCCCGAGATTTGGGCCGATATCGTTAAACGCCCCTACATCACCATCGGTATGATCAACTTCCTTCTGTTAATCCCGCTAGCCATCACCTCCACCAACAAATGGATGCGTCGCCTTGGCAAAAACTGGCTGCGGTTGCACAAACTAATCTACCCCATTGCCATTGGTGCGGTGGTGCACTACCTGTTACTGGCAAAGGTGATCACAGCTGAGCCGCTGGTTTACGCAGTGCTCACCACCCTCCTGTTGCTCAGCCGACTGCCCCGCTTCAGCCTCTCTACCAGGCAGTAAACTAACGGCTGCAGGAAAGCTCGCACCCCAAAATTTCCATAGTGATCACGGTTGCAAACACATTTCATCACCCCTATTCTATTCTTGAGGTAAATACTTGGACATTACCATACCAATAGAATGGTTATGGCTTTCGAAAGGCTCGAGTACACATAGGGCAAGGAGTAACGATATGAATCCATTAAAGTCAATTTCCGGAACCATTGTCTCCGGTTTCATTCTGGCCATCCTTATCGCTGTCGTTAGCGGTATCAAGGGCTTTAGCGTGATGCAGGTGGAAGTATGGCTGCACGCCATCTTCGGTGTTGCCTGGGTCGGCCTGCTCTACTACTTCAACTTTGTGCAGGTGCCAGCTGTGGCTCAGGCTCTGGGTGAGGCCAGTGACGGGGGGCCCGGTCCTGCGGCTATTAATAAGTATGTTGCGCCAAAGGCGCTGTTCTGGTTCCGTTGGGCCTCGATAGGTACCTGGCTGACCGGCCTTGGTATGTTACAGAATCTTGCTCCGAATGGGGCGTTAAAAGCCTTTATGTTCAGTGATGGCATGGAGCTAATCGGTATTGGTGCCTGGCTGGGCACCATCATGCTGTTTAATGTATGGGCCATCATCTGGCCGAAGCAGAAGGTGATCCTTGGTCTTGATGGCAAGGAGCATAGTGCCGATGAGGTCGCCAGGGCCAAGGTGGTGGCGCTGATGGCCTCACGTACCAACACCGTATTGTCGGTACCGATGCTGCTAAGCATGACCGGTTTCGCCCACGGCCTTCACTTCTAGATATTAAGCGCATATTCACCCCCCGAACCCAGGGTTTGCACGGGGTAGAAAGCATAGGTAAAATGGGTGTTCGGTGTAAAGGCAGTCTCTTGGGGCTGCCTTTTTCTTTTCGTAATAAGAAGCAGTTAAACAAGTTATGTCTGACTCATTGATGACCACCTACGCCCGTCTGCCAGTTACCTTTGAAAAAGGTGAGGGTTGCGCCCTTTGGGATAGTGAAGGTAAACGTTACCTCGACGCCCTCAGCGGTATCGCCGTGTGCAACCTTGGCCACGCCCATCCGGCGCTGAAAGAGGCGATCTGCGCCCAGGCAGAGAAGCTGCTGCACACCTCTAATCTTTACGGCGTTGCCAACCAGCAGGCGCTGGGCGATAAGCTCACGGCACTCTCTGGTATGAATAATGTCTTCTTCAGCAACTCCGGTGCTGAGGCCAATGAGGCGGCGATCAAGCTGGCGCGTCTGCACGGTCATAACCAGGACATGGATGAGCCTGCCATCGTCGTTATGGAGCACAGCTTCCATGGGCGTACCCTCGCCACCCTTAGTGCCACCGGCAACCGCAAGGTACAGGCCGGCTTTGAGCCGCTGGTAAAGGGCTTCATCCGTGCACCCTATAATGATGTCGAGGCGCTGGAGAATATTGCCAGGCACAGCACCAATGTCGTTGCGGTACTGGTTGAACCGGTACAGGGCGAAGGCGGTGTGCATGTGCCTGATGAGAATTACCTGAACGAAGTGCGCCGGCTCTGTGATGAGCATAACTGGCTGATGATGCTTGATGAGATTCAGACCGGCATGGGCCGTACCGGTCGCATGTTCGCCTTTCAGCACAACGCTATCACCCCCGATGTGATGACCCTGGCCAAGGGGCTGGGTAACGGTGTTCCGATTGGAGCCTGCCTTGCTAAAGGAGCAGCAGCGGAGTTATTCCAGCCGGGGCATCACGGTTCAACCTTCGGCGGAAACCCACTCGCCTGTGCCGCGGGTCTGGCGGTAGTTGACACCCTGATAGGCGACAAGCTGGTCGAGCGTGCCGCCGCACTCGGCGAGAAACTGTTGAAAGACTTTGAACTGGCACTTGGCGAACAGACCTTCATTAGCAATATTCGCGGCAAGGGGTTGATGATCGGTATCGAACTGGATCGTCCCTGTGGCGAGCTGGTGGGCTTGGCGCTGGAACAAGGCCTGCTGATCAATGTTACCGCTGGCAACACCGTTCGCTTGCTGCCACCGCTGGTACTCAGCGATGACGAGGCTGAGCAACTGGTCAGCAGCGTAACCAGTCTGATTAATGATTTCGTCGCCAACAGCGGCAAATAACGGATTTTAGTTTATGGCAACACGACACTTTCTTACCCTGCTGGATCTCAGCAGTGACGAGCTAAATGGTTTGATTCAACGCGCCATCGAGTTGAAGGCGATGGTCAAACGAGGTGAAATTTACGAACCGTTAAAGAACCAGACCCTGGCGATGATCTTCGAAAAATCATCCACCCGCACTCGCGTCAGCTTTGAGACCGGCATGACCCAGTTCGGTGGTCATGCCCTGTTCCTCTCGCCACGCGACACCCAGCTGGGCCGTGGTGAACCAATTGAAGACAGTGCCCGCGTACTCTCGCGCATGGTCGATGCGGTAATGATTCGCACCTTCGATCAGGCTGCCGTCGAAACCTTCGCCGCAAATTCTGAAGTGCCGGTAATCAATGCGCTAACCGATATGTATCACCCCTGCCAACTACTAGCCGATGTTCAGACCTATGTTGAACATCGCGGCTCGATTGCTGGTAAGACCGTGGCGTGGATTGGGGATGGCAACAACATGTGTCACTCCTACATCAATGCCGCGCGCCAGTTCGGCTTTAAACTAAGGGCCGCCTGCCCCGAGGGTTACGACCCCGATAAAGGCGTACTCGAAGCCGCCGGTGATTACGTAGAGGTTGTTCGCGACCCTAAAGCCGCCACCGAGGGCGCTGACCTTGTCACCACCGACGTCTGGGCCAGCATGGGGCAGGAAGAGGAGCAGAAGATCCGTGAGGCCGCATTTACTGGTTTCATGGTCGACGATGCGTTGATGGCCCACGCCAACGACGATGCCCTGTTCATGCACTGCCTGCCTGCCCATCGTGGCGAAGAGGTGAGTGCCTCGGTTATTGACGGCAAACAGAGTGTGGCCTGGGATCAGGCAGAGAATCGCCTGCACGCACAAAAAGCGCTACTGGAGTTCCTGCTCAACAATTAGAAAAATGCGTAATCTACACATAATAATGGAGAATTCGGTGTAGAAAAAGGTGTGGAAAAAAGCGACTACTGTAAAAATCGTATCCAGTAATTTACTCTATAAAGCTTCGGCAACAGCCGCCACAAATTCCTCACCATAGTGGATAAATATCTCCGTCCCCTTGCTAATATCCATTAATGCAAAAAGATCATAACCATCAAATTCGGCACAGGGCTTTACATGATGATTCATGTAGCGCAGGATATTACGACCATCACGCCCCACCCACACACCATCCTCATTCTCTACCCACAGTACGTGTGGGCCTCCAGTCTCCAGGTCATAACAGGTGGGGCCCTTATAGGTACCCATATAATCACCCTTGCTAATCGCGCACCTGGCGAATAGACCCTTACCGTGGATTATCGATTCGGCCACGTAGAAGAGATCGGAAAGTTTTACTTTTGCCATAACACTGCCCTGTTGCTTCTCCTCTACTAAGCTAAGCAAGCGTGGAAAGAATTGCAAGGCAATAAAAAAGCGGGCAATGCCCGCTTCTTTTCACAACAGTAGCAATCAGCCCCTAGCGTTCACTACGTACCTCTTCCTCCATCTGATCGAGAGAGACGTGACGCACATCCTTACCCTTCACCAGATAGATAACGTACTCGCAGATATTTCCGGCGTGATCACCAATACGCTCCAGCGCACGGGCCGCCCACATCACGTCGAGCATTCGGGTAATGGTACGCGGGTCTTCCATCATGTAGGTCATCAACTGGCGCATGATCGACTCGTACTCTTTGTCCACCTTCACATCTTCGCGAGCGACAGCCAGCGCGGCCTCGGCATCCATGCGGGCAAAGGCATCGAGGGAATCGTGCAGCATCTCGCGAACATGGTTGCCAATATGTTGCAACTCCACATAGTGGCTCTGTTTGATCTCTGCATCGGCCAGACGCACCGCCATGCGACCAACGCGCTCGGCCTGATCGCCTATGCGTTCCAAATCGGTAATCGTCTTAATCACTGCAACAACAAGGCGCAGGTCACCGGCTGTAGGCTGACGGCGTGCCAGCACACGACTGCACTCCTCATCGATATTGACCTCAAGTCCGTTTACCTTGTGGTCATTGGTGATCACCTGCTCACCCAGGGTGCGATCGCCATCAACCAGTGCAGTGATGGCATCGGTCAGTTGCTGCTCTACCAGTCCACCCATCGCCATGACGCGATTACGAATGTCCTCCAGCTCGGCATTAAATTGCTGGGATATATGCTGGCCAATATTCATTTTTCTATTCCTCTCTCCACTCATAAGTCGCTTTCTTCTTTTATCTGTCACACTTCAGGATGTTTAGATTTTTCACCAGTACAAGGCATTTTCGCACGGAGAATGTGAGCATATAATTAATATGTGACCATTCGAGTACGGAAATAACGCCGTAATGGTGGAAAAGATGAACATACTGAATTGTGACATTAGCCGTAACGACCGGTAATGTAGTCTTCTGTCTGTTTCTTGCGTGGGTTGGTAAACAGCGTATCGGTATCACCAAACTCCACCAGCTCGCCCATAAACATAAAGGCAGTATAGTCGGAAACCCGTGCTGCCTGCTGCATGTTGTGGGTAACAATAACAATGGTATAGCGATCTTTGAGTTCGTAGATCAACTCTTCGATCTTTAGCGTGGAAATAGGATCCAGTGCCGAGGCGGGTTCATCCAGCAGCAGTACTTCGGGCTCGATAGCAATTGCACGGGCAATCACCAGACGCTGCTGCTGACCACCGGAGAGACCGAGTGCCGAATCGTGGAGACGATCCTTCACTTCATCCCACAGGGCAGCAGCCTTTAGCGCCTTCTCCACCACCTCATCGAGTTCACGCTTACCGGGATTACCCTGAATGCGCAACCCGTAGGCTACATTTTCGTAGATTGATTTAGGAAAAGGGTTGGGCTTCTGAAACACCATCCCGACACGACGACGTAACTCGGCAACATTTACGTGAGGGTTGTACATATCCTCACCGTCAATTTCAATATTGCCATCGATACGCACGCCATCGACCAGGTCATTCATACGGTTAAAGCAACGCAACAGGGTAGACTTACCGCAACCCGAAGGACCGATGAAGGCCGAGACACGTTGCTTGGGGATCTGCATATTGATCCCCGTCAGCGCCTGCTTTTCGCCGTAATAAAGGTTGAGATCCTTCACCTCCAGGCAGAGCTTCTCATCCTGCAGACTGCGTTGGCGTGGCTCGCGATCCAGCGAGTTAATATCGACACCGTGGGTAATGGCAGTGGGTTCTGTCATCATAAATCTCGCTTAATGTTCCAGGGCGCGATACTTCTCACGCAGATGATTACGAATGGCGATAGCCGCCAGATTGAGTAGCACGATCACCAACACCAGTAGCAGTGCGGTGGCATAAACCAATGGCCGTGCTGCCTCAACGTTAGGACTCTGGAAACCGACATCATAGATGTGGAAACCCAGGTGCATGAATTTCCTGTCCAGGTGCAGGAACGGATAATTGCCATCCAGTCCCAGTGACGGGGCCATCTTGACCACACCCACCAGCATCAGCGGGGCGACCTCACCGGCGGCACGTGCAACTGCCAGAATCAGGCCGGTCATCATCGCCGGACTGGCCATCGGCAATACGGTACGCCACAGGGTCTCGGCCTTGGTGGCACCCAGCGCCAAGGAGCCTTCGCGAATGGCGCGGGGAATACGCGACAACCCCTCCTCCGTCGCAACGATTACCACCGGCACGGTGAGAATCGCCATGGTCAACGAAGCCCACAGCAGACCGGGGGTACCGAAGGTCGGTGCTGGCAACGACTCTGGGAAGAAGAGTTGATCGATATTGCCGCCGAGGAAGTAGACGAAAAAGCCAAGACCGAACACACCGTAAACAATAGAGGGGACGCCAGCCAGATTGTTTACTGCGATACGAATGGTACGAGTCAGTGGCCCCTGCCTGGCATACTCGCGCAAATAAACCGCAGCAATCACACCGAAGGGGGTGACAAAGATAGACATCAGGATCACCATCAGCACAGTACCGAATATCGCCGGGAAGATACCGCCCTCGGTATTTGCCTCTCGCGGGTCGTCACTGACGAACTCCCACAACTTGCTTAGATAAAAACCGATCTTACTGAACATGCCCATGGCGTTAGGACGATAGGCACGCACCACATGCGCCAGGGAGATATCTACCACACGGCCATCCATTACCTCAGCGGTAATACTGTCACGATTAACCTGCTCAAGTAGCTCGTTAAGGTTCTTTTGCAGCCCTTCATATTCCTGCTGTAGTACTGCACGCTCCTCGGCAATGCTGAGGTACTTTCGACTGCCGGATTCAACCTTATCCAGTTCCAGTCGACGTTCGGCAAGGCGCAGGCGCTCCAGTTTATAATTCACTGCACCAATGGCATTTCTCTCTATCTCTTTGATCTGCGAGTGCAACTCACCGGCACGTTCCAGGCGCTGCTGCAGAGCCTCCCAGGCCTCATCCCCCTCGGCCACCAGCTTGCCGTTCTGCTTTACACTCTTCAGATAACCGTAAAAGTTGCCCCACTCGTAACGCTCCAGCGCTATCAACTCCTCCGGGTAACGCTTGTTCTGGATGCGTGACTCCAGTGCCCAACGAAAATCGAGACCACCCGTATCACGGTTACCGGTCTTTACCAGAAAACGACGCAGGCTATCGACACCCTCATCGACCTGTACACCCGACTCACGCAGTCGCTCGGCAGGAACAATCTCACTGTCGTGAATCTCACCAATGAGACGAATGGTACTGCTGCCATTGGCCTCCACAAACTCGGCCTCGAAGATCGGCTTGGCCCAGAAGTGACCGAGACCCCGTACCGCGATCAAGATAATCAACGCCGACACCATCACAATGCTGGCGGTAACAGCCCCGGCATTCATCCATACCCAGGGTGAGCCACTGCGGAACCATGTTTTTAAGTTTCTCATCATCCGCTCCGATTACAGGCTGCTGTACTTGCGACGCAGCCGCTGACGCACGATCTCGGCCAGGGTGTTAAAGACGAAGGTGAACATAAAGAGCACCAGCGCCGCCAGGAAGAGGATACGGTAGTGGCTGCTGGCCACTTCCGCCTCAGGCATCTCAACCGCAATATTGGCTGACAATGTTCGCATCCCCTGGAACATACTAAAGTCCATTACCGGGGTGTTACCGGTGGCCATCAACACGATCATCGTTTCACCCACGGCACGGCCCATACCGATCATCACCGCCGAAAAAATGCCAGGGCTGGCGGTAAGAATTACCACACGCACCATCGTCTGCCACGGGGTTGCCCCCAGCGCTAGTGAGCCAAAGGTCAGGTGCTTGGGTACACTAAAGATTGCATCTTCTGCGATGGAGAAAATAGTTGGGATCACCGCAAAGCCCATGGCGATACCGACCACCAGCGAGTTGCGTTGATCGTAACCAATACCCATCTCATTGCTCAGCCAGGAACGCATGTCACCGCCAAAGAATAGATGCTCCATAGGTAGACTAATTGCAAAACTGAACCAGGTAATACCGGCCACTACCGGAATCAGGAACGCTGCCTCCCAGCCTTCGGGAATGCGAGCACGAATGTCGCGTGGCAGGGAGTGCATGGCGTAACCGAAGATCAGTACACCTAGTGGCATTAGCATCAGCAGCAGGAAGATTGCCGGCAGATGATTTTCCAGTACTGGGGCAAGCCATAGACCGGCGAGAAAACCGAGGATCACCGTAGGCAACGCTTCCATGATTTCGATAGTCGGCTTGACCACCCTTCGCATCCTTGGGGCCATAAAATAGGCGGTAAAAATGGCTCCCAGTATTGCCAAAGGCACCGCGATGATCATCGCGTAAAAGGCCGCCTTGAGGGTACCGAAGGCGAGCGGGGTAAGGCTGAACTTGGGTTCAAAATCATTACTGGCAGAAGAGGATTGCCAGATATGATCCGGCTTCTCGTAGCCCTCGTAGTGCACCTCGCCCCACAACGATGACCAGGAGATCTCCGGATGCTCATTTTCTACATGCCAGAAGTGCATACGCCCCTTCTCATCCTCAGCCAGGAAGGCGTTAGAACGGGGCGAGCTGCTTAACTGGATAATGCGCGCATCAGAGACCTGCTCCACCAGAATCGTTCGGTGTGCAGTGGTGTGATAGATACCGACACGGCCTGAATCATCTGCAGCGAGGAAGCCCTTACGCCGCTCCTCAGTGGCGATGCTCGCAATACCCTGCTGCTGAGAGGTGAAACCGCGGATGCGGGTCAGTTCGTAATTATTATGCTCATCACGTACCGGGAACCATTGAATAACTTCCCCCTGATCGCTACCTGCAAGCAGTGAGTAGCCGCCAACCAGCATCTCCAGACTACTGAGCCCCTGCCCCTTGGGAGTGAGCTGTACCCGCTCCAGCAGATGGACCTCTTCATCGCTAACATCGTAGTGCAGCAACTCACCGTTGTTGGCGGCCAGATAGAGGTGGCGTTGTGTGGGCTCCAGCAACAGGTAGTCTGAACTCACCCCTTCGTCATCCAGTACCTCACCCTCGCGCTCCAGACTCACCTCATCATCGAGCAGAGAGGACTCCTTGAGAAACTTCACCACATGCAGCTTGCCCTCGGCAGCAGTGGCGGCAAATAGCAGTAGATCCTCACCATCACTCATCGCCAGACGGCGCAGCGCCATCCCGTCACCCGCCACCTCCAACGGCTCCTCACCGTAGGGATAGAGGATGCGTGGGGTAACGGTGCGCACGTCATTAGGATAGCTAATGGCAAACTTGTGCTGCACTATCAGAACTCGGCCATCGCTCAGCCCCAGCGCCAGCTGGTGGCTACCGGGAATACCCTCGGCAACACTACTAATCGTCGCCTCACCAATGCCCTCAAGAGCAACCTCACTCAACACCTTGCCATCGGCAGCGTCAAAAAAGATCGCCTGACCCACATCGCTGTAACGCACGGCTATCCCGCCATGCTCCTCCATCTCCATATGGAGGGTCTGCCCCTCACCGGGGATGGCGTAATCGGCCACCGCCTCACTACTGGCGGGGATGAACAGCGGGAAGACCACATAGAGCAGATAGAAGAAGATCAGCACGATAGCGATGATCACGCTAATACCACCAAAGGCAACACCATGGCGCGCCATACGGTCTTTCAGCATACGCCAGCGATGGCGGGAATCGGCGGTGGACAGGCTACGCGCAGGGGGTGTAGTGGTCTCAGTCATACACGCATCATAGTGCGCCTATGTGACAGAAATATTACAAGATGATTACTTCAATAAAAACAAATGGTTACTACATGAGACGATGGGGGTATTCATCCTTTAAACCGATAACCTGCTGGGCAATGGAGATCCCCTGTTCACAGAAGTGGTCCAGATCACGCCAGGCAGGGGAAGTTTCAAGATCTCGTTCCATATTGGGAGCGATCAGCCGCAAGGTGTAATCCTCACTACCGGGTACCTTTATAGCCGTAACATAGAGAAAAGGATCGTTCTTGCCATCCTGCACCATAGCGAAAACGTAGCGGTAGTCGTTACCATCACTACTCTCTACGTCACCCAGCACCGTAATGCCAAAATCACCTAGCTGATAGCGACGTTTAGGAATGGCTGTGTTGATCTTCGGTATGTTCATACTGCTCTCTCAGGCTCGGGTATGATGAGTGTTCTTCCACTAAAGATGCCGACTAATGCCGATAAATTCAAGCCACAGCCACGACCTGCTCGACGAGGTGGAGCTATTGGGTTCTCCCGGTGGCGAGAAACTAAGGCTACGCTTCGATGGCCGCTTCGAGAATAAAGTAGTGCGCTGGGATGCCACCCTCTTCACCGCCACCGCCTGGGCTGAGGCACGAGGCGAAGAGGAACCACCAGGTAATATCATTGAGATCCCAGATAAGGGAGAAACCGGGATCGTCCTGAACCTCTGCCTTAAAGTAAAATGCATCGATCGCCCCACGGTACGCAAGGCGGTAATGATGGTACGCCAGTACAAACGACTGCAGCGTGGCAGGCACGAATACGGCTAAGTAAGCCGTCTCAGTCAGAACTCCCCTTTTGATGCGGCAGCACCTCACCCTCAACAATACTATCCGCCGCCTCTCCCTCAGGCCAGTCACTGAAGGGATAAGGCATTACCTCGGTATTAAAACTGAGAAAACGCATCACCTGATAGATATAGCTGGCAACCGCAGCTCCCAGAGCTAGTAACCGTGGATGGCGTTCCTCATTGAATATCCTATAGCCAAACTGCACCAACACCACTGCCGCCAGTACAAACTCCGCGACACTGTAGAGCAACATAAACAGCAACATGTAGAGTCCACGTATCCAGATGCTGTTATCACTTTCTGTTTCGAGAGTTTCGTCGTTCATCGCTGACTCCATGAAATATCTATTTATCTCAATCCTAGACACGAATAGCATGCCGCGCCATACGCAACAGAAGATTCAGGCTTGCACATCATAAAACGGGGCATGCAGCCACGCTGGCACCTCATATGCCGCCCTCTTCAGCGCCTTTTCCATGATTCTGTAGTGGGGTTCTTTGCCCTGTACCAGGGCCCAGTAACGGTGTGAATGGTTGAGGTGAACGGTATGGCAGAGTTCATGTACAAAGAGATAGCGCACCAGATCGGGCTGCAGGAAGAGCAGTGCATAATTAAGGTTAATATGCCCCTTTGCCGAGCAACTCCCCCAGCGCGTACGCTGCCCACGGATAGTGACACCACTAAAGGGGAGAGCAAGCTCATCACTGGTCTCCTTAAGCCACGGTATTAGCTGCTGTTTCGCCTTGCGGGCAAGCCAACGCTTAAGCAGTTCGCGCCGCTGCTCATCATTATCGGCACTGACCGTCAACACACCATCGGTCCGCTCGCGACAGCTATTGCGCGTCCCGCCACGCGGCATATACTCCAGCCTCCACTGATCATCTATGGCCGGTAGCTTGATTCTGGAGGGGGGGCCCTGTAACTCAACAGGCTGCCCACTCAAATGAAGCAGGCGCTCCTCCACCCAGGCGGTGTGCTGATCAAGGATCACGGGCAGGCCGCGTTCATCGAAGCCCGAAGGCATCACCACCTCGACCCTGCCGGGTGGATGGATCTTGAGCCGTACATACTTGGCCCGGGGGTTGCGCCGCAACACCATCGCCTCTCGCCAGGGTGCTTGCCCCATGTAACTATTCCGTCATTATTAAATACATAATTAAGAATGATAACAGCAGTACGCCTGTTTGCCTGCAACAGTTACTGTAGTGAACATCATTGAATAACGATTTCTGTCAGGACATGAACCTGAGAACAGGATCGCGTGTGGATAATAGAGACTCCTCCCTCCCCCGAATTTCACCGGGTAGAGAGGGTTACTTCTTAAGAAAATCCATCAGGTGAATGCCTTCTACATCCTCCAGTTCACTCACCTCAATATCTTCATTAGGGGGCAACAACAGATTGACGGCACTCTCCACCTCGAAACCAAAAAACTCCTTGATATAGACGTAAATCGATTCTCCTCTGGTGTTGTACTGCTGTTCAACATCATCGATAACAAAGCGTGCCAAATGTTGTGCATTATCCGGATCAGTATCAATGGTGAAGCGTCGTCCATCCACCACAAAACCCTTCTCCTGCATTGCCGCACTGATGTCCGCAAACAGCATTTTTAGCTTGTCGTGCTCATAGTTCTGGTAGTCCATATTGATGATTACCACGTAACGCATGAAGAGACTCCTCTTTTTCTTGTATTTTTAACAATAGTACCGCAAATTATCCACATAAATTTTATTACAATGAGAACCATGCATGCGTAAATATCAGGGCGAGATAATTCATCAGGCTCAGGATCAGTTAGGGGTAATTGAGGTGGTGGATGATAATCTCTGCCGCTCACTCCACTTTGGCACAGATGCCAAACAGAGCAGCATGCTGCTGCGCGATCCGTATGACCTCGCCCTCACCTATACACGCGCCATGTGCGCGGCACTGCTGTTTTGCGAGGAGCCACGACGGGTACTGCTTTTGGGCCTGGGCGGTGGCTCACTAGCTAAATTTTTGCTGCATCACTTCCCGCAGTGCCACATTGATGCCGTCGAATTCCGACCAGAGGTACACCGGATTGCCCAGGAGTTCTTCGGCTTACCTGACGATCCACGACTGCAACTCTTTTATGAGGATGCCGGAAGCTTCGTACGCCATACCGACTCGGACCAGGGTAACTACGATCTTATGATCATCGATGCCTTTTTAGAGAAGGGTATCGCCTACTCCGTAATTGGCATGAGCTTCTTCGAGGCCTGCCATGAGCAGCTATCACCCCAGGGGGTGCTCTCAATGAACCTCTGGTCTGATGACCGCATTCACAGCAAGGACTTCATTGATGATATGGCCGTAAGTTTTGGCCAACAGGTGCTACGCCTGCCGGTCGAGGGCAAGGCCAATATTATCGGTATTGCTACTCGACAAGCCTCGGCCAAGAAGATGCTGCGAAAACTGGATGAAAAGGCGAAGCGACTTGAACAACGTACCACGATAGAATTTACCAGCCTGCTACGCAGCCTACGCAAGGCAAATCGCCTCTTTTTCTAGTCCTCCTTCCAGCGTTGGCGAAATAACATGGTCAGCAACAGGGCCAACGCAATAATCAGCACGGTGCTCCACGGCGAGCTGAGCCACTCCGGTGCCAGCAGTAGCAACAATCCCAGCCCCAGCATCATCAAACCTGATAAAAGCTTCAACAATCGACCGCCAAGGTTCTGCAACTTTCCCCGGGCCACGCCCAGAGTGAACAGCAGTACGATCACTGCCAGCGGTACCACATAGACCAGATTGTAGAGCAGCAGATAGAGGTAGTACTGCACCGTTGGCAGTGTCTCCAGGGTAAGGATTCGGGTGTAGACCATCGGTAGCCCCGAGGTACAGAGCAACTCATAGCTGTTAGCCAGCAACGCCAGCACTATGGTGGCCAACAGTAGCCCTGGCGTCCCCTTCATCTTCAACATTTCACGCATACGCTGAAACAGTCCCGGCTTGCGTCCATCCGGGATCGAGAGCGAAACCCCATGCCCCGGCAGCAGAGCATCCTTAATATTGATACCTGCCGCCAGCAGGGCCAGCAGAGCCGCGCCAGTGGTGACCGAACGCATCACCCCCATTAGCAAAAAGAGGTTAAGCCAGGCACTCATAAAGAGGAAGTAGAGCAACCCGGAGAAGAAGACGAATACCCCGCCCACCAGCAACATGCGCCTACGTTCGTGAGCATGAGCCAGCATACCGAGCAGGAACAGCAGCACAAAAAAGGCACAGGGATTAAAGGCATCGAGGGCAGCGAGCATTATGGTCAGGGTAAAGAGACCGATATCATTGCGCTCAATACCGAGGGGCAGCTTCGCAGATGCCTGTGGCCCTGCCATGCCCTCTCCTGCCAGTAGCCGCTCACGACAGGCTTCAATACCACGGAACAGTTCAGCTCCCCCCTGCTCCGCATCAAAACCTACCTGCATCCCTCCACAGTAGAAAAAGGCAGGTACCGAGCGCGCCTCAGCGCCCAACGACGCCGCAAGTTCACGATAGAGTTTCCGATGCGCACCACTGGCACTGACTTCCATCGACTCCAGCTCCAGCCAGGGGTTTTGCGCTGCGTAATTTTCAACCAGCGGACGTGCCGTATCACAGTGGGGACAGAGCGAAGACCAGAAAAAGTAAAGCCGGAGTGACACCTCCCCCTGCGCATCGACGTGGTACCAGTCTCCATTGGACTGTGCCGCCACCGTACCGGGGCTGGTACAGAGAAGCATCAGCAGCGACAGCAACAGGAGAAAACGCCTGCTATGGGGGTATGACACCAGCCCGGAATCATAAGAGTTTTTTATTGTTTCGTTGTTAATCATCATATTTTACATAGAGCCGAAAACTCAGTGCCTACCGTAACAATAGCCGGCAAGCTATTCATCCCTATCAATAATCCATAACAGCGGGCAAGATTGCTATCCCCCCCACTGAAACAGAGCTGTAACATTAGAGACTATCTATATCACTATTTCAGCATTTTCCAACATGGCAAATATAACCAACTTTTCTACCTTGAAGGAACCCGCTATAAAAACTGGGGTTGAGAAAAGGAGAGCCCATGTCCCAACTAAATCAACGCATCCCGGCCAGGCTTCATGATATTCGTGTGGTACTCAACTATGGTCCACTAGGTTTCGTGCAGGCCGTTACCGAAAGCATCGCTCACGACCAGATGCAGGTAAACACCGGTTCCATCACCCTCAATAAGAATGCTGAGGTGGAAATCATGATCAGCATCCCCGGGCGTAGACACAGTGAACACCACCGCATCAGCGCTCAGGTACTCCACTGCTGCGAGGATGGAAAAACTACTCTGGACTTCCGCTGCTGTAAAGAGAGTACGATGCTGGCACTGCTGCCCTACCTTACCCGTCACTAGAATAAGTCCCCAGACGAAAAAAAACGCCCCGTTAGGGGCGTTTTCTCTTTCACTTCAGTAACCGATGATCAATCGAGCTTCTTCAGCTGCTTGGCAATAACCTTGGCGGGCAGCGGAATGTAACCATCTTTAATCACGACTTCCTGACCCGCTTTAGAAAGCACCATCTTGATGAACTCACGCTCCAGCGGTGCCAACGGCTTGTTGGGGTGCTTGTTAACGTAGACGTAGAGGAAGCGGCTCAGCGGATAGCTACCGTTCAGTGCATTCTCGTTGTTCGCCTCAACAAAGGACTGACCAGGCTTCTTGGCCAGGGCAACCGCCTTAACACCAGAGGTCTTGTAACCTACGCCGGAGTAACCAATACCGTTAATGGAGCTGGATACCGACTGTACTACAGAGGCAGAACCAGGCTGCTCGTTAACCGTGTTCTTGTAGTCACCCTTACACAGGCCCTTCTTCTTAAAGTAACCGTAGGTACCAGATACCGAGTTACGACCATAGATCTGGATGTTCTTGTTACCCAGAGAACCACCAACACCTGCCTCGCTCCACCTGGAAATATTAGCATCGCCACCACACTTGCGGGTAGAGGAGAAGATGGCATCGACCTGCGGGATGGTCAGACCCTTAACCGGGTTGTCCTTGTGCACATATACCGCCAGGGCATCGATAGCAACGGGGATAGCTACAGGCTCATAACCGTGCTTCTTCTCGAAGGCCTCTTTCTCCTTGTTCTTCATCTTGCGGCTCATCGGGCCGAGATTGGAAGTACCTTCGGTCAGCGCAGGCGGTGCAGTAGAAGAGCCGGCGGCCTGAATCTGAATGTTAACGTTGGGGTAGGCGCGTTTGAACTCTTCAGCCCACAGGGTCATCAGGTTAGCCAGAGTATCGGAACCGACGCTAGAGATATTGCCGGAAACACCACTGGCCTTCTGGTAAACCGGAACACCTGCCTCAACCTTGGCACCTGCTACGGCCTGACCGGCCATCATGCTCATGCCTATTACACCGGCAAGAATCGTCTTAACTGCTTTCATCAGAACTTCACTCCTGTTGTCATCACTTTGGATGCAGCCATTCTCGCGCATAAAGATGACAGATTTATGAATGCAGAGTGAAACTTTGATGACAAGTAGGGTATTGCTGAGGAAATGGGAGCATTAAGTCGTAAGTCGTAAGTCGTAAGTCGTAAGTCAAAAGACTAAAGACTAAAGACTAAAGGCTTTATTCTTCAAGCGGCTTTATGGTTAACAATCAACTCATCAGGGAAATCACAGCTAAAGGTACTGCCACGATTGATGGTACTGCTAATACGAAGGTTAGCGCTGTGACGATTGAGAACATGTTTGACGATGGCCAGCCCCAGGCCGGTGCCTCCGCTGTCCCGTGAGCGTCCCACATCGACCCTGTAGAAACGTTCAGTAAGACGCGGGATATGCTGCGGGGCTATGCCCATACCGGTATCCTCAACCTCAAAGTGAGCACCATGCTCGTCACGATACCAGCGCACAGTGATGCGGCCTCCCTCAGGCGTATAACGTACTGCATTGGTCACGAGGTTATTAAAGGCACTATAGAGTTCCTTTTCCGCACCGTAGAGCCAGAGCTTTTCGTCACACTCAAACTGCAACTGCAGTCCCTTCTCCGCTGCCATCGAGACCATCCCCTCCTCCACCATATTCAGCATTGCCGCCACCACAACTGTCTCGCGCGGTGAACGTTCACTATCCGTCTCCAGGCGTGAGATCAGTAACAGATCCTCAACAATCTGGCTCATGCGCCCCGCCTGCTGCTCCATCAGTCCTAGAGAGCGGGTAAGGTGCGCGGGGTACTCATCACTCTCATCGAGCAGTGTCTCGAGAAAACCACTGACCACGGTAAGCGGGGTACGCAGCTCATGAGAAACGTTAGCCACGAAATCACGACGCATCTGCTCCAGACGCTGCTGCTGGCTCACATCGCGAACAATCAGTAGACGCTGGTTCTTGCCGTAAGGCACTACACGAAAATTGAGGATAGTGTTCTCATCGATGGGGGAAACTATACGCATCGGCTCATTCGGAGAGCCCTGCGCAAGAAAACGACGAAACTCGGGGCTACGAATAAGATTGATGATACGCTGGCCTACATCACGCCCCGGCTGCAGACCCAGCAGAGACTGTGCCGCCCCGTTAAACCACTCTATCCCTCCCTCAGAATCGAG
The DNA here is from genome assembly GCA_039714395.1 of Pseudomonadota bacterium. Classification (GTDB taxonomy): domain Bacteria; phylum Pseudomonadota; class Gammaproteobacteria; order Thiohalomonadales; family Thiohalomonadaceae; genus JAPHSX01. Next base: position 104,557 of record JBDLJH010000006.1, on the reverse strand, counting down.
GATCACCGTGGCATCAGGCATTGCCGCCGTCGCCTCCTGAAAGCGCTTGATCAGAGTAGTAAGACGTTTCTTACGCTTACGGTTACGCAACTGGGAACGATAGATGAGATTAAAGACGTCGCCCCAGATACCCGAGGCCTCGGGAGGGTGAAAGCTATGGCCATCATGCAGCCAGGCATAAAGACGGTAGAGGTTTCGCAAGTGCCAGCCCAGATAGACTGCCAGGGTAAGGAACAGTACCACTCCCACCTGGCCGACCAGCAACCCTGCCAGCGTGGCCAGCAGCAGCAGTATCAGCAATCGTCGTAATTCAGCTGACCAGGGGTTGGACAAATGGCTCTACCTTCTTCCTTCTATCTATGACTGTGCAGAAAAACGGTAACCGGCACCACGCACCGTCTGCACCATACGGTCATAACCGTTATCAGACAGCGCCTTGCGCAGGCGACGAATATGCACATCTACCGTGCGCTCCTCAACGAAACTACCACGGCTCCACACCATATCAAGTAATTGCGTGCGGCTATAGACCCGTTCGGGGTGGGCCATAAAGAACTGTAACAGGCGAAATTCGGTCGGCCCCATCTCCAGCGCCTTACCATCAGCGGTCACACGGTAGCTGTGGGTATCGAGCACCAGGCCATTTATGTCGATAGTACCATCGGCCTCGGTTGAGCGGGTACGACGCAACAACGCCTTAATACGGGCGATAAGCTCGCGCGGTGAGAAAGGCTTGATCATGTAGTCATCGACACCGCTATCGAGACCGCGAATACAATCTTCTTCCTCGCCACGAGCGGTGAGCATAATAATCGGCACCTCACGGGTGACCTCGTCACGGCGTAGGTGGCGTGCGATCTCAAGACCGCTGGCACCGGGCAGCATCCAGTCGAGCAGAATCAGGTCAGGCAACCCGTCTGTCAGCAGCCTGTCAGCCTCAGCCCCATCCCCTGCCTGCCACACGGTGTAACCGGCACGTTCCAACGCCAGACATATCATCTCGCGGATCGCCGCCTCATCCTCAACCAGTAATATCGTTTTTCCTGTCATCTTTCGGTGTCCCACATTTCTACAGGCCCATTAAAGAGAAGCAATATTACAGGCGTATGACAGCGTGGCGACAAAATGACTCTTTCATTACATAGAAAAGGTCAAAAGCAGCAGGCATCAAACCTGAGACTTTTCCTGTTACCAGTTACTTATCCAGCTGCGTCACATCCCGCACCGCGCCACGAGCGGCGGAGGTGGTCATCGCCGCATAGGCCTTAAGTGCATTGGATACCACCCGCTCACGATTCACCGGCTTCCAGGCCGATGGCCCCTTCAGATCCATGGTAGCGCGACGCTCGGCCAATTCATCATCGGAGAGGGCGACGTTAATGGTGCGATTGGGGATGTCGATCTCGATGGTGTCACCCTCCTCCACCAGACCGATGGCCCCGCCCTCGGCCGCCTCGGGGGAGACGTGGCCGATAGAGAGGCCGGAGGTACCACCGGAGAAACGGCCATCGGTGAGCAGAGCGCATGCCTTGCCCAGTCCCATCGACTTTAAATAGGTGGTGGGATAGAGCATCTCCTGCATACCGGGTCCGCCACGCGGCCCCTCGTAGCGGATAATCACCACATCACCCTCGTTGATCTTCTCACCGAGGATCGCCTCAACCGCTGTATCCTGGCTCTCAAAGATCCGGGCAAAGCCCGAGAACGTGAGGTTCGACTCATCCACCCCAGCAGTCTTCACCACACAACCATCCAGCGCGATATTGCCAGAGAGCACGGCCAGACCTCCCTCCTGGCTAAAGGCGTGGGCCAGGTCGCGGATACAACCGTTCTCACGGTCATCATCAACGCTCGGATAGCGCTTGTCCTGACTGAAGGCAACAGTGGTCGGCACCCCTCCTGGGGCGGCACGATAGAAATCCTTGCGTTTGGAATCACTGGTCAGGCGGATATCCCATAGTGCCATCGCCTCGGCCTGGGTCTCGGCATGGACGGTCTTGCACTGATTGTTGAGAAGTCCGGCACGATCCAGCTCACCGAGGATACCGATCACACCACCAGCACGGTGTACATCCTCCATGTGGTACTGCTGAGTGCTGGGTGCGACCTTGCACAGATGCGGCACCTTGCGGCTGAGGCGGTCGATATCGGCCATGGTAAAGTCGACTCCCGCCTCCTCGGCGGCGGCCAGCAGGTGAAGAATCGTATTGGTGGAACCACCCATGGCGATATCGAGACACATCGCGTTCTCGAAGGCCGCCTTATTGGCGATGGAGCGCGGCAGCACACTATCGTCATCGTCATCGTAATAACGCTTGGCCAGGGCGACAGCCATGCTTCCCGCCTCCTTAAACAGACGCTCACGATCCGCATGGGTCGCCACCAGCGAGCCGTTGCCCGGCAACGAGAGACCCAACGCCTCGGTGAGACAGTTCATCGAGTTGGCGGTAAACATACCGGAACAGGAGCCACAGGTAGGACAGGCGCTACGCTCAACGGTCGCCACATCCTCATCGGACTCGTCCGGGTTGGCGGCCATAATCATCGCATCGACCAGGTCAAGGGCCACGGTCTGCTCATGCACTACCGCCTTGCCCGCTTCCATCGGGCCGCCAGAGACGAAGACCACCGGAATATTGAGGCGCAGCGCGGCATTGAGCATGCCGGGGGTGATCTTGTCGCAATTGGAGATGCAGACCATCGCATCGGCGCAGTGAGCGTTAACCATATACTCAACGCTATCGGCGATGATCTCACGGCTCGGCAGCGAATAGAGCATACCGCCGTGACCCATCGCTATGCCATCATCGATGGCGATGGTGTTGAACTCCTTGGCCACACCACCCGCCGCCTCGATCTCGCGTGCCACCAGCTGCCCCATATCCTTAAGGTGTACATGCCCCGGCACAAATTGGGTAAAAGAGTTGACTACCGCAATGATCGGTTTGGAAAAATCCTCATCGGTCATACCAGTGGCGCGCCACAGGGAACGGGCACCGGCCATGTTGCGGCCAGCAGTGGAGGTGCGTGAACGATACTCGGGCATGGTCTCTCTCTCAGACGTGCAGACAAAAAAGAAGTGTAGTTTACACGGCTGCGGGCGGTTGATGAACCGTAACGATCTGCCCGGACAACCGACAGAACCCTCATTCCATAGACACCGGCTCACACCACAGCAGCAGAGCCGAATAGCTGCTACTATCCTCCTCAAATAAAGCTATGCTGCAATGCTGTAAAGCATTTTTTCAATAGTAAAAACAATTAGTTAAGGGATAGCAAGGCCATACGAGCAACGCCATGAACAACGACGCATCACCACACCAGCAGCAAATCGAGGCGATATGGGATGGCATTAGCAATTTTGGCTCAGCCCGTACCGACGCAGCACTCGACTTTTTATTTGACCGCCTCTGCCACCTGCTAGACGCCCAGGGGGCCTACTGGGTGGGCACGGTACAAATGAGCGACAACTCAAAACATGACCCGCTCAGCGGCTGGCGGCCACGGGCCTATCGCCTGTTCAAGGGCCACGGCGCCTGGAAGGAGACCGCTCAAGAGGCAAACTCACGTATTAAAAAGGGCACTGTTGATCCCACCTTCATTGCCACCACACGCGGGGCAGGCAATTTTCGTATATTTACCCGGCATCAGATTGTCGATGAAGAGTGGTATCAATCCAGCTATTACAAAACCTGTTTCGAACCCTTCGGCATTAGCGACGGCATTATTGTCGCCACACCGGTTGGCGATGGCGTGGAGTCCGTGATGGGAATGAACCGTATCAACCACCCCACGCCACACTTTAACCAGAAGGATATCCGACGACTCTCCTCGGCGATGCGTCCTATGCAGTGGTTTCATCACCAGCTGATGCTGGGACATGGCCTGTTACTGGCCGACAATCCCCTGACCCCCTCCGAGCGACGGGTATTAAACGGGCTACTGAGCGAGGCGACAGAGGCAGAGATCGCAAAGCAGCTCGGTTTGGCCCCCAGTACCGTCCATACCTATAGCAAACGAATCTGTAATAAATATGGTGTACGCGGACGCACAGGGCTCACTGCACTTTGGCTGGGCAGGTAGAACCACCACACCGCAGGACACACTCTCCACCACCTCACAAGTCCCTGATCAGGGACTTGTCGCATATGCTTTCCACCGTATGATGAGCACGCAAAATCTTTCATTAACAAATATCAATAATCACCATGGAAAAGCTCCTGTAGATGGCCGGCAAAGAGGGATATAGCGTCGGAAATCAACGTGTTCGCATTGGTCGCTGGTCATGGATTCTGGTCGCCCTGTGGACAGCAGTTCTAGCCGGCTCCTACGTATCGAACGCCCACCAGATACAGTCACTACAGCTTGAGCAGGCAAGTAGTGAGCTGAGCGCCAACGCCCTTAAGAACCAGGTATTCCGCATGTGGGCCACCTCTCACGGTGGTATCTATGTACCGGTTACCGAAACCCAACGCCCCGACCCCTATATCAGCTCTCTTCCCGAGCGGGATGTGGTAACCCCCTCAGGGCGGGTACTAACCCTGATCAGTCCAGCACTCATGATGCGCCAGTTCAATGAACTGGCTAAAGAGAAGTTTGACATTGATGGACACATTAGTGGTATCAAGCCGATCAACCCTCTCAATACAGCCGATACATGGGAGCAACGGGCCTACCAGCAGTTTTCACTGGGCAAGAAAGAGGTCAGCGCCATCACCACCAGGGGGGGGCAGTCATACCTGCGCCTGATGCACCCGGCATACATGAAAGCACCCTGCCTGAAATGTCACGCCGTACAGGGCTTCCAGGAGGGGGATCTGGGTGGTGGATACAGCGTCTCGATTAATCTTGGCCCGATTGAGAAGATAACCGAAGAGCGCATGTCGGCGCTCAGGGACGGGCATCTCATCATCTGGGTTCTTGGCCTGGCAGGGATCCTTTTTGGCAAGTACCTGCTGGCAAAACAGATCAATCATCGTGAGCAGGCACAAGCGAAGATTAAACATGACTATAACTCCCAACAGCTAATTTCCGGAGTATTGAAGACCTCTCTCAAACCGATAAGTTTTGAGCAGCGACTGGAACGTATGCTACAGCAGATAATCGAGATGCCATGGTTACAGCTGCAGGCGAAGGGGGCTGTATTTATTACCGGCAGCAGTGATGAGTTAGAGATGGTGGCACAACATGGCATGTCGATGGAGGCGTTAAATACTTGCGCCTCGATCAAGCTGGGCGAGTGCCTTTGCGGACAGGTGGCGCAGCGTGGAAAACTCATCTACAAGGCCTGTATTGATGATGGTCACGAACACCGCTTCTGCGGCATGGAGGAGCATGGCCACTACGGCCTGCCGATACACGGCAGTGATCGATTACTCGGGGTAATCAACCTCTATATTGCACACAACCATCCGCGCAGTGAGGATGAGATCGCCCTGTTAACCACCGTAAGCAACACCATCGGAACCATGATTCAACGCCATCAGGCCGAACAGACACTGCTGCATAACGCCTACTACGATGACCTGACCAATATGCCGAACCGGCCGCGCTTTCTCCAGCAACTGAACCAGCGCATGATGCGCCTGGAACGAAATCCGGGTAGTAAATTTGCCGTGCTGTTTCTTGATCTGGACCGCTTCAAGGTGATCAACGACAGTCTTGGCCATACGGTCGGTGACAAACTACTGGTCGAGGTGGCAAAGCGCCTTAAGGAGAGCATACGCCCGGAGGATAGCGTGGCACGCCTGGGCGGGGATGAATTCACCATACTGCTGGAGGATATCAGCTCAGAAAATGAAGTATCTGAAATTGCGGAGCGCATCTACACCATCATGCGCGATCCATACGATGTGGAGACATCTGAACTCTATGCTCCGAGCAGTATTGGCATCACATTCAGCAACCCCCGTTATCAAACTCCTGAAGAGATGCTGCGCGATGCCAATATCGCCATGTACCGGGCCAAGGGCCTGGACGGGGGGCACTGCGTATTCTTTGACCAGGCGATGCACATCTCGGCTATTAAACGCCACAGCATGGAGAGTGAACTGCTACGCGCCTTTGAGAACAACGAACTGAAGGTCTACTACCAGCCAATTATCTCATCACAAAGCGGGCGGATCACCGGGGTCGAGGCCCTGGTACGCTGGCCACGACCTGACGGCACCATGGTGCCGCCGGATGAGTTCATTCCCCTTGCCGAGGAGACCAGCCTGATTAACGACATCGGCCTCTGGGTATTGCGCGAGGCGTGCCGACAAATGCAGGTATGGCACTCGACCCTGCCGCAGTACGGGGATCTCTACGTTAGCATCAACCTTTCGGGCAAACAGCTGATGCAGGCGAACCTGTTCGAACTTATTGAGACGATCCTGCTGGGAATCAATTACAAGCCAGAAAAGCTTCGCCTTGAGATCACCGAAAGTACCCTGATTAATGAAAGCGTGAGTAACGTCCTGCTGTTACAAAAATTCCGTGACCACGAATACCGCTTCTATATTGATGACTTCGGCACCGGATACTCCTCACTGAGCTACCTGCACAACTTCCCCTTCGATGCACTGAAGATTGATCGCTCCTTTGTCAGCAAATTACAAAATGGAGACGGGCACCGGAAAATGGTCGAGACCATTATCTCCATCGCCCACAATTTCAACATGAAGGTTGTCGCCGAAGGTATAGAGACACAGCAGCAACGCGATCAACTCCGTTCCATGGGCTGTGAATATCTTCAGGGTTTTCTCTTCTCACGGCCACTTCCTGCGGATGAACTCACCGCCTTATTAATACATCAGAAACAGCTAACCATTACGTAGCTCTCACAACATGACCTACTACTAAACCGGCCTCCCGAAAAAAAAACGGCCCGAAGGCCGTTTCTGTTACAGACTTAACTTGTTCAGACAAACTCATTCATGCACGGCGACCACGACGCAGCAGAGTCATACCAAACAAGCCTAAAAGAAGCCAGGGACCGAGGGCACCACCACCGCCACTACTGGTAGTGGCAGTGGTCGGAGCCGCGAGGGTGGTAAACATGGCATTACTGGTGAGTGATAACGCCTTGTTGGTGCCATCATAACTCACCATATATAGGTCATAGTCAGTGCTAGCGTCCAAACCGCTGTACTCCGGGTGCGCCACCGCCCCACTCAGGCTGCCACTAATGATCTCCTGCGAGACGAAACCACTATCGGTCACCACCTGCTGACCACGCTGCGACAGCGCATACTCGACTAGTGAGCGAGCCAGCCGGTTGGCCTTCTCCGGCAGATAGAAAAAGAGGCGGCGTGCCAGGGCATAGTCCTCGGTAAGGAGATAAGAATAAGAGTTAAGAGAAGTAAATTTCGCATGTCACACCTCAATAGTCGTTGCACAAATCATATCGAGGGTATGTTTCACTGGGATTACAGGGCCGTGGACATCAATGGCAAAACAGATGTGATTTCATCTCACGACGCAGATATTCAAAACTCTCCAGAGACACTCTACACATAACGTCAGTCAGATGGGCAAGCTCATACATTTGCAACGGCCAGATCAGACATGGGCTATTTTAATATTCAATAATTGAGGCACAGCATGTTGTGACCTTACAGCCCCATCATCACCGAATTTAACAACACGGTTGAAAACACCGGCAGCGGCTAGACATCACCACGACAGTGCCATTGAGTGCATTCTCAAGATGCCGTCAAAATCCAGCCATATAAAAAAGGGGAGCCAGGCTCCCCTTCATTACCACATGCTCTCGACTCGCTTATCGCAGCCAAACTTCCACACGGCGATTTTTGTTGCGACCCTCTTCTGTCTTATTCGAGGCGATGGGGACGGCATTGCCGTAACCCCGCACCTTCTGCGGCCGCATGCCGTGCTTGACTAGCAGGTCGGCGACAAGATCGGCACGATCCACAGAGAGCTGCAGGCTGACAAATGGCATCGATTCATTAGCATCGGCAAAACCGAACAGCATCAACATCTTGCCACCATTATCACTTTTCGCCATATAGCTACTGAGACGCTCCACATCCCGCTGCGCCTTGTTGTCGAGCTTGATAGTGCCCTTAAGGAAGCGAAAATTCAGTGACAGGCGTTGTGCCTCTTCCGCCAGCTGGTGATACTCGTCGGGCATATTATCATCCAGTTCGATCTTGCCACTCACGATTTCCTGTGAGACAAAACCTACCCTGGCGACCACCGCCTGACCCGCATCGGAGATAGCATAATCGACAAACTCTCTGGCCAATTTTGTTGCCTTGATCTCAGGGAGATAGAGAAAGAGTCGACGTGCCAGGACATAATCCTCGGTGGCAACACTGAAGCGTCCCGGCTTAATCGCATGGGCCTCGCCATCGGACACGGATAGTGCCTTGGCCTTATCGACAAACGGCAGACCGACAAAGCCAATGGCCCCACTCTCCCGGGCCACCTGCCGGGCAATAAACTGGTGCGATTCATTACGCACCGCATTGCCGGTAAGGGGGGTTCCCTTACCCATAACCAGTGATTTGAAGGTATCGTAGGTACCCGACAGGTTATCCAGTGAATAAACCTTAATGGCCCCTGCGGCCCCTCCCAGCTCAGACCAGTTCTTCACCTCACCGCTAAAAATCTGGCGCAGCTGGGCCTTGGTCAGGGTATTGAGGGGGTTGGCGCTGTTAACAATAACGGCGATCCCATCAAGGCCAACCACATACTCACAGGCTGCGGTATCACACTTCCCCATGCTCTTAAGCCTGGTGACCTCACCCGCCTTGATCTGGCGTGATGACATACCGATATCTGCCACCGCCCCTTCCAGGGCCTTAAAGCCGGTACTGGAACCGTGTGTCTGCAACTCAATACTCAGGCTCTCACCATTGGCAGCCCTGGCACTCAATATCAGGCTGTTATCTGCCTGAACCTTTTCACTAATATCCTTATAACCCTTGCTCACTAACCACCCCTTGAGCAGCGCTGGGGCCAACTCGGCACCGACAGTATTAGATCCGTGCAGGCTAAGATCTGTCTTGGCATACGATGGGCTAGCAAGCGCCATCAAGGCAACGATGACGATAACAAATCCTCTGTTCCACATAATTCCACTCCACTAAAATTTATTAATTATCTGTTCACTGCAGTAATAATTTTTGGCGAGTATAACCAGTAACCTATTGAAAATCAGGATAATTTCACTGTTTATTACATCTTTATTTCACTTTGTAGACGAAGTTCACATCACTATCTCTTGACTTCCATCGTCGTGGCCCCTATCTTTTCAACCATCTAGTTAGACCAAATGGTTAACAATACGGTTGAAATATGACGACAGCAGCAAAACAGGCACACGAGGCGACCTCCTCGACTATTCTTGAGGCCGCCTCAAAGGTATTTGCGGATAAAGGCTACGACGGTGCACGCGTGGATGAGATTGCCCGTGCCGCCGGGGTCAACAAGGCGACTCTCTATTATCAAATTGGCGATAAAGAAGCGCTCTACCACGCGGTGATCACCCGGGTACTGGCACGTACTGCCGATGAGGTGTGTATAGCGGTGGCGGAGGCTAACGGCTGCGAGGAGAAGATCCGCCACTTCATCAATATCTTTGCCCGCCAGACGGGCAACATGCGTTATACCGCACCGATCATGTTGCGTGAGATCGCCTCCGGCGGGCGCAATCTGCCACAGAGTGCTATGAATGAGATGGGGCGGTTGCTCAGTGCCCTCGGTGAAAGCATTGCCGAGGGGATACAGCAGGGGCTGTTCCGTCCGGTCAACGGGTTTATGGTGCACATGATGATCGTTGGCAGCCTGATGCTCTACTCGGCCAACGAACCGATCCGCCGCCGTAACGCCGAGAACAATCCGGAGATCCACAACGCCAGCCACTTCCTCTCCACCGATGAGGTGGGTGATGCAGTCGCCGATCTGGTACTGGCGGCAATTCGTAATAACGAACCAACACAACCCAACCAATAAGCAAAAGAATTAAGGGATAAGCATGCACACATCACTACGCAGTCGAATTGAGAGGGGTTTTGAGACATTCGGCCACCTCGTCTATCGCAACCACTGGAAGGCGTTGCTACTGGTTGGGCTGATGTTTGCCGCACTGCTCTCTCAGCTGCCCAAGCTGACTCTCGATACCTCCACCGAGGGATTTCTCCACGATAATGATCCGATCCTGCTCGCCTACGACGAATTTCGCCAACAGTATGGCCGTGATGAACTGGTGTTGGTGGCAATCAAAACCGGCGATATCTTTGCCCCGGACTTTCTCACCCGGCTGAAGTCACTGCACGAAGAGCTGCGTGAAAACACCCCCTACCTCGACGACATCACCAGCCTGATCAACGCCCGCAGTACCCGCGGTACCGAGGGTGAGTTAATTGTAGAGGATCTGCTGGAGAGCTGGCCCGAGGATGCCACGGCAACCGAGCAGATCCGCCAGCGGGCACTGGCCAATCCGCTCTACACTAATATGCTGCTCTCCGCCGACAGCACCATAACCACTATCATTATTAAGGCCGACGCCTATCCCGGCAGCAACGCCAATGACGATGTGATGGCTGGATTTGGGGATGAGGCTGAATTCGGAACGACAAGCGGTGACGAGGGCGCCGAGCAGGTACCGCTAAGTGACGCCCAGAACAGTGAACTAGTGCAGACCGTGCGCGAGATCACCGAACGTTATCAAGGAAACCATTTCGATATCTACCTGGCCGGCTCTCCCTCGGTAACCGATGTACTAAAGCGCAGCATGATGAGCAGCATGAAAAAATTCATGCTAATCGCTCTCACGACTATCGGTCTGTTGCTGTTCCTGCTGTTCCGTCGCGCCGCCGGCGTGGTGTTGCCGCTGCTGACGGTGGCAATCTCACTGCTCTCCACCCTGGGACTGATGGGGGCCAGCGGCATCGCCTTCAAACTACCGACCCAGATCCTCCCCTCATTCTTGCTGGCGGTTGGCGTCGGGGCCTCGGTTCACCTGCTGACGGTCTTCTTCCGTGAGATGCAGGAGCTCTACAAACAGGAAAAAGAGGGGTGTGACGAGGGCAAGATCAAGGAGCGTGCTATCGTCGAAGCGATGGGCCACTCCGGTCTGGCGATTGTAATGACATCATTGACTACCGCTGCCGGTCTCGCCTCTTTCGCCGGTGCCGAGGTGGCTCCAGTAAGTGATCTGGGTATCGTCGCTGCCATCGGTGTGCTGCTATCACTGCTCTACACTCTGGTACTGCTGCCAGCTTTACTCTCGGTGACACCACTCAGGCCACAAAAGAGCCAAGGCGCCCACACGCAGCATGAGTTCTTCGAAACAACGATGAAGGGCACCGCGCGTATCGCCACCGAACGCTCCGGCACGGTACTGATTATTAGTGCCATTCTGCTGGTGATCGGTATCGCCGGTACCGCCCAGGTCAAGTTCTCTCACAAGCCGTTCGAGTGGCTGCCTGAAAATGAGCCGGTGCGACTCGCCACCGACTTCATAAACGATAACCTGCGCGGCGCCAGTAGTGTCGAGGTCATTATCGATACCGGCAAGGAGAACGGCCTCTACGACCCCAAAGTGATGCAGGGAATAGACAATCTTAGTCGCGAGATCGCAACTATCGATCAAGGCGAGCTCTACATTGGAAAGGTTCTATCACTGGCCGATATCCTCAAGGAGATCCACCAGGCACTGAATGAAAACCGGCCAGAGTTCTACGCCATTCCCGAAGATAAAGATCTGATCGCCCAGGAGTTCCTGCTGTTCGAGAACAGCGGCTCCGATGACCTTGAAGACTTTGTCGACAGCCAGTTCAGCCAAAGCCGCTTCACCGCAAAAATGCCATGGGTCGACGCCATGCTCTACCCCGACTTCATTGCCGATCTAGAACAGCGCTTCCACCGTGAACTGGGAGATGATGTTAAGGTGACTGTTACCGGCATGGGTACCCTGCTGGGACGCACCGCCTCCGGTACCATCATCAGCATGACCGAAAGTTATATCATCGCCGCCGTGGTGATCACCCTGATGATGATCCTGCTGCTGGGTGATGTACGCATCGGTATTGTCAGCATGATCCCCAATCTGACACCGATCATTCTCACCCTCGGCATGATGGGGTGGTTTGGCATCGACATTAATCTGTTTACGATGTTGATCGGCTCCATCGCCATCGGTCTGGCGGTGGATGACACCATTCACTTTATGCACAACTACCGTCGCTATCATCACGATACAAATGATGTGCGACTGGCCGTGGAGAAGACGCTGCTGACCACCGGACGGGCAATGCTGGTCACCACCATCGTGCTCTCAACGGCCTTCTTCCTCTACATGCTCGCCGACCTGAACGTACTGTTCGACTTCGGCCTGCTGACCGGTTTCACCATTATGATGGCCCTGCTGGCCGATCTCTTCCTGGCACCGGCCCTGATGGCAAGACTGCACAAACTTCACCTCATCTCTGACGACAGCGACTACTAAATTTTCTGGAGTTCACTATGAAAAGATTACTCACTGCAACGGCGCTACTCCTGCTTGCCACCACCCTGCAGGCCGCCGAACCTACCGCCCGCCAGATCATCGACCAGGCAGATGCCCGTGATGATGGCGACAATCAGGTCAGCGACATGACCATGACCCTGACCGACAAAAAGGGCAGCAAACGCGTTCGCTCAATGCGTTCCTTCAACAAGGATAAGGGCAAGGATGAACAGAGCATTATGTTCTTCCTCTCCCCTGCCGATGTTAAAGACACCGCCTTTCTCACCTACGATTACGATGAGCGCGAGAAGGATGATGATCAATGGCTCTATCTGCCAGCGCTACGCAAATCCAAGCGCATTGCATCAAGCGACAAGAGCGGCTCTTTCATGGGTTCCGACTTCAACTACTCGGACATGACGCGTAAAAACCTTGATGCCTACGACTTCAAGATCCTCAAGGAACAGGAGGTTCGTGGCGCCAAGACATGGATCATCGAGGCACTGCCAAAGAGCAAAGAGGAGATCGAGGAGACTGGCTACAAAAAGTCGTGGCTGTTTATCCGTCAGGACAACTTCATGCTGGTACGCGCCGTCCACTGGACCCACGAGGGTGGTCGCATCAAATATATGGATGTGCCCAAGCTGGAGCAGATCGACGGCATCTGGGTCGCCCGCGAGATGACCATGACCACCAAGAAAGGCAAGAGCACCCTGCACCGCACCCTGCTCAACTTCGATAACATCAAGTTCAATCAGGAACTTGATGAGTCGATGTTTACCCTGCGCCGTCTGGAAAAAGGACTCTAAGCAGTTATTTCCTCTTCTTTTGGCAGAGGAACATTATCGAGTTAAAGTTATGAATCGAACAGAATTCACCCTCCCCTTGATGCTATCACTACTGATGGCCTCCGCACCGCTCTCGGCAGCGGAGCCCGTTGATACCGATGGGGTTGATGCCGTCCTGCAAGGGTTTGATCAACCTGCCGCTCAGAGTAGTGATGCAGTGGATAGTGTGTTGGATGGTTTTGATGACTCATCAGGGGCCGGAGGCGGTGATGAGGTCGATCAGGTAATGGATGGCTTCGATGAACCCATCGAGACTGGAGTGGCATCCACACCGGTAGCGCATAATAGCCGCTGGCAGCTCTCCGGCAGTACCATCCTCTCCACTGCCTACAATTACGCCCACGATGCCCCCGCCAGCGGACAGACCGACTATCGAGGTTTGTCGCGCCTGCGCGCCAAGCTCAATCTTGAACTTGACGGTGACCTGAGTAAAAACTGGCAGGCCCATATCGCCGGTTACGTTCTTCACGATTTCGCCTACCAGATCAATGGTCGAGAGCAGTATAGCGATGAGGTTCTCGATGAAAATGAGAGTGAATATGAACTGGGCGAGGCGTTCGTGCAGGGGGAACTCAACAGCAGCCTCGATCTAAAACTCGGAAGGCAGATCGTTGTCTGGGGCAAATCGGATAACCTGCGTGTTACCGACGTACTCAACCCGATGGACAACCGCGAACCGGGTATGGTCGATATCGAAGATCTTCGCCTGCCACTAACGATGGCAAAGCTCGACTACTATGTGGGCGACTGGGGCTTTAGCGCACTGGCGATCCCCGAGATCCGCTTTAACAAAAACCCCGTCTACGGCTCCGAGTTCTATCCCTTCCCTACCCCGATGCCCGATGAGGACATCCCCAGCGACGGTGGTGATAATACCGAATATGCCCTCGCCGCCAACGGTGTTTTTAGTGGTTGGGATCTCTCGCTCTACTGGGCGCAGCTCTACGACGACAACCCACATACTGTCAGCACGCCCAGTGGTCCAGAACTACAACACAGCCGCCTCACCATGAGTGGTCTCGCTGCCAACGCTGTTATCGGAAGCTGGTTACTGAAGGGAGAGGGCGCCCACTTCAGTGGACTCGAATACAGCACATTACCGGGCAAAACCAAGGCACGTACCGATAGCCTGCTCGGTATCGAATACAACGGCTTTCGCGACACCACACTGTCACTGGAGATAGCCAACCGCCACCTTCACGACTATGAAGTGGTACTGAGCAATGAAGGTGTTGAGGAGAATGAGTGGCAGAGTGCCGTGCGCTACACCGGCGACTTCTTACATGCACGTCTCCACCTGCTAGCGCTCTACACCGCATTTGGTGATGATGCTAAAGGTGGCGGTTTTGGTCGACTCTCCGCCGCGTACGATCTGCAAGATGCACTGACTGTGACCGGCGGTCTGGTCGCCTACCAGGAGGGGGATAAGATCCCATTCAATGCCATCGGGGATAATGATCGGATCTTTATCGATGTTAAATACAGCTTTTAACTAGCAGATTAAGTGGTATAACAACAATTAATTCATGGAGAGTGAAATGAGCGAAACAAAACGTCCCGTCTGGATCTGGATAGCCACTGTCATCGCCGTCATTTTTGGCGTCATGACGATTAAGTCTGGCGGCTCGGTGCTATTTATCGACGGCGAAGCACGGCAGGCCGCCGGTAACTATGTTGACTTCGTACTCTGGTTTAACTTTCTAGCCGGTTTTCTCTACATCGCTACAGGTATTGGTCTATGGATGAAAAAAATATGGTCCATGAGACTGGCACTTCTCCTCGCCGCAGCAACCCTTATTACCTTCGCCGCCTTTGGAGTTTACATTATGAATGGTGGTGCCTACGAGATGCGTACCGTTATCGCAATGACCATTCGCTCCTCGGTATGGATCATTATCGCAAGCACGGCCTGGTTTGTGGGGCGGTCATCGGGGGTATTTGAAACAATAGAAAAGTAGTCTATCTACGCCTACTCGAAACGACTCTAAAGCGCCGTCTCTCCAGGCGACCCAGCCCTTCAGTCGTCAGTCGTCAGTCGTCAGTCGTCAGTCGTCAGTCGTCAACTAATTTTAGCGGTTATTAGTCTCACATCTGCATACTTTTCGGCGACATCATACTTCGTATCTTTTGTGTGAAGAAACCCATACCAAAACGCAACATGCGATAAAGATGTGCGGGGTGAGTCACCATCAATTTAATGTAGTAATTCCCTACGTGGAAACGCCGATAAAATGAGACCAAAACCTCCCTGTAGTGGCGATCAAGCTCCTCTACCGAAATACCATCCGGTGCCCAGACAAAATTCATACCATTCATCTTCTCCCAGTGATCATCGCGAATATTGGTGCCGTATAGGTCACGGTATATAGGTGAGCCGGGATAGGGGGTGAACTTGCTAAGGTTCATAATCGTTAACGGCAGACGTTTTACAAACTGCTTGGTCTGCTCAATCGTCTCTAGGGTTTCACCTGGATAACCAAGCATAAACAGACCCTTGCTTCGGATACCCGCCTCCGAGGTCCAATTAATGGCCTGCTCGCTTTTATTTATCTCTGCCGCCTTATCCATCTTCTTGAGTAGCTCATCTGAACCTGTCTCCAGGCCAAAACTTATCTCCCAGCAACCCGCCTGTTTCATTAGTGCCAGGGTATCTGGATAGACGGTATCGACTCGTGAGGTACACGACCAGGTAAGGCCAAGTTGGCTCTCGATAAGCAACTCACACAACTCGGTCACCCGCTTTCGACTGGCAACAAAAAGATCGTCAACAAACATGACATGACGAACACCATATTTCTCTTTCAGGCGTTTCATCATCTCGAACACCATTTTTGGTGAGTAATAACGAACCCTGTTGCCAAAGGTTGAGGTATCACAAAACTTACAATGGAAAGGACACCCCCTTGAGGCGGCAATGGTGGCAACAGGGCCACGAGGATAATCAAATACTGCGGCCCTGTAGCGTTTAGGGAACTCGGGCAACAAATCCCATGCCGGATAAGGCAGGTCATCCAGCTCCTTATTAATTGCACGCCCCGGCGTTACAGTAATAAATGGTCCCTTGCGATAAATTACGCCTGCCACAGCAAAGGGATCTTCATCCTTTTCCAGGGCATCAAGTAACTCAAGCAGTGTTCGTTCACCCTCACCATCTACCGCATAATCAAACTCAGGAAACCGCTCCATCGTCTCTTTACCCATCGACGAGATGTGCGGGCCACCGACGATGACGGTAATGTCCGGACTTCGTTCTTTAAGTTCCCGGGCAATTGCGGCCCCATTCCATACACCAACAGTAAACAGGGTGATACCGACATAGGCGGGTTGTTCAGCAAGAATCTGTTCTACAACCTGCTCAATAGAGAGATCGAAGATGTCGCTCTCAATAATCGTTGGCTGGTAACCGAATTCACGAACTTCAGCCGCAAGGTGTAGCAGGCCTAACGAGGGGGAGTTATTGGTGATATGTTTTATGAACTGATAACCCGAGGCAACCCTTTCATAGGGAGGGTTTACAAATACAATTTTCCTGTTCGATGTTGCCAATTCAATATATCCTGAAAAAATGTATAAGAATCACAGAGGTAAACAATAATTGGAACGCAACGTAGCATGGCTTATCAGTGCTGACAAGCGAGTAACTGGCCCGCTCTCTGCCGCTGCTCGTACTCCCCCACAATTATAATGTGAATATGAATACTCCTCCGCCATCACTGCTTCAAATGCTCAGCGAACTGATCGCCACACCGTCGATGAGTAGTGTCTCACCAGAGTTTGACACCAGCAATCGTGCAATCATTGATCTGCTTGCCGCCTGGCTCGAACCACTCGGTTTTAACGTCGAGGTGTTGCCACTACCGAATCAGCCCGACAAGGCCAACCTTATCGCCACACTGGGGAGTGGCCCCGGCGGGTTGGTGCTGGCAGGCCACACCGACACCGTGCCCTATGACGAGGGTCGCTGGCGGCACGATCCATTCAGGCTGACTGAGGCAGAGGGTCGTCTCTACGGCCTTGGCACCTCCGATATGAAAGGTTTTTTTGCCCTGGCTATTGAGGCAGCCAGAGTATTTATAGACACACCACTGAAACAACCGCTGATCATTCTCGCCACCGCTGATGAAGAGAGCTCAATGGATGGGGCACAGGCACTGGTCGAGCTGGGAAGGCCGCAGGCCCGCTATGCGGTGATCGGCGAGCCGACCGGGCTGAAACCGGTTAATGCCCACAAAGGCATCATGATGGAGGGGATCACCCTTAGCGGGCAGTCTGGTCACTCCAGTGACCCATCACTAGGCCACAGCGCACTGGAAGGGATGCACCGGGTGATCGGTGATCTGATGCAGTGGCGTGAAAGCTTACAGGCACAGTACACCGACCCGAGCTTCAAGGTGCCAGTACCAACCCTTAATCTTGGCCATATCCACGGAGGCGATAACCCCAATCGCATCTGCGGCTGCTGCAGCCTGCACATCGACCTGCGCCCGTTACCGGGGATGGAACTGGACGAATTACGAACCACCCTCGATACACGGCTACAAAACCTCTTTGGTGAAACTGCCATGCAGTGGCAACGCACCCCTCTCTTCTCCGGCGTCGCACCGATGCACACCGACAACAGTTCGGCCATCGTGCAGGCGGCAGAAAAACTCACCGGGCACGACAGTGAAACCGTCGCCTTCTGTACCGAGGGGCCATACCTGAATCAGCTTGGTATGGAGACGATTATTCTCGGCCCCGGCGATATCGATCAGGCACACCAACCGGATGAATATCTCGCACTAGAACGACTGCAGCCCACAGTCGAGGTGTTGCAGAATCTGATCCGGCGCTTTTGTCTGTAAAATTAATGACTTGCCACAGTTCGATCAGACCGCGACAATAAGCTATCAGCCACCAATTAAAATGTAACGACATGGATCCACATCTCGACCCACAGACCTTCGTACGCTGGTTCAGGGACTTCTCTCCCTACATTAATGCATTTCGTGGTCGCAGCTTTGTTATCACCTTCGGTGGTGAGGTGATCGCCGAGGAGCAGTTCGCCAACATGGTGCACGACATCGCCCTGCTCAACAGCCTGGGGGTGCGTCTAGTGCTGGTAAACGGAGCACGCCCACAGATTGAACAACGGCTTGAGGAGCGCGGTGCTGAGATGCACTACGTCAACGGCCTGCGTATTACCGATGAGGCCGCACTGGCCTGTGTCAAAGAGGCCGCCGGTGCCGTGCGGGTAGAGATAGAGGCACTGCTCTCGATGGGCCTGGCCAATTCACCGATGGCTGGTGCACAAATTCGCGTCGCCTCCGGCAACTTCGTCACCGCCCAGCCGCTAGGGGTACGCGAAGGGGTCGACTACCTGCACACCGGTGAGGTGCGGCGCATCGACACTGATGCCGTTCAACGCCAGCTCAATGAAGGGGCCATCGTCCTCCTCTCGCCGCTCGGCTACTCCCCCACTGGCGAGGTATTCAATCTCAGCGCCGAGGATGTGGCCACCGCGGCCGCCATCGAGCTGGAGGCCGATAAGCTGATCTACCTGGTTGATGGTCCCGGCCTGCAAATGGATGATGACACCCTGATCCGTGAGCTAAGCCTTAACGATGCCGAAACCTTTCTCGATGAGCATCCACAGCTGCCGGAGGCACTGGCCAGGGCACTCTACAGTGCTCTCTACGCCTGCGATGAGGGTGTGGGCCGTGCCCATCTTATCGATCGCCACCAGGACGGTTCGCTACTGATGGAGCTGTTCACCCGCGATGGTGTCGGCACCCTGATTAGTGCCGAAAATTACGAGGACATGCGTCAGGCCGACATTGATGATGTCGGTGGCATTCTGGAGCTACTGGCCCCGCTGGAAAGTGAGGGGGTACTGGTGCGCCGCTCACGAGAGCGGCTGGAGACCGAAATTGACCACTTCACTGTGGTCGAGCGCGACGGCACGATCATCGCCTGCGCCGCCCTCTACCCCTTCGCCAGGGAAAGTCTGGGAGAACTGGCCTGCATGGCGGTACGCGATGAGTATCGTAACGAAGGACGTGGTGATGAACTGCTCGACTACATACAGCGGCAGGCTCTCGGACTGGGCGTCACACAACTGTTTGTGCTCACCACCCGCACCGCCCACTGGTTTCAGGAGCGCGGCTTCGAATCCGCTGCACTCGATGATTTGCCAGTGGAGAGACAAGAGCTATACAACTATCAGCGCCGTTCCAAGGTCTTCATCAAGCAACTTTAATGGCGGTTAAGAGCAGACAATCACCGGCCAGCGATGTCGTGCGCCCCTTTCTCAAGTGGGCTGGCAATAAGTTTCGCATCATAGACAGGGTGAAAAAGAAGCTACCCGAGGGCAAACGATTGGTGGAGCCTTTCACCGGTTCCGGCGCGGTGTTCCTTAACACCGAGTATGATGAGTACCTTCTTGGCGACTCCAACCGCGACCTGATCGAGCTCTACACCATCCTGCGCGATGAGGGAGATGCCTTCATCGAAGAGGCGCGCCACTACTTCAGTGGAAAATACAATAACGAGGAGAGCTACTACGAGCTGCGCGAAGAGTTCAACGCCACGCGCAAGCACGAAAAGCGTGCAACCCTCTTCATCTACCTCAACCGCCATGGCTACAACGGCCTGTGCCGCTATAACGCCAAGGGACGATTTAACGTCCCCTTTGGCCGCTACAAGCGCCCCTATTTTCCAGAAAAAGAGATGCGAGCCTTTAAGCTCAAGGCACAACGGGCTGAATTCAAACACCTCAGCTTCGAGCAAACCATGATGGAAACCCGCAAAGGCGATGTGGTCTACTGTGACCCCCCCTATGTTCCCCTCTCCGCCTCCGCCAACTTCACCAGCTACAGCGCCGGGGGGTTTTCCATGGAACAGCAACAACTGCTGGCTGATTTAGCCAAGGCAACTGCCGCACGCAGCATACCGGTACTTATATCCAACCACTGCACCAAACTAACCCGTCACATCTACAAAGAGGCGGGCGCTGATTGCGGTCGCGCCTTCAGCGTCCAACGCTACATCAGCTGTAACGGTAACAAACGGGCAAAGGCGAGCGAACTGCTTGCCCTCTTCTCTTAGGGTATTCCCTATATATCATAGTAAATAAGAAGGTTAACTCCTGGCAGCTATTCAGTTAAAATGGCTCACTTGACCCACTAAGACAGGTAGTCATGGAAGATATCTTTGTAACACGACAGGCCATCCACGATTCGCACCACGAGGTGGTCGGATATGAGTTGCTGTATCACGACGGCAGCATCAGTAATGCCTCCCCCTGTAACGATGCCGAACAGTCTGCCCAACTTATTGCGAATACCTTTATCGGCATTGGCCTGGAAAACCTGGTTGGCAGCAGCAAGGCCTTCATCAACCTCTCGCACGACTTTTTCAGTAACGAACATCCCATACCAATGGGCAGCTACCAGATGGTGCTAGAGGTTCCGGGTGACTGTATTGAGGATGAACAGGTCTACCAGGAACTGCGGCAACTTGCCAGGCAGGGCTATACCCTATCCCTCTACGACTATGAATATAACGCGGCCACTGCCGAGCGGCTGGACTGTATTGATATCGTAAAACTCGATATTTCAAAATACGATGCCAAGGCCCTGAAGGAGCAGACCCGTTACTATCGCAACCACGGAAAACGCCTGCATATAAAAGGACTTGAAACCGACTCGCAGCAATTGCTTTGCAGCCAGCTTGGTATCGACTACTTCCAGGGTAGCCTTTTCAGCCCCATTGAGAATATCAAGGGGCAGACCACCGCATGCAACCACCAGCTGCTGCACGAGATCGCTAAAAGCGCAACCCAACAGCCTGACGATATCACCGCACTGGCCTGCATCATCAGCCAGGATCCCACCCTCTGTTTCAAACTACTGCGTTACATAAACTGCGCCTCCTTCGAAGAGCGCAGCGAAATTCACAGTATGGAACAGGCGCTTACACTTATAGGCAGCACCACACTCAAACAGTGGGCACTGCTACTGCTTACCGCACAACTGAACGAGCCACAGGAAAACAAATTCACAACCGCTGCATTGATTCGAGCCAATATGTGCAGAGAGCTTGCACAAAAAGAGCTCACTATCTCTTCTGATGAAGCCTTCGTCGTCGGTCTATTCTCGACCTTAGAGGAGGCTCTGGAAACACCACTAGAGGATCTACTCGACTCCATCTCCCTAAGCCCCGCTACCGCCTTTGCTCTGATCTTCGGCGAAGGTCCCCTCGGCCACCTGCTACGACAGGTAAAGCACTTCGAGAAAGAGGAGTGGAAAAAATTAGATACCCATCATATAGCCCGTGATGACTACACTAACAGTTACCAGAATGCTCTGCGCAACATTCAGACGAGCTGCTGTTAACATACCACCGCCCCCCACGAATAACCCTACTCTTCTTGTGAGGGCAATATATGTGACGTAGTGCACAACTCATTCGTGACCCAGTGCCCGGTTTAAATTGACTATCTGAACCATTATTAGTTCGAGCCCAGTTAATCTAACCGTCCTCACAAGGAGTCACCCATGAACACTACACGCACCAGCCTCTTAGTCGCATGTTGCGCATGCATTGGTATGGCATCAAATGCCTTTGCCATCTCTGAAGTCGAGTCGAATGACTCCATTCCCACCGCACAAACCCTTGCTCCCGCCAGCTCACATAGCATAGATGGTGTCATGGGCGTAATTGGCGAAAGCACCCACGATGACCTCGATTACTTTGCTTTCCATGCAAATGCAGGGGACGTTCTTGATGTGGATATAGACAACGGCTACGGTGGTGCAGGTTATGTTAATACTATTATCGCCATCTTTGACGAATCAGGTACTCTGCTCCGCATGAATGACAATGCAGATAGTCTTGATGAAGGGAGTATCTCTATTGCTGACTCTCGGATCGATGCCTTTGTCGCTCCTGCATCAGGTATTTATACTGTTGGTGTCAGTACCTTCCCACGCTTCTTCAATCTTGATGGTAACACCTCTGTAGATAGCCGATACGCTCGGCGTGGCAGCATAAATCCAACTGGTGATTACACCCTTAATCTCAGTGGCATGACAGACGGTATTAAGCAAATCAACATCGAAATCAAACCAGGCAACAATAAACTGGCCCCATTAAACCCACGTAGCAAAGGTAAGATTCCCGTTGCAATCATGGGCTCCAACGATTTTGATGTTGATAATATTGATCAAAACAGCCTGACCTTTGGTTCCAGCGGCAGTGAGAATAGCCTAAACAAGTGCCAAAAGGTGACCCGTGACATCAACAATGATGGCTACGGAGATAAACTCTGTCACTTCGAAAACCGCGCTGCAGGTTTCAGGAGCGGTGATATTGAGGGTATCTTGATGGGAACAACTAATGGTGGAACAGACTTCGTTGGTCGCTCCATACTCAAGGTTGTTCCTTCTAAACGCAAATAATCACGCAACACACCAGCCACAAGGAAAAAAGCCCCTCACGACATGTGAGGGGCTTTTTTTGTCCCTAACAAACACCCCGCAATGGCATCTCTGCAGTTACTTTCCTGCCCGAACCAGTCCACCTAAACCGGCCTTCTCCAAGGCGCGGCCCAGTTCCCAACGGATCGTCTGAGGGTTCTCTGCCATCAACGCTTTTTTCAACAGATTGCGGGCACGACGACGGCTAAAACTGCGAATTACCCACTTGATACTAGCAAGACTGGAAGAGGCCATACTCAAACTGTTCACCCCCATACCCAGCATCAACAGTGCCGCCATCGGATCACCGGCCATCTCACCACAAATACTCACGGGCTTTTTCTGTTTCTTTGCAGCGTCCACCACTATCTTAATTGCACGTAGCACCGAGGGGTGAAGCGAATCATAAAGTTCTGCCACACGCGGATTATTACGGTCTACTGCCAACAAATATTGGGTAAGGTCATTACTACCGATAGAGAGAAAATCAGCGCGCTCAGCCAGCTGATCAATTTGATAAATAATAGACGGCACCTCCACCATCGCACCAATAGGTGGAAATGGCAGCTCCAGCCCTTCCTCCAACAGTTCCGCATGTGCACGAAGAATAAGTGCACAGGCATCACTAAACTCATCCAACGAAGCAATCATCGGCAATAACAACTGCAAATTTCCCATCCCGGCATTAGCTATAAGCATGGCGCGTATCTGGGTGATGAATATCTCCGGGTGGTCGAGGGTGATACGAATACCACGCCAGCCCAGGAAGGGGTTGTCCTCGACGATAGGAAAATAGGGTAGTGCCTTGTCTCCCCCCACATCGAGGGTACGCATAGTAACAGGGAGAGGATGGAACGCCTCAAGCACCTGGCGGTAGAGTTTTATCTGCGACTCTTCACCGGGAAAGCGTTCACGAATCATGAAGGGAAACTCGGTACGGTAGAGCCCTACCCCTTCTGCACCACTGTTTAACGAGGGTGCAATATCAGAAACAAGACCGGTATTGGCATAGAGCGGAACCCGAAAACCATCCTCACTCTCGGCGGGCAGTTCACGCAGTTCCTGCAGCCCCTCGGCCAACTCCTGCTCCTCTTTAAGCAGGCGGCGATACTCACGCTTAATGGTGCCAGGGGCGTTGATATAGACACGACCAGCATAGCCATCAACAATTACCTCACGCTCACCGACACGAGCAACAGGCAGCTCATCCACCCCCATTACCGCCGGAATACCCAATGCGCGAGCAAGGATGGCAGTGTGCGAGGTAGTAGAACCGCGCACCGAGACCACCCCGGCAAGACTCTTTGGCGGAATTTCGGCCAGCATCGAGGCACTGATCTCCTCACCCACTAGAATCGTATTACGTGGATAACGGACACGCTTTCCCTGTGTCGACTTCTGCTCCAGCTGCAGCAGCAAACGGCGGCTCAGGTCACGGATGTCTTCGGCTCGTTCACGTAAATAGGGGTCTTCCATTTCGCGAAAAATGCGTATGTGCTCACTAGCCGTCTCACGCAACGCACCGGGAGCCCAGTTACCGGCAGCAATACCTTCGAGGATCGGCTGAATCAGGCTATGACTCTCAAGCATCATCAGGTAGGCATCGAACAGGGCGCTATCGGCCGTGGGCAGGGCTTCACCCATATTTTCCACCATCTCACGCACTTCCAGCTTCACCGCCTTTACCGCCTGAAGAAAACGCTTCTTCTCTGCGGCGGTATCCTCCACCTTTTTATCGGGAACCGTGCCGATATCCACATTGCCCCGCAGCACCACGGCTCGTCCAATAGCCACACCGGGGGCTCCAGGCAATCCTTTTAAAGAGAGCGCTTCAAGGGTCTTCGACGATGCCAGGGCATCGATACCACCACTCACCTCAGCATGAGCAATAGCACCGGCCAGCTGCGCAGCGATGGTAACGACAAAGGTGACGACATCCTCATCGTAACGGTGCTTGCTGCGCTGTTGCAGAACCAGCACTCCCAGCACCTGACGATGGTGAATAATGGGCACACCGAGAAAACCATAGTAGTGCTCTTCACCGGTCTCAGCGAAGTAGCGATAGCTGGAGTGCTCAGTAGCGTTATCGAGATTAAAGGGTTCAGCACGCTCAGCTACCAGACCAACCAGCCCCTGGTTATTAGCCAGTCGCACCGCACCGATCGAATCGGGCTGAAGCCCGTCACTGGCCATTAGCACCAGATCACCGGTCTCCTGATTGCTCAAATAGATCGAACAGACATCCACCGCCTGCTCGCCTTTTACACGCGAGACAATGATGGACAGCGCCTGTTCCAGATTGCGGGCATCATTTACCGCCTGAACAATGCTGCGCAGAGTATCGAGCATGCAGACTCCCTTGTCGTTACCGGGGTAAAAAGTTATGTGGCGTTGCTACGCAGCCCTACTTTCCACGGCGTAGGGCGTAATGCAGTGAGCGCTGGCGTTTTGGCCGGTCACTGGCGTTAGGAAACAGCAGCGGCTCCAGCTCTTTTAGTGCTCGCTCATAGACACGGCGCTTGAAAAAAACGATCTCCTTGAGCGGCAACCAATAGTCGACCCAGCGCCAGTCCTCAAACTCCGGTCGCTCGCTCAGGTCAAGACGCACCGCCTTATCCTCAGCCAGCAGACGCAACACAAACCAGCGCTGCTTCTGGCCGATACAGAGTGGACGGCTGTGAAAACGAATAAAGCGGCGTGGCAACTTGTAACGCAGCCAATTCTGGGTGCAGCCAATGATCTCCACATGCTCCGGCTCCAGCCCAATCTCCTCGCGCAATTCACGATAGAGTGCCTGCTCGGCGGTCTCATCACGCTTGATGCCACCTTGAGGAAACTGCCAGGAGTCCTGTCCCAGACGACGAGCCCACAGCACGCGACCCTCCCGATTACTCAGGATTATCCCTACATTCGCCCGGTAGCCTTGTGAATCAATCACTTATAATAACGCCTATTTCTCAATACCCCTGATTCTTCCACAACTACAGCGTGGCGGCAAATCCCCATCGTGAATAGCCAAAACGGTCATCACGGGCATGGAGTTACGCCCTCGTGCCCTATATTATGGATGCCATTTACAACAACCTATTCAGGAGAAAGACCTTGAGTCTGGCCATTTTCGACCTCGACAATACCCTGCTGGGCGGTGACAGTGACTACCTGTGGGGCCGCTTTCTGGTGGAACAGGGCCACGTAGACGGTGACCACTATGAACGTGAGAACCAGCGTTACTACGACGAGTACAAGGCAGGAACCCTCGATATCTACGAGTTCCTGCGCTTCAGCCTAAAGCCACTGGCTGAGCATGATATGGCCACCCTGCTGAACTGGCAGCAACAATTTATGGCCGAGAAGATCACCCCCATGATGCTGCCCAAGGCCAGCGAACTGCTACAGCAGCATCGTGATGCAGGGGATTACCTATTGATCATCACCGCCACTAACCTCTTCGTCACCGCCCCCATTGCCGAGTCACTGGGGGTAGATCACATCCTGGCAACCGAGCCGGAGCTAATCGATGGGCACTACACCGGTGAGGTATATGGCACCCCCTGTTTTCAGCAGGGCAAGGTGACCCGCCTCAACGAATGGCTGGCAAAAAGCGACCGCAACCTGGCTGACAGCTGGTTCTACAGTGACTCCCACAACGATCTGCCACTACTGGAACTGGTGACCCATCCGGTGGCCGTGGATGCCGATGAGACTCTGGCCGCCCATGCCGAGGCCAGGGGCTGGTCTCACATCAGCCTGCGCTAAGCAATGAAAGCACTGCCACTCCTTGTTGTTCTTGGCCTGCTTGCAGTGCTCTCGCTGCTATTGGCCTTGATGGTAGGCAGCGTCGCGGTGGCACCGGTGGAGCTGCCTTCTATCCTCTTCGGCGAGGGTGGCGGCGTAGTCCGTGAAATCGTATTACAACTACGCCTGCCCCGCGCCCTTGCCGCCTTCGCTGTGGGTGGTCTACTTGCCCTTGCCGGGGTGCAGATGCAGGTACTACTGGGTAATCCGCTAGCCGATCCCTATGTGCTCGGCATATCCGGCGGTGCCGCTGTGGGGGCCCTGCTCGCACTGCTCGCCGGGGGAGCGACCCTTGCCCTCAACGGTGCGGCATTAGCAGGTGCCTTGGGCTCGATGGTACTGGTATTTGGGCTGGCACACGGTCGTGGGATCTGGTCACCTACCCGACTTCTGCTTACCGGGGTGGTGGTGGCTGCCGGCTGGGGGGCGCTAATCAGCTTTTTGCTAGCGGTAGCCCCGCAACACAACCTGCCGGGAATGCTGTTCTGGCTGATGGGCGACCTGAGTCATGCCGATCAGGCCCTGCCCGCCCTCACCATCCTCACTATCGGCCTGCTCTTCAGTCTGCCACAGGCTCGCAACCTCAATTTGCTGGCACGCGGCGAACTTCAGGCCGGGGTGCTGGGGGTTAGCATCGTACCGCTACGACTGCAGCTTTACCTGCTCGCCTCCCTGCTAACAGCAGCAGCCGTTACCATCGGCGGCAGCATCGGCTTTGTCGGCCTGGTGGTACCACACATGCTGCGCCTGCTGGTAGGTAGCGATCACCGTCTATTGCTCCCCGCATCGGTGCTCAGCGGCGGCATCCTGTTACTGCTGGCCGACACTCTGGCTCGCACTATAATCGCCCCACAGCAGTTGCCAGTAGGGGTTCTGACAGCGCTGGTCGGCGTACCACTGTTTCTCTACCTGTTGCAGCGGGGCTACCGACAGTGAAAACACTGACGGCAAAAGGACTCGATATCAAGGCAGGGGAACGTCGCCTCTGCGAGGGACTAAATCTCACGCTTGCCCCCAATCAATGCTGGGCGATTCTTGGCGGTAACGGCAGCGGCAAGACCACCCTGCTCCACACCCTGGCAGGGCTGCTCCCCATCATTAATGGTGATATTCATATTGATGACAGCCCCATCACCACCCTGCCACGCCGCACCATCGCCCAACAGCTGGGACTGTTATTACAGCAGAGCCACGATCCCTTCCCGACCACCGTATTAGAAACGGTATTAAGTGGCCGCCACCCCCACCTTGGCCGCTGGCAACAAGAGGGGGATAAAGATATGGCCATTGCCCGTGATGCCCTGGCATTAATGGATCTCACCGAAATGGAACAACGCATGGTACAGACCCTCTCCGGCGGTGAGCGCCGACGCCTGTCCATCGCCACTCTACTCACCCAGGCGCCACAACTACTGCTACTGGACGAACCACTCAACCACCTCGATCTGCATCACCAACAACAACTGCTACACCACCTGCGTACCCTCACAGAGCAGGGAAAGACGGTGGTAATGGTACTGCACGAACCCAACCAGGCGCTACGCTACTGCGACAGCGCTCTGCTTCTATACGGTAATGGCAAGTGGGACAGTGGTGAGTGTAATGAACTACTAACGGTGGAACGTTTAGGTCGTCTCTACAGGCATCCGATGCGACTACTGCAACAGGGTAAAGAGCGCCTCTTTATTCCTGAATAATGAAGGGTGGGTAGTTAAAGCTTGTCCTCATCAATCCACTGGATCAACTTTTTCCACTGCGCACGATCCTTCTGAATACGATGGGCGCGCAATTCATGAATACCCATCCCCTCTTCAGCCGACTGTACGTAGTTCTGTGTATCGCGCAAATAGGCCACAAAGGGAATATTGAGGCTATCAAGAAAACGGCGTAGTGACTGATAGACCTTGGTGTTCTTACGCACCCGATTTGCCACCACACCGATACGAATCGAACGTGATCGCACCTTCGCCACCAGCAGCAAATCTTTAATAAAATGTGAAGCGGCATGAATATCGATGGGCGATGGCAGTACGGGAATAATAATAGTGTCAGCCTCGCGCACCAGGTCGATCATTGGCATACCGTGTACCCCGGCCGGGGCATCAAGGATCACACACTCGGTCTCGGCGGGTAGACGCATCTGCCAGGTGCGGGTCATGCCCGAGGTGGGTTTACGAAAGGCCGCAACCCCGTGAATAGGGAATCGGGAGTCATCGCGCGTTGACAGCCACTGTATTGAGGAGCCCTGCGGGTCATAGTCAAACAGCGCCGCTACTCGCTGCTGCGAGGCGTAATAACTGGCAAGGTTGGTGGATATAGTCGTCTTACCGCAGCCACCCTTGGCATTAACTACCAGCACACGGCGAATTTGTTGCGACACTGCGGCAGCAGAAACCGGCTGGCGATCTCCGGTCTGCTGCTCTGGTTGCTCCGATATCGGCTGAATATGTACCATGTTTCCTCCTTACATCCCGACTCATCGTAATCCCGTTCCCTTTGAGTCGAATAATATAACTAAGTTAACATATTAGCGTATTTTCAGATAGTTAGGGAAATAATTGGAGAAACAACTTTAATTCCATATTACCCATATACGATAAAAACCTGCTCATACTCCAAAGCTAAGCATGAAAATCAGACCATTTCCTTGGCTTTTATCACAGATCTATAAAAGATTTCAGCCACACTTCCTGCTCACAGACTATGAATTACATGCCAGATACCATACCTTATTGCCCCCATGACACCTCAACACTCAGCCGCTAACATCTAAGCCAGATGACCCCGCTATCACGCCTTATAGCCAATATATTGCTGCCACTGCTCTTTTTTTGCTGTGGCTATGTACTGCTGTACCGCCTGGGCGAAGGGCTACTTGAAGAGACACTCCTGCAGGGCATCGCCATTGGCCTCTCGGCACTACTAGCGATACTCCCGCCCCTGGCCTTTGGCTCTATCATTCGCAGTCAGGTCAAGGAGGGGTTTGCCCTGCTAAAAAATGGCAATATTGTGACCCTCGGTGAAATCACCATTACCGATGTTCTGGGTGAGCAGATCACCGCATGGAAGCTTTTCCAGCAACACCTCAAAACCGAGGCCTGTCTGCAGGGAGAAAAGGAGTTGGTCTATATACAGCTAGGACTGGACTTCCACATACCGAAGAACCAGTCAGGTAAAGAGTTCGTTAAAAACTACAAAAACAACATGATCTTCTTCGATGCATGGGTACAACGCACCATATTCCTCGCATCCATTCAAAACAGAGAGCTGGCGCACAGCCTGGCCAGTGGCACCATGATGAACGAAGAGGATGAGCGTGTATTACGCCGCAAATTCCTCTCAGCCCTAAAGTCACAGCCACTTAATGGTATAGAGCTCCCGACTGACATCTCTGGAATTAGTGTCAATCGTCAGGTAAGGGTAAAGCAACAAACCTCGGAAAAACCGCCCATTTGAACAACAATTAAAGGGGCTCTAAGCTAAATAGCACCGCCGTAGCCATCGCCGTAGCTAATACTCCAAGTTGACAACCCCCCCTCCGCACCGATAAAGTCGCCAGCGTTTCAGGTGTTCCAACGGCATCCGCCCGAGGAATGAAACGGGAAGTCGGTGCGTACTATTCTCCGAATAGACACAACTCCGACGCTGCCCCCGCAACGGTAAGCGGTTAACAGCCCAATCACATAGCCACTGCGTCACACGACGTGGGAAGGCGATGGGGCCGGATCACAGTATCCAACCGCAAGCCCGGAGACCGGCCTGAGACAGACATACCAGTGCTGCGGTGGGCGGTGCGCGGGTGAAAACCGTCTCCACCGTTTCTCACTCCGAAGCCCTGCCTCCTCTCACTGGTTCATCCCATATTACGCGCGGGTGAGCGCAAGAGGAAGCAACATGAACAACATACAATTCTCTATAGCAGCACTGCTAGTTGCCAGTTCCACACTAATCCAGGCCGCCGATGAGGCGATCACTCCCATTGTTATCACGGCTACACGTACCGCCCAAAGTGCCGATGAGAGCCTGGCAGCTGTCACCGTCATTACCCAAGAGGATATTCAAAACTCTCAGGCCAACAACCTCACCGAGCTGCTATCTGGCAGCGTTGGTATGGATGTAACTGAGACGGGTTGGTACGGGCAGAGCAGTAACTACTATATTCGTGGCACCAGTTCCAAACACATTCTGGTATTAGTGGACGGCGTACAACTCGGCTCCGCCACAACAGGAAGTACCGATCTGGTAGAGATCGGCCTCGACCATATTGAACGGATAGAGATTGTCAGGGGGCCACGCTCCAGCCTCTATGGCTCCAGCGCCATTGGCGGGGTGATCCATATTTTCACCCGACAAGGTGTAGTGAAAGAGCAGGCCCACATCAAGCTTGGCTACGGAAGTTATAACACCAGAACCCTTGCCGCTGGCATCAGTGGTGGTAACGATAAAACACAGGTGCAACTGGCACTAAGCCGCCTGAGCACTGATGGCACCAATATTTCTGAAAATAATAATCCCGATGACGATGGCTATGAGGTTGACCGTGTCTCTGCCAGTCTCCAGCACAAGTTATCTGAACGCAGCAGCATCGATATCGCCGCCTATCAAAATAAGAGCACAACGGAATATGATGGTTATACTGCGACCAGTGCGTATACCAAAGAGACCACTCAACAATCCCTTAGCGCAGGAGTAAACCTGGCCCCACTCAACGAATGGGAGCTGCAATTACGTGCCAGCAAGAGCAGGGATGAGAGCGACAATTACAAGGACGATGTCTTGAGCGGTATCTTCCATACCCAACGCAATCAATTTACCTGGCAGAATGATATCACCCTCTCCGACTCCGCCTTGCTCACCCTCGGTGTAGATAGGACTATCGAGACCATAGAGAGCCAAACCACCTACACGGAAACCGAGCGCACAGTTAGCGGGGGCTTTACCGAACTACAGAAAAGTTATACAAACCAGGATATCTTTGCCAGCCTGCGCAGCGATGACTTTGGCAGCCTGGGTCGCCACACCACGGGCAACCTTGACTGGGGATATAGCCTCAGTGACACACTGCGACTGACCGCAGGTTACGGTACTGCCTTCAAGGCCCCCACCTTCAATGACCTCTACTACCCGGTTCAACCATGGGGTGAGGGTAACCCCGACCTAAAACCTGAGAACTCCGTCAGCTACGAAGTGGGAATGCGAGGCAAACACACTATCGGCAACTGGTCTGTCAGCGCCTTCCACACCGAGATCAGCGACCTTATCGAATGGCAGTGCATCGCCAATTGTGCACTCGCCCCCACCTGGGACGACGTCTACAAACCCTTCAATGTCAGCAGTGCGCAGATTGACGGTATCGAGGCCAGCATTGAGCATCAGCGTGATAATCGCGACATGAAACTCAGTCTCACCCTGCTTGATGCCCGGGATGAGGAGAGCGGCAACAAGCTGCAAAACCGTGCTGATGCATCCCTGCGTCTCGATCTGGACCAGCAAAGTGGCAGCTGGCGCAATGGCGTCACCCTGTTGGCGCAAAGTGCACGATATGCGGACAGCGCCAATACCAGAGAGCTGGACGCCTACGCCACGGTAGATCTTCGTACGCACTACGCACTGGATAAACACTGGTACATCAAGGGAAAGGTGAGAAATCTATTTGATAAAGAGTACCTGACAACAGATACCTCTTATCAACCTTCAGGTCGAACCTATCTTCTCTCCCTAAGCTATAACATGGGGCAAAGTGAGTAAGCTACCCTGGCTGACGGTATAAGGCGTAAAATAGCCCCATGAAGACCTTGCACGTACAGCTAGACAGCCAAAGACCAGACAACAAGGTCACTCTACGGCTGCTCGGCTTCGTGCTGGTTTCGATTGCCCTGCATAGTGTAGTGCTGCTGTCACAACACTCATCAAGCGCATTTATTGAACAGCACAACACCACGATGCAGATCACCCTTGGCGACATCAATACCGTCGAAGTACCGGTAGAGCCCAAACGAGTCGAGAAAAAACAGCTAAAACCAACACCTCGCACAGCCATTTCAATGGCACCAATAAATCTCATTGTTCCCTCACCGAAAGGCATGGAGCAAACACCGGTAACACCAACACCCAATGAGCCGGTAGCAGTGATACATAAAGATACCACTGCTATTACACCACCAGAGAAAACCACCACCGATACCAACACTGCAGTTACCACAACGACAGCACAAACGCAGAGCATCGAACAACAGCGTATTACCCTTAAGCAACGGCTGAAACAGGCACTGGCTAAACACTTTTACTATCCAATGCTGGCGCGTAAACGCGGCTGGCAGGGTCAAGTTCTACTCGCCTTTAGTCTCGATACCCGCGGCACCATCATTAATGCACACATTACACAGGATTCCGGTTACGGCGCGCTGGATCGCGCCGCACTCAAGTCACTCAATAAGGTGGTTAGTATCAATGCGGAGCCATCTCGTGAGCTCTCTTTCCAGATCCCGATAATCTACAGTTTGAACGGAGTATAGTGAAATGGGTCATCGACTCTCAAAGATCTACACCCGCACTGGCGACAAGGGCACAACCGGCCTTGGCGATGGCAGCCGGGTGGAGAAGGATCACATTCGCATCGAGGCCTTCGGTACGGTGGATGAACTCAATAGTGCTATCGGCCTGATTCGCGCCGCTGTATTACCAGATGGCATAGACGAGCTGTTCAGCATAATTCAACACCGCCTGTTTGATCT
The DNA here is from genome assembly GCA_039714395.1 of Pseudomonadota bacterium. GTDB lineage: Bacteria > Pseudomonadota > Gammaproteobacteria > Thiohalomonadales > Thiohalomonadaceae > JAPHSX01. The sequence continues at coordinate 71,265 of JBDLJH010000006.1, read as the reverse complement.
GGGTGGTGAACTCTCGGTTCCTGGTTACACGGTAATCGAACAGAGTGATGTTAATAAGCTGGAACAGCGGCTTGATGAGTACAACGAATCGCTGCCGATGCTCAAGGAGTTCATCCTCCCCGCAGGGGGTCGAGCTACGGCTCACTGTCACCTGGCGCGCACCATCTGTCGCCGTGCCGAGCGACGCGTCTATAGCCTGTCGAAAAGTGAGACGGTAAATAGTACGAGCATCGTCTACCTCAACCGTCTCTCCGATCTGTTGTTTGTCACTGCCCGTGTGCTGGCCCGTTATGAAAACGGTCAGGAGGTGTTGTGGCAACCGAAACCAAAACCCGAGTAAGCCCTTCATGCCACGCCAATCTTTAAAGAGCACACTCGCTCTTACACTAGTGTTCACCTTGTTCAGTCTGACAGCACAGGCCAATGAAAAGAGTTGCCCACGCATCATCAGCCAGTCACCCTATCTCACCAAGAGCCTACAGTGGCTGGGGCTGGAGCATTGCATCGTTGGCGTCAGTCGCTACGATCGCCTTGAACGGCCTCACACCGGCGGTATCTTCGACCCCGATGCGGAGGCGATCGATGCACTGATGCCGGAGCTTATCTTCACCTCCAACTGGACAAAAGCACAGGTACTCAAGGCCGTCACTCCAGAAGGGGCACGCGCCTTTCGCCTCGACGGCTTCGAAAGTATGGCGCAGATCGAAGAGAACCTGCAGTTGATAGGACGCGAGGCAAAAATGGGCCACATCGACAAGCGCGTATCTAACTTTCAGCAACAATGGAAAAGGCTTGCAGCCGAGATAAACGGCAACGGCAAAAAGATTCTTCTGCTCTCTGCCTGCTCGGGGATGCCCTACTCCTTCGGTAAAAAACGCTGGCTCACCGATCTTTTTACTGCGGCAGGATTTGTCGTGGTGGAAACCGCCGAAAAGATCCGACACATCAAGCCAGACGAAGAGCTGGTTACCATCAATGCACTTATTAATGAATTAGAGCCGGAGCTGTTATTCATCTTCGAGCGTAAACAGAACAAACGGTGCGCCTTCATCAAACCGAAGACTCCGCTCACCATCATCAACCTCGATGGCGAGAAGTTTCTCCATCCGGCGCCGGTACTTCTGGATGGATTGGCAGAACTGGCAACCCACCGTGACAAGTGGAGCCACTAATGGATAAGGAAAAAGAGCAACACTACCAGGATCGCATGACACGAAAAAAGGCTGTGGTCGAGGAGAAGATCAAGCAGGCTGATGAGGAGCGCGGTGTTCTTATAGTTAACACAGGCAACGGCAAAGGAAAAAGCTCAGCGGCTTTCGGCGTCGTCGCCCGCGCCCTCGGCCACGGCATGCGAGTCGGTATCGTGCAGTTCATCAAGGGGCGCGGTACCACTGGTGAAGAGGCCTTCTTTACCCGCTTCCCCAAGGTTTCATACCACGTCACCGGCGACGGCTTCACCTGGGATACGCAAAACAAGGAACAGGATGAAACCACGGCACGAGCAGGCTGGAATATTGCCCTAAAAATGCTTACAGACCCAAAGATGGATCTAGTGGTTCTGGATGAAATTAATATCGTTCTAAAATATAACTACCTGCCACTTGAAGAGGTCGTAGAGGCGATGAAAAATCGTCCATCGATGCAGCACGTGATCCTCACCGGTCGCGGCGCACCCGAAGGTCTCATTGGAATTGCCGACACTGTTACCGAAATGCGCATGGAAAAACACGCTTTCAAGGCCGGAATAAAGGCACAGGCCGGAGTTGAATTTTAATGGCCTACTGCCCCGCCCTTTTCATCGCTGCCCCGGAATCGGGGCAGGGCAAGACCACCGTCACCGCAGCACTGGCCCGTTACCATCGTGACCAGGGAAAAAAGGTACGGGTATTCAAGACCGGTCCCGACTTTCTCGACCCGATGATCCTCGAACAGGCATCGGGCAATCCGGTCTATCAGCTCGACCTGTGGCTGGTGGGTGAAAAGGCCTGCAAACAACTTTTATATGAAGCAGCGCAACAGGCGGATCTCATTTTGATTGAAGGGGTAATGGGGCTGTTCGACGGCACGCCCTCCGGTGCCGACCTGGCCGAACTGTTCAGTATTCCTGTGCTTGCGGTAATCGATACCAGTGCCATGGCACAAACATTCGGCGCCATCGCCCACGGCCTGAAACATTACCGTAACACCCTCCCATTTGCTGGAGTCATCGCCAACCACGTTGCCTCCACGGAGCACGGCGAGATGTTAACCAAGAGTCTGCCAGACGATATCCCGTATTACGGCGGCCTACTACGCAACGAGGCGATGGTGTTGCCGGAGCGCCACCTTGGCCTTGTCCAGGCGACCGAACTCGCTGATCTGGAACAGCGACTGGAGGCAGGCGCCTGCGCTATAGAGTGTTCAGATATCACCTTCCTTCCCGATGCCGCTACATTTAATGCGCCTGAAACCGACACCATTCCTCAACTACTGGAAGGCGTGCACATCGCCATCGCCCGTGATGCAGGGTTCGCCTTCATCTATCCGGCCAACCTCGATCTACTCAAGGCTATGGGAGCGGAACTGCAATTTTTCTCACCACTTGAGGATGATTCACTGCCGGACTGCAGTGCCCTATGGTTACCCGGAGGCTATCCCGAATTGCACCTGCAAACACTCTCCAATAACCAGAATATGAAGCACTCTATCCGCACCCACTTTGAAAACAACAAACCGATCCTTGCCGAGTGTGGAGGTATGCTCTACCTGCTTGATGAGTTGCATGATAAAGAGGGAAATTGCGCAGATATGGTTGGCCTACTACCGGGGCGTGCGCTGATGCAAAAAAAACTGGCTGTTCTAGGTATGCAGAGCGCGCCGTTCGCCGAGGGCAAACTAACCGCCCACACCTTTCACCACTCCAAAATGGAGACCGATATTGAACCGGTCACACACGGCGTGCGCCAGCGCGGAGTATCTCAGGGGGAGCCCATCTATCGGCAGCGACGGCTCACCGCCAGCTACCTGCACCTCTACTTTCCCTCCAATCCAGAGGCTATCGCCAGGGTTTTGAACTGACTCCACCTAAGGTGATAACCTCTGTCCTTTCCTCTGAGCAAGAACAGGCCATGAACAACTTTGCAGACAATCTCAAAACCCTCCCCGCCATCGATAACATCGAAAAGCTCGAACTGTACGACGGCAACACCCTCGTCGACACCATCGAAAACAAACCGGGCAAGGCCGGTTCCGTTTCCGTCTACAACGCACTGAATCAGGAGTTTGGTTCACTGAATTCAGCAGCGGCAGAAAAGGGGATCGCCCTCTACGCCGAGCACACGGCAGATGCCGAGGCCAATCCTGGCAAGCATCCCAATATCGATCGCCTGCTTGAAGTTATTGCAAAGCAGAGCGAACTGCGCATCCATACCATCACGCACTAGTCAGTACCACCAAGGAGCAGAGCATGAACGACCCCATTGTTGTCATCGGCACCGGCGAGATGTCCGGCGTCTTCACCCGCGGCTTTCTCAAGCAGGGCTACCCGGTCTTTCCCGTCACCCGGCAGATGAATATGGAAAGTGTAGCCAGAGCACTCACCACACCGTCACTGGTACTGGTTGCCGTAGGAGAGAATGATCTACATCCAGTGCTGGAGAAAATTCCAGAGGAGTGGCGTGACTGTCTTTGCCTGCTACAGAATGAGCTGCTACCGCGTGACTGGGAAGCCCACGGCCTACAGGCCCCTACCGTCACCTCGATCTGGTTCGAGAAAAAGAAGGGGCAGGACTACAAAGTACTTATCCCCTCGCCGGTCTACGGTACCGCTGCGCCAGTTATCGAAGCGGCGATGGCCTCACTCGATATCCCCACCTGGGAGCTGGGAAGCGCCGTGGAGTTAGAGTACGAACTGGTACGCAAGAACGTCTACATTCTCACCACCAATATTACCGGACTTGAGCTGCCTGCCGGCACTAATGTCGATGCGATGTGGAGTGAACACCAGCCACTCGCACGCGAAATTGCAAACGAGGTAATGGATATTCAGTTCAAACTCATCGGTAAAGAGCTGGATCGGGAAAAACTAAACAACGGCATGGTCGAGGGTATCCAGGGCGATCTCGATCACAAGTGCATGGGCCGCTCCGCACCGGGGCGACTCACCCGCAATCTCAGCTTTGCCGACGAGTTCGGTCTAACCGTTCCCAAGCTGCGCGAGATATCCACAAAGCAGGGTTAAATACCGCAACATGAGATAGTGAGTATCAGTGCCCACAGTACTCTATAGGAACTCTTATTTATTAGGCTATATAGTGTTGAAAAAATGGAAGGTCTATTGCGATAAATGAGAAAAATTATACACCTGCATTGAGTATTGAACTATTTTAACTGGCATAAACTATATGATTGATATCGGTTGCCGATTCAAATCAGTCGATGCAACTATTAAGGATTAATAAACCCACACATCACCTCAGCCCCCTCCAGCAATCTCGGTGTTGCACGCTGAATAATGCTGGGGTTAATCACATAAAGTCTTTCACTCTTAACGGCCTTTAGCTGCGGCCACTTGCGCCAGTCATCCAGCCATTCAGGACGCTCCTTTCCCATACCACTGGCAATGATGATCTCGGGGTCAGCGGCGATCACGGCCTCTTCAGATAGTTTAGGGGTCAGTACTGGCAACTCGGCAAAGATATTGCGACCACCGCAAAGGGTAATGACGTCGTTGATCAGGTGTTCACCATTGACCGTCATGAGTGGGCGATTCCAGATCTGATAAAACACGCTACGTGTCGCCTTGCCCTGTGTCGATGCCCGTAGACTCGCCACCTTTTTACGAAAAATAGCTGCCTGCTTATCCGCTTCTTTCTGCCTGCCCGTCAATACGCCCAGTCGCGCCATACCTTCGGCTATATCATCAAGACGACGCGGTTCACTGCGATAAACGGTAAATCCCATCTTCTCCAGCCGTTCCAGTTGTTGAGTATTATTACCACTCAACCAGCCAACGATGAGATCCGGTTTCAGAGCGAGAATACGCTCAAGGTCGAGGCGGGTGTATCCGCCAACGCGGGGGATCGTCTTGGCCGCCTCAGGATAGTCACTGTAATCGACCGCACCAACGATCCGCTCACCCGTACCAATAGCAAAGAGCTGTTCGGTGATATGAGGGGCGAGACTGATAATACGCTCTGCCGGGGCATTGAGTTTAATACGTTTCCCACTATCATCCTCCACCTCCAGCGCATGCAGTGATAGAGCAGAAAATATGAGTACCAATCCTGAAAATAACCGAAACATTAAACAACCTTTGCTATGTACTTTTTCTGTAGCCCCATTAACACCTGTTGCAGGCGTTGCCATTCCGACTCACTCCCCGGCAGACCAAAACGCAATGCGGTAGGGTTAGAGAAGAGACGGGTGAAAACACCCTGTTGCGCCAGCACTTTATGTAAATATGACGCATCATGATGAACAATATAGTGAAACAGTGGTGTACCACCAGAAGGCGAGAAACCACTTTCACTCAGCAGCATAACAAGGCGTTGGCTATCACCTTGCAGTCGCACCCGGGTTGCTCTCTGCCATTTACGATCCAGCAGGGCAAGTCGCGCTACCTCACGGGCTGGGCCACTCACATGCCACGGCCCCAGCTCTCGGGCTATCCGTTGCAGTAATAACGGCCAGGCAAAAACAAAACCGACACGTATCCCGGCAAGGCCAAAGAACTTTCCCAGTGAACGCAAGACCACCAGCCCCTCATCACCACAACAAGAAACCAGACTCTGCTCTGACTCGGCATCCATGAAGGCCTCATCCACCACCAGCCAGCCGTCATGCTCATTTAGTTGCTCTCGCCACTGTGTGAGTTGTGCTGCCGTAAATCTCTCGCCGGTGGGATTATTGGGATTAACCAGTAGCAGGACATCCAGAGAGGGAATAAGTTGTTCAATGCTCTGTACAGAGAGTGGCACCACCTCGTGTCCGGCACGTCGCCACGCCTCTGCATGTTCAACATAGGAGGTTTGCAACATACCTACACGGCTCTTTTGGCACAGTCGGGGGAGTAGCTGAATTGCCGCCTGGGAACCGGCTATCGGCAGCAGATGAGAACTACCGTAATAGAGTTCAGCCGCACGCGTTAAATCATCATCCTTTTCCGGAAGACGCTGCCAGCAACTGGCAGGCAACTCAGGTACTGGCCAACCTACCGGATTGATACCGGTGGAGAGGTCCAGCCACTCATCGAGCGGGATGTCATAACACACCGCTGCCTCACGCAGGCGGCCACCATGATGTAACTCAGCCAAACCACACCCCCACTACGCTAATCACCACCAGCCAGATCAGCAGCGCCCGCTGCACCAGACGGATAGCACGATAGATATCCTGACCACGTGCGCCCCCCCCCTCACCCAGCAACGGCTTGTCGCTAAGCACACCGTGATAGCTGGTCGGGCCACCCAACTGCAGCCCCAGGGCACCGGCACCGGTGGCCATCACCACTCCGCCGTTGGGGCTGTCGGTACGGTGGCCCTGAGTACGCCAGCAACGCCAGCCTCGTGAGGTATCACCCGCCAGCGCATAGGAGAGTGCGGTAAGACGTGCGGGAACCCAGTTCAGCAGATCATCAAGCTTTGCCGTGGTAAAACCGAACTGCAGATAGCGTTCGGTGCGGTAGCCCCACATCGCATCCAGCGTATTCACCAGTCGGTACATCACTACCCCCGGCGCACCCAGCAGCAGAAACCAGAACAGTGCACCAAATAGCGCATCGTTACCATTCTCCAGCACCGATTCCACCGCTGAGCGAGCAACACCAGCACTATCAAGCTGCTCAGTATCACGACTTACCATCCAGCCCACCCGCTGCCTGGCCAGTGGCAGATCCCCCAGCGACAGTGCATCGGCCACGGCACGACCATGTTGCGCCAGACTACTCCCACCAATAGCCAGATAGAGCAGCAATACCTCAACCAGCAACGCCATGGTCTCATTTAGAGTCAACAGCCAGGCCAACCCTATCCACGGTACAACCGCGATGACCACGGCCCAACCACCGCGCAGAGAATTGTCACCAGCGGGACCGCCATGCAGACGCTTCTCAATGCCTTGCGCCAGCCGTCCAAACGCCACCAGCGGGTGCCACTGACGCGGCTCCCCCAGCCACATATCGAGCAGCACAGCGAGAATGATGACAAATACGGCGGTCATGATTTTTCCGGAAAAATAGGCCCCCTAGTTTACCGCAAAGCCCGGTGCCATTCCCCCATGCGGAAATACCCGCTACCATGCCGCCCATGTCGAAAACTCTCATGATTCAGGGCACCGCCTCAGACGCGGGCAAGAGTACCGTGGTAGCCGGACTTTGCCGTCTGCTTAAGCGCCGTGGCGTGCAGGTGGTTCCCTTCAAACCACAAAATATGGCACTCAATAGCGCAGTCACCGCCGATGGTGGCGAGATTGGCCGTGCCCAGGCGGTGCAGGCGCAGGCGGCAGGGCTGGAACCACACACCGATATGAACCCTATCCTGCTCAAACCGAGTAGCGACATGGGGGCCCAGGTGATCGTCCACGGCAGAGCCATCGACCACATGCAGGCCCGCGACTACCACGACTACAAAAAGGTCGCGATGGCAGCGGTGCTGGAGTCGCACCAACGTCTCTCGGAGCAGTACGAGCTGATCATGGTTGAGGGAGCTGGCAGCCCCGCCGAAATCAATCTGCGTGAGGGGGATATCGCCAACATGGGCTTTGCCGAGGCGGTGAACTGCCCGGTGGTGCTGGTCGCCGATATTGACAAGGGCGGTGTCTTCGCACAGATCGTCGGCACCCTGGAACTACTCAGCGAGAGTGAGCGTGATCGCGTCACCGGTTTTATCATCAATCGCTTTCGTGGCGACATCAGGCTGCTCGACTCTGGCCTTGAGTGGCTGGAACAGAGGACCGGTAAACCGGTGTTTGGTGTACTGCCCTACCTGCATGGCCTGCACCTCGAGGCAGAGGATGCAGTGCCGCGCGACAACATCTTCACCGATCAGAATAAATTCCAGATCGTGGTGCCGGTGTTACCCCGCATCAGCAACCACACCGACCTCGACCCGCTACGCCTGCACCCGAATGTCGATCTCCACTTTATCGGGGCGGAGCAAGCACTCCCGCCTGCCGACCTCATTATCCTTCCCGGCAGCAAGAATGTACGTACCGACCTGCAGTGGCTAAGGGAGCAGGGCTGGGACAAGGCGATCATACAACACCTGCGTTACGGCGGTAAGGTGATCGGTATCTGCGGCGGCTACCAGATGCTGGGAAAAATGATTCACGACCCCCAGGGATTAGAAGGTACTGCCGGGACCAGCAATGGCCTTGGACTACTGGAGATTGAAACAACGCTGGAGCCGGAAAAACAGCTCATCCGCATCAGTGGACAGCTCACGCTAGAGAACGCAGCGGTTGAGGGCTACGAGATTCACATGGGTGTCACCCGTGGTGAGGGCCTGTCACGCCCGGCAATTACATTCGACGACAGCAACAACGACGGTGCGATCAGTGAAGACAAACAGGTCCTCGGCAGTTACCTGCACGGGCTGTTCGACCATCCACAGGCCTGTCGTGCCCTGTTACGCTGGGCCGGTATGAGCGAGGCTGAAAGTATCGACTACCACACAATTAAGGAGCGGGAACTGGATCGCCTGGCCGACACACTAGAACAGCAACTCGACATAGCAAACTTGCTTGCGACCCTTGATTAAGCGACCACTTCATCACACATTACATACAATAGATCACAAACACATCGCAGAGAGAACCGAATAATGGACATGACTCCCCTCCACGACACTCTGGCCCACATCAGGAACGACAGCCGCTCCGGCCAGTCGCTGCTGCTCTATGCACTGGTAAAGACCCTCTCCATTCCACAGGCCGGTCACAGCTATCTGCTGACTAAATTAAAGGAAATGAATCCCGAGACCCGCCGGCTCGCCTACGGCCTGATGGAGCTAATGGCCCAGGGTGGTACCGCCAAAGATGAATGGAAACAGGCGGAACAGGATATGGACAGAGCCATTGCCGGATAAGCCCGTGTCACGCTTCTGGGAGGAAAAACCCCTGCAGCAACTAAACCGCGAAGAGTGGGAGAGCCTCTGCGACGGTTGTGCCCGTTGCTGCCTGATCAAACTCGAGGACGAGGAAGATGGTGCACTTTATACCACCAGCATCGTCTGCCGCTATCTGGATAGCGAAAGTGGCTCCTGCAACTGCTACGCTGAACGCACGACACTGGTACCTGAATGCCTTCAGGTTACGCCGGAAAATGCCGACAAACTTGAATGGATGCCACAGAGCTGTGCCTACCGCCTGTTGGCCAATGGTAAAACGCTACCCGAGTGGCACCCATTGATAAGTGGCAACAGAGAAAGCGTGCATACGGCAGGCATATCTGTACGCAGCTTTGCTATCTCCGAGGCCGAAATAAAGGATGAAGAGCTGTGGCAAGAGTATATTATCGATAACACAGAATAATGGCAGGGCAGCCAAGCTTGGCATATCATGATGCGAATGGAACAGGAACTTAAATACTCACAGCACGAGTACTATATATGAACATGTACAATGCGCTATTCCAACAGCTGACACTCAATGAACTGGAGCATTTCTCCAAAGAACTGGGGCAGGCCATTGAACATCATGCCCGCTGGATAGCGCAAATTAACCGTACCCTGATCTGTGAACATCCCATAGAACCAAAGGATATCGCCGAGCACCCCGATCACCTGTGCAAATTTGGTCGCTGGTACCACGGCATTAACAACCCCGCACTCACCACACTAGACAGTTTCATCGCTATCGATCCCGTACACCAAGAAATGCACCAGATGGCCAAACAGCTGTTAATCAATAACACGAATTCGGAAAATATCACGCCGCTATACGATGAACTGATAACACTGGCGGAAGAATTTCGTGATCGACTTAACAGCCTTCTACATGAACTTAACCAGAACCGTAATCTCACTTCGCGCTTGATGAGCAAAGTATTCGAAACTGCAAACGAGGGGGTCGTAATCACTACCCCAGAAACCACTATCGTCAGCGTCAATGCCGCCTTTTCCAAAGTCACCGGTTATACAGAGGATGAAGTTATCGGCAAACGCCCATCAATATTGCGCTCAGGGCGTCAGGACGATACCTTTTACGCTCACATGTGGCACGAAATAAAACATTTTGGACAGTGGCAGGGAGAGATCTGGAACCGTAACCGTGAGGGAGAAGATTACCTTGAGTGGTTGTCGATATCGGCTGTTGAAGATGAAGATGGTGAGCTTAGCCATTACGTTGGTGTCTTCTCCGATATCACATCTGAAAGAGAGAGTGAAGAACGGCTGGTTTACCTTGCCCACTACGACCAGCTTACCGGACTGCCCAACCGCATCCTCTTCAACGATCGCCTGCAACAGGCCATAGTTCTGGCAGACCGTAATCAGGCACAGACCGCAGTAATGTTTCTCGACCTCGATGGTTTCAAGGTGGTCAACGACACACTGGGGCACAATAGTGGTGATGAGCTATTGCGCCAGGTGTCACATCGACTCACAGAATGCCTGCGTGCGACCGATACCGTCGCCCGTTTCGGTGGTGATGAGTTCACCATCGTCATTGCCGCTATTGAAGGACACCAGGATGTGATTCGTGTTGCGAAAAAAATCATCCGGGATGTTGCCGAACCCTACAATCTTGACGGTGTGGAGGCCTCAATCACGACCAGTATCGGCATCAGCTTCTACCCTAATGACGGCAAGGATCCCAACCTGCTAATTCAACGCGCCGATAACGCCATGTACCATGCCAAGCGTCACGGAAAAAACCACCACGAGTTCTACAGCGCGATCTAATCTCCTTACTAAGCGAGACTCTTAGTAACCACCTCATAGACATCCCGCGACAGATCACCACTATCAAGAATACGTTGCAGCTCTGTACGCATCAGTTGCTGATAGTTCTCGGTGAGTCCACGCCAGCGGGTAAGTGGGCCAAGCAGACGCGATGCCAGTTGTGGATTGCGACTGTTTAACTCAATCACCTTATCGGCGAGCAGGCGATAACCACCACCATCGGAATCATGAAAGCGTGCAGGGTTGGCTGCGGTAAAGGCACTGATAAGTGAGCGCACACGGTTGGGATTGCTAATGAGAAAATCGGGGTGTCCCAGCAGTTGCTCCACCCGTTGCAGGGTATCGGGCATTCCCGAACGAGCCTGCACGCTGAACCACTTATCCAGCACCAGCATATCGTGGTGCCAACTGTCGTAGAAAGCCTCCAGTGCTGCCGTCGCCTGAGAATGGCCATTGTCCACCAGTGCATCGAGTGCCGCCATACTATCCGTCATATTATGGGCAGTAGCAAACTGCTGCTGTGCGTACTCCCCGCTATCAAGTAATGAGAGATAGGCAAGACAGGTGTTGCGCAGGCGACGGCTTGCCATCGCATCGGCATCAAGGCGGTAACAGCCACCAGTATTCAGAGAACCATAGCGCTGCTGCAGGGCATCACGGAAACGTTCCGCCAAAGCACGACGCAGGAACTGCCGCACCGTGTGAATCGCCTGCGGGTCTGCCGGGTTCTCGCACTCGGCCACATAGGCCTCATCGGGCAGACTGAGTGCCTCGGCAGCAAGTGCCGGATCGAGCTGTTCATCATTCAGGGTCTGTCCGAATGCCTCAGCCAGCGCCTCATCCAGGCTCAACTCCCGCCCCTCACGTTTATCCGCCAGTAGCCGCTGCATTATCCGTAGCGCCAGTTGCTGCCCCGCCTCCCAGCGATTAAAGGCATCTGTCTCGTGACCCATTAAAAAGGCGAGTTCACTATCACTGTAATCATGGTTAAGAATTACCGGCGCAGAAAAACCACGTAACAATGATGGAGTCGGCTCGGCAACAACATCCTCAAACACAAACTGCTGCTCTTTCCGAGTAAAATCGAATACGCGCACTGTAGCGGCGGCGCCACCCTCCCCCTGCAGACGTAACGGCAACGCCTTGCCCTCACTATCCAGCAGCGACAGCTTGAGCGGAATATGCAGCGGCAGCTTCTCCTCCTGCCCGGGTGTTGCTGGTGTCTGCTGTTTCAAAGTGATGGTGTAGCGCTGGTCCTGCTGATCGTATTTACGCGACATCGTAATACGTGGCGTTCCCGCCTGGGCATACCAGCGACGGAACTGTTGCAACTCGACACCGTTGACCTCCTCCATCGCGACAATAAAATCATCACAGGTAACGGCGCTGCCATCGTGGCGTTCAAAATAGAGATCACACCCCTTGCGGAACCCCTCCTCACCGAGCAGGGTGTGCAGCATACGCACCACCTCTGCACCCTTCTCGTAAATCGTAAGGGTGTAGAAGTTATTAATCTCAACGAAGGAGTCAGGACGCACCGGATGAGCCATGGGACCGGCATCCTCGGGGAACTGGTGGGCACGCAGCATACGCACATCATCAATACGCTTAACTGCGCTTGATGTCATATCGGCGGTAAACTGCTGATCCCGCAGTACAGTAAAGCCCTCTTTTAATGACAACTGAAACCAGTCTCGACAGGTGACGCGGTTACCCGACCAGTTGTGGAAATACTCATGACCGATCACCGCTTCGATATTGACGAAGTCGGTATCAGTGGCCGACTCAGGTCGAGCCAGCACAAACTTGGAATTAAAGACGTTGAGTCCTTTATTTTCCATCGCCCCCATGTTGAAGTCATCAACAGCAACGACCATGTAGAGGTCGAGGTCATATTCACGACCATACTTCTGCTCATCCCAGGCCATCGCCCGCTGCAAAGAAGCTACCGCGTGTTCGGTCTTGTTCTCATTGCCGTGCTGCACGTAAAACTCGATCGCCACCTCACGTCCAGAGACGGTGGTAAAACTATCTCGGACACAGGCGAGATCACCCGCCACCAGGGCGAACAGATAGCAGGGTTTGGGGAAGGGGTCATGCCACACCGCATAGTGACGACCATCCTCCAGCTCACCGGTTATGTCCATGGATGGACGGTATTCTGGCGTGCCAGGAGGCAGCACGCCGGACTCGATACGATTGCCATTGGCCAGTAGTTGCGGAAAGGCCTTCTGCTCAGCAACGATGGTGGTAGTAAAGATGCTAAGCACATCAGGACGATCAGGGTAGAAGGTGATACGACGAAAACCCTCCGCCTCGCACTGGGTGCAGAAGTTGCCGCTGGAGAGATAGAGCCCCTCCAGTGCCGTGTTAGCAGCCGGCCCTACAGCGGTGGTGATCACCAGCTCGCACTGCTGTGGTGTCTGCAGTGTCAGGCTCTCTTCATCGAGCTGGTACTCATCGGCAGAAAGGATACGTCCATCCAGCTCAATCGAAATCAGCTCCAATTCGCTGCCATCGAGACGCAGAGTGCGCTGCTCGCCACGGGCACTCAGCTTCAGGGTAGAACGCACCGTAGTACGACTTCCTTCCAGCTCAAAGTGCAGAGCCACCGACTCGACGTCATGGCTAAAAGGGGTGTAGTCCTTGCGGTAGATGGGGGCTGGGGTATGCTGTTCGCTCATAGTCCTGCAATCGTGTCGTCGATGAAGCGAATCAAGGTGCCTGTTTGACCGAGTTAGGTCAAGGGCTTGTTCAACCACCAACAGGATAAGTCCTGTTTATACCTGCACCCCGATCACACCTGCTGCAACCAGAAGTATCACCACCTCAATAATTTCGATCAGGGCCCCGGCAGCATCACCGGTAAAACCCTGTAGGCGTTGCATCAGGGCGCGACGATAGATGAGGAAGATAAACAAACTTATGGCCAACAGCCATATCGCCATCAATTTCAACCACAATAGAGTGATACCAGTCACCACAGCCAGTACTGTCCAGGCCGCACGGCGTGGCAGATAGCGCACCATATCGGAGGCAAGCCCGGCATCACGACAGTAGGGGGTGGTTAGCATTAACAGTACGGCAAAACTTCTGCCAAGCACTGGAGCCAACAGTAGAAGCAAAGGCCCGGTATGTAGCAGTTCGATCAGGGCAGTGAACTTGAGTAGCAACACCACCACCACGGCGCTCACCCCCATGGGGCCACAGTAGGGGTCTTTCATGATTACCAGAGTGCGTTCGCGATCGCCCTGACCACCCACCCAGGCATCGGCCATGTCGGCCACGCCATCAATGTGCAACGCACCACTCAGAAAGAGCCACAGGCCCAGCATTAGTACCGCCAACAACATCGGTGGAAGATTAATGGCAAGCAAGCTTAAGGAGAACATCAGTGCACCGATGATCAGACCGATCAGCGGATAGAACAGCAGGGAACGCCCAACCGCCTCGGCCCTTACCTCGACAAGGTGAGGTGTCGGCAGACGGGTTAGAAACTGTAAGGCCAGCCAGAACGGTTGCATCAAATCACCGGCCCCTCAAACACCAACTGTGTGTAACGTTCACCATGACGTCCACTATCGACACGGAGTCGTACTATGGTGGCATTGCGCGGATCAAAACGATAGAATTCTTGCAGCGGCATAGCGAGCGCCTTGAGTAACAGGATACGCATCATCCCGGCATGACCCACCAGCAAAATATGCTTGCCACCATGAGTCATTAACATTCTCTCCCACTCACGCTCAATGCGTTGATGAAAATCGACCAGTGGCTCGGCATTAGGTGGAGTGTTATTGAGCGGGTCCTGCCAGAAAGAAAAGAGCGCAGCCTCGTCCTGAGCGATGATCTCTTTGGCGGTCATCCCCTCCCAGTCACCAAAACCTACCTCGCGGAACTGATCCGTCCCCTCTACCGGAATGGAAAGTCTGTTACCCAGTTCATTAGCGAAGTCAGCGCAACGACTTAAATCAGAGGTGACGATTTGCTGCCAACCGCTCCTCCCCTCTACCGCCGCACGCATTTGCATCCAGCCACGCTCGGAAAGCGGGTCATCCACATGGCCGCGGTACCTCGATCCACCCTGCGGCTCACCGTGGCGGATGATGTCGATGATGGTTGTCTCGTTACTCACAGCTATTCGACTCGCGACTATAGACTTCCGACTTATGACTTTTCAGCCACGCCTGCTTCAGCAAAGGTGGCCATATTGTTATGCAACGCACAGGCAACACGCAGTAGCGACGCCGTGGTAGCGGCACCACTGCCCTCACCCAGACGCATGCCAAGATCCAGTAAAGGTTGATCGCCGATGGCTTCAACCATTGCCACATGACCCGGCTCGGCAGAGGCGTGACTGAGCATCAACCATGGTGCAATGGCAGGGTTGATACGCAACGCCAATAACGCAGCACTGCTGCTAATAAAGCCATCCACCAGCACAGGTAGACCTCGTTGTGCAGCGGCAATGTAGGCGCCACAGAGGGCGGCGATCTCAAAGCCGCCAACGCAACGCAAAATATCCAGTGGCGATGTCATGGCATCACGATGCAACGCCAGCGCCCGCTCGATCACCTGTGCCTTATGGCTGACACCATCGGCCTTCAGTCCGGTACCCGGCCCCACCAGTTCAACAGCGGGACGCTGTAACAGGGCACAGGTGATCGCCGTGGCGGCGGAGGTGTTGGCAATCCCCATCTCGCCGCCGATAAAGAGCTGTGCCCTGGCTGCCACCGCACGGTTTACCGCCTTCTCTCCTGCCTGCAGCGCTATCGCCAACTGCGCCTCACTCATCGCCGCCTCCCTGGCGAAGTTGGCGGTGCCATCACCGGCTCGGTGGGAAATAACACCGGGGAGTTCAGCAGGTACACTGATGGCGCCCACGTCAACCACCTCGAGTGTTGCTCCAAGCTCCTTTGCCAGCACACTGATCGCTGCACCGCCCTGGGCAAAATTGGCGATCATCGCTACCGTCACCTCCTGCGGAAAGGCGGAGACCCCCTCGGCGGCGACGCCATGATCAGCGGCAAAGACCGAGATGTGAATGCGCTCAAGCAAAGGTTTCTCAACCCCCTGCATGCCTGCCAGCCGTACTGCGGCCTGCTCCAGTCGTCCCAACGAACCGGGTGGTTTGGTCAACTGCCCCTGCCGCGCCTCAGCGGCAGCGGCGGCCTCTTCGTTAATCACCTTAACCTCACCCTTCAACCACTCAGTACTCATTCACTCTCACCTTTTAAAATCATTGGCAGACCGGCGGTAACGAAGGTCACCCGATCACACTCGGCAGCGACGGCTTGATGCAGCCGTCCGCTTTCATCACAAAATTTTCGTGTTAGTTCACCCATCGGCACAATACCCATCCCCACCTCGTTGCTGACGAGGATAAGCCGTCCCGGCAACTGAGGTAATTGCTCTAGCAGCGCCTCACGTTCACGTATAAATACCTTGTCTCCAGCGGCCAGCAGATTACTCAGCCACAATGTCAGGCAGTCCACCAGCAGACAACGATTAGCCGCCGCATGCTGTCGCAATGTTGCAGCCAACTGCAGCGGCTGTTCAAGGCATAACCAGTGGTCGGGACGGCGTGTGCGATGGTGGGCGATACGCTCTCTCATTTCATCGTCATGTGCCTCGGCGGTGGCGATGTAAACCACCTCCAGACCACTGTCATGGGCATATTTCTCCGCCAGGGCGCTCTTACCCGAACGGGCACCACCCAAAATCAGTTCACGCATAGGGTTATCTCAAACATTGAAGTTGCAGATGATACCGGTATAGAGGGGATTTGACGAAAAAAGAGGGGAAAACAGCTACCCCATCCACCCGGCCAGGGTGGATAGTGCAATCAACGAAAGGAAGACCAGCACCGCGCGACGTACCAGCGACATACTCTCATTTATCTGCTCACAGGCACGGCTGTCGTCCTCTATCTCGCCCGGCTCGATACGCAAAGCACCGAAACCACTGGCAATGAGGATGTCCCGGCTGCTCTCAAACCAGCTGGAATCTGTTCCGCGCCAGCCATGAAGCGCCTCGACAAAACTGCCTGCCAGAGCATAAGAGACGGCGCAGAGACGGGCCGGCAACCAGGCGAGTAGAAGATGTAGCCGCACCCCTGCCTCATGAACGCCATCACCCTGATCCGACTGCTGCTGAAACAGTGAGCTAAGGCGATAAAGTAACGCCCCGCCCGGTCCCAACAACACGAACCAGAAAACGATGGCGAGCAGCCTCTCGTTGGCCTCAACAAAGATATTTTGCATGATCCGTTGGGTCACCTCTGCCGAGCTTGCCACCTCCTTACCACCCAGCAGCTCCGAGGCATGCCAGCAGGCAGACTCCTCATCGTCTCGGGTGCGGGCATCAACAAAGGCCTCCACCTCCGCCTCCAGGTCGCGTGGGCCGAAACAGTAGAGCAGAATCAATATGGCAAAGGCGAGACCAAACAGTAGCCACAGGCCGCTAAGGTAATAGTCGAGGAACACCACCGGGCCAATCAGCGGCAATAGCAGCAACAATACACCCACCGATCCATTAAGCTGTTTAATCGCTACAAGGCGTACCGCGGCCCAGCGATAATAAGCGAGAAACCAGTCGAAACGGCGCAGCTCCTCCATCGAACCGAGAAGACGTTCCGCCACCAGACTGATAAGGATTGCGATAAGGGCCATAGCCTAAGTGTCGATGCTTGCCTGATGCTTTGCAAGTATCACGTCCTCCAGCAACTGATGAAAACGCGACCAATCGAAGTGAGGACCGGGGTCTGTCTTGCGTCCGGGTGCAATGTCGCTATGACCGGTGATGCGCTCGGCACTCAATTCCGGATAGGCCGCCAACAGGGCGGCAATGCTCTCAGCCAGCACCCGATATTGCACCGGCTCATAGGCCTCATCATCCGCCCCCTCCAGCTCGATGCCGACAGAGAAGTCATTACAATGTTCCCGTCCCTGGTAGGAGGAGAGCCCTGCGTGCCAGGCGCGCTTGTTAAAGGGGACATATTGCAGCCGCTCGCCGTCACGCCGAATCAGCAGGTGGGAGGAGACTCGCAGTTGGTGAATAGCGGCAAAATAGGGATGGGCCTGCGGGTCAAGGGTATTGGTAAAGAGGGCGTCTATCCACGGTCCCCCGTACTCGCCAGGGGGCAGACTAATACCGTGGATAACCAGCAGGCTGGGCTGCTCCTCATTTGGACGATAATCGCAATTGGGCGAGGCAAGATAACGCGCTCCCTGCATCAACCCTGTGCTGCTATCGACCCGCATTGTCTTCTCCCCATTGCACAGGACTAGTTCAGGTCAGTACACAAGCCACGCAGCACCATGTCGGTGAAGCTAATGATACCGATCACCTCTCCGCCCCCATTCACTACCGGGGTACGAGATAGGCCAAAGCGATCGAACAGACGGGCGCAGTAGCGAATATCCATATCCGGATCGACGGTAATCACCGGTTTGGCCATCACCTCGTAAACATTGACGCGCTCCGGGGCACGATCCCTGGCCAGTACCTTGCGGGCAATATCGGAGATCAGCAACATACCGTACTCATCATCATCGTGACGCTTGTTGATGATCAGGCTCTTGTTCTCCACATGTTTCATCGTCTTCAGCGCATCAGCCACCGTGGTCATACCATCGACCATGTCGAACTGGTGCTTCATCACGTCACGGACGCGCACAACTTTTTTATCCTCAGACATTTTAAATTTCCTCCTCTACTGCTGCACTCAGCTCCTCTACCTGATGAATAACCCCCACCGCATCCTCCACATCAATCTGGAAGGCGATACCGGTTCCCGGCTTCTCGTCAAACTCACCTACCTTGGCGATCTTCTCCAAAATCTTTCGACTCATATGCTCCTCTACCAGAAACATCACCATATCGCGCTGCGTTTCCAGCGACAGGCCAAAGAAGGTCTTGCTCTTCTTTACCCCCTCCCCCCGCGCCTGATTCAACACCGTGGCACCCGTAGCGCCAGCCTTGCGTGCGGCATCCAGCACTGCATCAGTTTTGTGGTCCTCGACCAGGGCAATCAACAGTTTAAAGTGCATAGCTACTCTCCCGGGTTTTCCCGTCGCGCGGTGCGACGGGCCTTCCATTGACTTAATTGTGCATAGCCCATTACCGACATAATCGGAAACAGACTGGCAAAGGCGATAAGACCGAAACCGTCCAGCATCGGACTGCGCCCCGGCACGGTACTGGCAAGTCCCAACCCGAGGGCGGTGACCAGCGGCACGGTAACGGTAGAGGTGGTCACCCCGCCCGAATCATAGGCCAGGGCGATGATCATCTTCGGTGCAAACAGGGTTTGAATAATCACCACCACATAACCGGCAATGATGTAGTAGTGCAGCGGTGTGCCGCTGACAATACGAAAGGTACCCAGCGAGATACCGATGGCGACACCGATGGCCACGGCGGTGCGCAGACCACGTACGCTGATGGCACCACCGGAGACCTCCTGCGCCTTAATCGCCACCGCGATCAGTGAGGGCTCGGCCACGGTGGTGGAAAAACCGATAGCGAAGGCGAACAGATAGACCCACGAGTAGTCACTCCATTGCAAGGCCCGCACTACCCCCTCGCCAAGAATAAAGGCAGGGTCGGTCAACTGCTCGGCCATCAACTTGCCAAGCGGGAACAGCGCCTCTTCCAGACCGATGAGAAACAGCGACAGGCCCAGCAGCACGTAGCCGAAACCGGCCAGAACCCGTTTGAGATGGGGTATCGGACGGCGGATAACAAAGATCTGAAAACCGAAGATGATCGTGGCGATGGGCAGCACATCACGTACCGTCACCAGCACAGTATCAAGAATGGTCTGTAGTGCCTCTAGCATCAGATCACCATCCCGTAGCCCATGACGAAGATCATCGGCGTCAGCGAGGCGAAGGCGATCAAGCCAAAGCCATCGACCATCGGGTTACGCCCCTTAATACTGGAGGCAAGGCCCACTCCCAGCGCCGTCACCAGCGGCACGGTGATAGTAGAGGTAGTCACCCCGCCCGAGTCATAGGCGATGCCGATGATCTCCTTGGGGGCGATGGTGGTCATCACCACCACGCCGATATAACCACTAATAATGAAATACTGAATCGGCCACCCCTTGAGGATACGGAACACCCCCAGCACGATGGCAAAACCGACCGACAGCGCCACGGTGAATCGCAGGCCGGTGGCATAGCTGTCACGGGCCACATCGTTGTTCTCTATCATCCCGCCGACCGCCGCCACGTTGGCCGCCTCGGCCGCTACCGCGATGAGGGCCGGCTCGGCCACCGTAGTTCCAAAACCCAGGGCAAAGGCAAAGGTGAGCAACCAGAACACGCTCCCCTTACGGGCAAAGTCATAGGCCATGCTTTCGCCAATGGGAAACAGCCCCATCTCCAGGCCACGCACGAACAGGGTCAACCCCAGTACCACCATCACGGTACCGTAGAGCAACTTGCCCATATTGGGGATAGGTTGTTGCAACACCACCAGCTGGAAAAAAGTGATCACCAGAATGATCGGCAGCAGGTCTCGGAGGCTGTCCATGAAGGGACGAAGTATGGCGGGTACGGCGATGCTCAAGTGAATTCCAGCGACAAATTTAATCAGACTTAACGTTACACCAATGTCACCGTGCTGTTAACAGAAAAAACGGTATACTGCCGCGATGAGTGAAAATCAGGATCCAGCCCAGACACCCCGACGCATCGGCCGCGGGATGTTGATCGTTGCCTGGGCAGCAGGTCTTGGAATGCTCAGCCTGCTGTTCAGCAATATTCTGGATCAGCAACGCAACCCCAACACACGGCTTGATACCGTACAAGGGACAGATGACGTGCTGGAGGTAAGGCTACAGCGCAATCGCTATGGTCACTATCTCGCCAATGGCACCATTAATAGCGAGCCGGTGGAGTTTATGCTCGATACCGGGGCCAGTGATGTCTCGATACCCGATGCGGTAGCCCGCCGGGTGGGGCTGAAGCGCGGTGTGCCCAAGTACTACGAAACCGCCAACGGCACCATCAAGGCCTACACCACCCTGCTCGACAGTGTGGGGCTGGGGGGGCTGGAACTGCAACGGGTACGCGCCAGCATCAACCCGCACATGGATGGCGAAACTATCCTGCTTGGCATGAGTGTATTGAAACAGCTGGAGTTTACTCAGCGCGGCGACACCATGATAATCCGCCAATACCAATAACCGCACCACACCAACTAATAATAAATAGGGAGAGGAGATGGAAACCATTAGCGGCCTCATCGGCCAACTCAATTCAATCGTCTGGGGCCCGGCAATGCTGGTGCTGATCCTCGGCACTGGCCTCTACCTGATGCTCGGCCTCAAGGCGATGCCGTTGCATCGCATCGGCTACGGCTTCCGTATGCTGTGGCAGGGGCGCAAGGTTGAGGCTGAAGGTGACATCTCACCCTTCAATGCACTGATGACCTCACTCTCCGCCACGGTTGGAACCGGTAACATCGCCGGGGTTGCCACCGCCATCGCCCTCGGTGGACCGGGGGCACTATTCTGGATGTGGTGTACCGCACTGGTGGGCATGGCCACCAAATATGCCGAGGCGGTACTGGCAGTGCGCTACCGTGAGACCGATGAGCAGGGCAACCACATCGGTGGCCCGATGTTCTATATCAAGAATGGCCTGAAAAGCCACTGGGCCTGGCTCGGTACCGCCTTTGCTATCTTCGGTGCACTGGCTGGTTTCGGCATCGGCAACACGGTGCAGGCTAACTCGGTGGCCGATGCCCTTAACGCAAAATTCAATATTGCCCCTCTCACCACCGGAATCATCATGGCAGTGCTAGCTGCACTGGTATTGATTGGTGGCATCCGTCGCATCGCCACCGTAGCAGGCAAGTTGGTGCCCCTGATGGCGATCAGCTACCTCATCGCAGGACTAGTGGTGTTGGTACTCAATGCATCCGCCATCCCCGATGCGCTGACACTCATCATCAAGCACGCCTTTACCCCGGTGGCAGCCAGCGGAGGCTTTGCCGGAGCGGCCGTATGGGCGGCAATACGTTTTGGCGTAGCACGAGGTATTTTCTCCAATGAGGCAGGACTGGGTAGTGCCCCTATCGCCCACGCCGCGGCAAAAACAGACAGCCCGGTACGTCAGGGCACCATCGCCATGCTCGGCACCTTTATCGACACCCTGATTCTATGTAGCGTCACCGGCCTGGTGATCGTCATATCCGGTGCCTGGACAAGCGGCGAGAGTGGAGCGGCTCTCTCCGCTGCCGCCTTCGAGTTAGCCCTGCCGGGTATTGGCGGCTACGTGGTCAGCCTGGGACTGGCGCTATTCGCCTTCACCACCCTTCTCGGCTGGAGCTTCTATGGCGAAAAGTGTGTGGAATACCTGTTCGGTGTACGCTCCATCATCCCCTTCCGCATACTGTGGATCATTGCCGTGCCTATCGGTGCCACAGCCGAGCTGGACTTTATCTGGCTGGTGGCCGACACCCTCAATGCCCTGATGGCCCTGCCCAACCTGCTGGCTCTGCTGCTATTGAGCCCGGTGGTATTCCAGCTGACCCGCGACTACTTTTCCGACAAGGGCTAAAGCCTGCGCCCCACTCGAATCGTGGGAGATTTCATGCCATAGTAATAGGCACTTTTTTCGGCCCACCGTGTGTGGGCCCAACTTATGCTGGAGAGAAAAAATGAGCGAAGTTACCACCGATTCAGGCCTGAAGTACGAAGACAGCGTAGAGGGCAGCGGTGCCGAGGCAGCAGCCGGACAGATGGTCTCAGTCCACTACACCGGCTGGCTGGAGAACGGCACTAAGTTTGATTCCAGCAAGGATCGCAACGACCCGTTCAAATTCGCTCTTGGTGCCGGTCAGGTGATCCGCGGCTGGGACGAGGGGGTACAGGGAATGAAGGTTGGCGGCAGCCGCAAGCTCACCATCCCCGCTGAGCTGGGTTACGGTGCACGCGGTGCCGGTGGTGTGATCCCACCCAACGCTACCCTGATCTTTGAGGTCGAGCTGCTGGAAATCCTCTAAGCCGTGGCATCCCGCTCCAACCCCATTCGCGCTGAGGAGATCCGGGCCCAGGTCGCCCTCGCCCTGGCCGAGGATATCGGCAAGCGTGACCTCACCGCCTCGCTGATCCCCGAGCAGGCCCACTCCGAGGCACGAGTAATTAGCCGTGAGCGTGCGGTGATCTGCGGCCAGGAGTGGTTCAATGAGGTCTTCGCCCAGCTCGACGAGGCCATTCGCATTGACTGGCGGGTGAGGGATGCCGATAGCGTCGAGCCAAATCAGTTGCTCTGCACCCTGAGCGGCCCCTCCCGCGCCCTGCTCAGCGGCGAGCGCACCGCGCTCAATTTCCTGCAAACCCTCTCCGGCACCGCCACCCTGGCCAGCAGTTACGCTGATGCGGTGGTCGGTACCGGAGTTAAGGTACTCGATACCCGCAAGACCATCCCCGGCCTGCGCTTGGCGCAGAAATACGCCGTGACCTGCGGCGGTTGCCACAACCACCGCATCGGTCTCTATGACGGCGTGTTGATTAAGGAGAATCACATCGCCGCCGCTGGCTCCATTGCCGCAGCTGTAGAAAAAGTACGCGACACCGCACCCTCTGACATTCCGGTAGAGATCGAGGTCGAAGACCTTGCTCAGGTCGAACAGGCACTGGCCGCTGGTGCCGATATCCTGCTACTCGACAATATGTCCCCGGAGCTACTTCTTCAGGCAGTAACAATCAACAAAGGGAGAGCGGAACTGGAGGCATCTGGAGGCATTACACTGCAAAATATTCGTAACATCGCCGAAACCGGTGTCAACTACATTTCCGTGGGCGAAATAACAAAACAACTACACGCTATCGATCTCTCCATGCGATTTAAGATTTAACAATTAAAGTATAAGAGACCAAGAACTGCACTCACCTACTTCTAAGCATCTTTGTGCGATAGTGGTCAGTTCAAAGCATTAATCAGTCAAACATAATGTTGCGAAAAACCATGACCAAAATCCCATAACTCTATATTATGACTGGAATTATCATAAAAATGATCATAATGTTAGGATGCATTTCATACGACTAAACAGGGTGTTGATTTAAGGATATGGCTACCACCAACATGAAAGTTGCCTTAAGCGGCCTGGCGCGTAAGCTAGTTAGCGACGGCCTGCTAACCGAAGACGCCGCCCTTGAAGCCGCCAAGGGTGCTAAAAGAGATAAAGTCCCCTTCGTTTCCCATATAGTAGAAAGGAAACTTATCAGTTCGCTAGCGCTGGCAACTACTGCGGCTCAGGAGTTTGGTGTTCCGCTTTTCGATATCGATACCGTAGAGCTGGACGAAGATGTCACCAAACTCGTCGCTGAAAAGCTGATCCGTAACCACCACGCCCTGCCCCTGTTCAAGCGCGGCAATCGCCTGTTTGTCGCCGTATCAGACCCGACCAACCTGGTTGCCCTGGATAACATCAAGTTCCATGTCGGTGCCACCACCGAAGCGGTGCTGGTTCTTGAAGACAAGCTAAATGGAGCCATCGAAAAGGCAATGGAGGCCGGAGATACCTCTCTGGGAGAGGGTCTTGATGATGACGCTCTCGACGGGCTGGATATTAGTTCAGAAGACGATAATAAGGAAGATGAGACTGACAGTAAGGAGATCGACGATGCGCCGGTAGTACGCTTCGTTAACAAGATACTACTTGATGCCATCAACCGTGGGGCATCAGATATTCACATGGAGCCCTACGAAAAACGCTACCGCGTCCGCCTGCGCACCGATGGCATGCTCAAAGAGGTGGCTTCACCACCAATCCAGTTGGCCGGTAAAATCGCAGCCCGCCTCAAGGTCATGTCGCGCCTCGATATCTCTGAGAAGCGCGTACCGCAGGATGGTCGCATCAAGCTGACCCTCTCAAAAAACAAAGCCATCGATTTTCGTGTTAACACCTGCCCTACCCTGTTCGGCGAGAAGATCGTACTGCGTATTCTCGACCCCTCCAGTGCCAAACTGGGTATCGACGCTCTGGGTTACGAGGAAGACCAGAAGCAACTCTATCTGGACAACCTGGCCAAACCCTACGGCATGATTCTGGTCACCGGACCGACAGGCTCAGGTAAGACCGTTTCACTTTACACCGGCCTCAACATTCTCAACCGAGAAGACATCAACATCTCTACTGCTGAGGATCCTGCTGAAATCAACCTTGAAGGGATCAATCAGGTCAACGTCAACGACAGGGTTGGACTCACCTTTTCGGCAGCACTAAAGGCCTTCTTACGTCAGGATCCGGATATCATCATGGTAGGTGAGATTCGTGACATTGAGACCGCCGAAATCGCTGTTAAAGCGGCACAAACCGGTCACATGGTTATGTCCACCCTTCACACAAATGACGCTCCACAGACCATTACCCGTTTAATGAATATCGGTGTTCCACCCTATAACATTGCTGCGGCAGTCAACCTTATTATTGCTCAGCGCCTTGCCCGTCGACTTTGCAGCAATTGCAGTAGTATTGATGACATTCCAAAAGAGGCTCTTCTGGAAGAGGGCTTTACTGAGGAGGATATTGCTTCGGGGATGAAGCTCTACAAGGCAAACCATGACGGATGTGACCAATGCTCCGGCGGTTATAAGGGACGTGTTGGTATCTATCAGGTTATGCCTATCTCCGAAGATATGGGCAAGCTGATCATGAAGGGTGGAGCTACCTCCTATGACATCGCTGATCAGGCGCAAAAGGAAGGTTATCCCGATATCCGCCAGTCTGCCCTTAAGAAAGCCAAAGATGGTATGACTAGCCTCGAAGAAATTAACCGTGTGACCAAGGACTAAGCGTCGATATGGCCGAAAAAACAAAAAAACAAGATATCTTCATCTGGGAAGGAGCCGACAAAAAAGGCGGCAAGAAAAAGGGTGAAATGAGTGGCAAAAACCTGTCTATGGTCAAGGCCGAACTGCGCAAACAAGGTATCAATCCGCTAAAGGTTAAAAAGAAGCCTAAAGCGCTATTTGGCGGTGGTGGCCCCAAAGGCAAGAAGATCACCCCCAAGGATATCGCTATTTTTGCCCGACAGATGGCAGTCATGATGTCTTCTGGCGTACCGATCGTTCAGTCATTTGAAATAATGGCAAAAGGTACAGACAATCCGAAAATGTCAACTCTCATTAATACGATCAAAAATGATGTTGAGGGTGGTTCTACAATCGCTGAGGCATTTAAAAAACATCCATTACAGTTTGATGACCTCACCTGCAACCTGATTCATGCAGGAGAGCAGGCTGGTATCCTTGAAAGTCTGCTTGACAAGATTGCCACCTACAAAGAAAAAACGGAGGCTCTCAAATCAAAAATAAAAAAGGCGCTATTTTATCCTGCTGCCGTTATTGTTGTCGCTTTCATCATTACCGCAATACTGCTTATCTTCGTTATCCCCCAGTTTGAATCTTTATTCTCAGGCTTTGGTGCAGACCTGCCAGCACTCACCATGTTTGTAGTTAATCTTTCCAAATTCTTTCAGGCACAATGGTATATCGTCTTTGGTGGAATAGGAGCTGCGATATATGGATTTGCACAGGCAAAACAACATTCGAGAAAATTCAGAGAAGCCCTGGAGCGCTTTTCACTAAGTGCCCCTATTATAGGCAACCTGCTTAACAAGGCTGCCATTGCACGCTTTGCACGTACTCTTTCTACTATGTTTGCCGCTGGTGTTCCTCTCGTCGAGGCAATGGAGTCTGTGGCTGGGGCCGTAGGCAACGTTGTATACCGTGAGGCTGTTTTGAAGATGCGTGACGAAATCGCCACTGGTACCTCAATCACCGGTAGTATGGAACAGGTAACAGTCTTTCCTAACATGGTGGTACAAATGACAACTATCGGCGAAGAGGCCGGTTCACTTGATACCATGCTGGGAAAAGTTGCTGATTTTTATGAGCAAGAGGTAGACGATGCTGTGGATGGACTCACCAGTCTACTCGAACCCCTCATCATGGCATTTCTCGGTGTCGTTGTAG
The DNA here is from genome assembly GCA_039714395.1 of Pseudomonadota bacterium. Taxonomy (GTDB): domain Bacteria; phylum Pseudomonadota; class Gammaproteobacteria; order Thiohalomonadales; family Thiohalomonadaceae; genus JAPHSX01. Next base: position 44,390 of record JBDLJH010000006.1, on the reverse strand, counting down.
GTGGCCTGGTACTTGCGATGTACCTGCCTATCTTCAAAATGGGCGATGTAATGTAGTGTAGAACCACGTTAAACACCGAGCAATAGAATGTTTGAAAACCTTACCTACCTGTTGCAGACCGAACCAGGTCTGCTTATTGTGTTCAGTGGACTGTTCGGTCTCTTTATTGGAAGTTTCCTCAACGTCGTCATATATCGCCTACCGGTAATGATGCAGCGCTCCTGGCGACAGCAGTGTCAGGAGTTGCTGGAACACCCTATTGAACATCACGAACGCTTCAATCTAGCAACACCCGCCTCCCGTTGCCCTAAGTGTGGTCATTCGATCCGGGCAATAGAAAATATCCCTATTATCAGTTTCCTGTTGCAAAGGGGGCGCTGTAAACACTGTGATACTAAAATCTCAGCACGTTATCCTGCTGTAGAATTACTCACCGGCATCATCAGTGGCGTGGTCGCATGGAAACTTGGATTCGGGTGGCCACTTGCCTTTGCCCTGCTATTGAGCTGGGCACTGATAACCCTAACCTTCATCGACTTTGACCAACAATTACTCCCCGACGATATCACCCTGCCGCTGCTGTGGTTGGGTCTGTTGTTAAGCCTGTTCAATATCTTTACCGATATGCAGTCGAGTATCATCGGGGCAGTAGCCGGTTACCTGTCTCTATGGTCTGTCTACCAGCTATTTAAATTCGCTACCGGCAAAGAGGGGATGGGGTATGGCGACTTCAAACTGCTCGCCCTGTTTGGTGCCTGGTTTGGCTGGCAGGCACTGCCAATGGTGATCCTGCTATCTTCAATGGTAGGTGCTGTTGTCGGCATCAGCCTGATTCTGTTTCGCGGTCGTGACCGCCAACTTCCCATTCCCTTCGGCCCCTACCTCGCTGCTGCCGGCTGGATCGCCATGTTGTGGGGTGATGAGATCGTCAGTGGCTACTGGCGCTATATGGTTCAACCATAGGCATTATCCATGTTGCGAATCGGTCTAACCGGCGGCATAGGCAGCGGCAAGAGTACCGTGTGCGAGCATTTCCATGAGCTGGGGGTGCCTATCATCGACAGCGATAAGATCGCCCGTGATCTTGTTGCACCCGGTACCGTTGCACTGCAACAGATAGCCGCCCTCTTCGGTGCTCAGGTTCTACAGAACAATGGTAGCCTTAACCGTGCACAAATGCGTAAACTGATATTCGATGATGAGGGCAAACGGCAGCAACTGGAGTCATTGCTTCACCCTCTAATCCGCCAGGAGATGCAGCGACAAATTGATGCCCTAAACACCCCTTACGTAATCCTCGCCATTCCACTGCTCCTGGAGAAACAGTGGCAACATCAGCTAGACAGGGTTTTGGTGGTCGACTGCAGTAAGGAGCAGCAACAAGAACGAGCTGGAAAACGTGACGGCAGTTCTATACAAACCATAGAGCAGATCATCTTGAGTCAAATCGACCGTGACGCGCGTATATCCGCTGCAGACGATCTCATCGACAATAGTGGTTCTCTCGAGTCATTACACGATCAGGTAACAGCACTCCACCAGCGTTATCTTACACTTGCCTCTAACAACTGATAACTTCCCACGCGCAAAAGGCTTATAATAATCGTACAGTCACTAACGAAGTGCGGCCATCCCATGACGACACAGGAACCAATCATCTACGAGCATCCGCTCAGCGAGCGCATCCGTACCATCTTGCGCCTGGAACACCTGTTTCGCCTCGCCGTCCATTATATGAAGGGACAGAACGGCTGGGATAGCCGCATCTTCGTTACCACCCTAATCGACATCCTTGATATCTTCTCGCGTGGTGATTTGAAGAATGAATTAATAAAAGAACTTGAGCGTTCAGCCACCACCCTGAACAGCCTGATGGCCAACCCTCAGGTCGACAGCAGCCGACTCAAGACCATCCTCAAAGCGATGGAGCATTTAATCGAAAATCTCTACGCGATGAAAAACCAGCCTGGCCACCAGCTACGTGAGGATGAATTTCTCAACGCGGTCCGCCAACGCAGCACCATCCCGGGCGGCACCTGTGATTTCGATCTGCCTGCTTATCACCGCTGGCTTGAGCAACCGTGGTCACAACGTGAACTCGAACAGAAAAAATGGCTTGCCCAACTTGATCCCATTCGCCAGGCGATCGAACTACTGCTTAAGATGATCCGCAACAGTGCCGATCCAGTGACAGAGATTAGCGAAAATGGCAATTACCAGCAGGCCCTGGACAATAACCAGACATTTCAATTACTGCGCGTAACGCTTCCAGCCGATTCCCCCTATTACGCTGAGGTCAGCGGCAGTCGTCACCGATTCAATATCCGCTTCCTGCAATCAGATAGTGGACGACCACAACCTGCCAATCAAACCGTCTCGTTTCAACTAACCTGTTGCAGCCTGTGAAGACAAAAATCGTCAAGTGTCCTACCTGTAAGAAGCCGGTCGAATGGTCAGAGTCGAGTCAGTGGCGCCCGTTTTGCAGTGAGCGCTGCCGCCTTATCGATTTGGGTGAGTGGGCCGACGAGGGCCACCGCATTGCTGGTGAGCAACATCGGCCATTGAACGATGATGACAGTTACTACTGAGTCAGAAAAAGTGATCGTATCGCTGCAATGCCCTGGGCACCATATCGCCAGGCATCGGGGAGATCCTCAGGACTCATTCCTCCAAGCGCAAACAGCGGCAGCTCTGTCTGTTCACTCAAACAGTGAAAGTTGTGCCAACCCATCGCCTCAGTACCGGGATGTGAAGTCGTCGCCTTCACCGGTGAGAGCAGCGCAAAATCAACACCGATGCACTCGGCGTGTTGCAACTCTTTCAGACTGTGACATGAAGCTGCCAGCAGTTTATCTTCTGTAACAGGTCGTTTCTGAACAGCCATCAATCGCCTTGAGTTGAGGTGGACGCCCGCCGCATCACACTCCTCAAGTGAAGTGATATCGGCGTTTAGCAATAGTCTTGCACCATGCTCCTGACAGTAAACCAATACCTGTTGTGCCAGCTTCATATAATCATCACGACTTAAGCTTATTGCTCGCAGTTGCAGCAGCGAAATTCCGTCATCGAGGGCTCGCCTCAGTAGTCGTAAAAAATCAGGCCATTCGCTCTCTAAGCCTGGTTCTGGGGTGATGAGGTAGCGGGATGGTAATTGCGCTGCGGTAATGATCGAACTGTTGGCAGAAGGAAACTCATACCCTCTAAGATCCTGCTTTTTCACCCACATCAGCGGCTGTCCCTCGGCCCCAATTGGCTCACCACAAAAAGCGGTAACACGCCACACATCTAGCAACACCTTACGCTCGGGATAGTGGTAGGGGATTCGTATCAACGGATGGGCCTGCTGCACGACAATGGCCAACTCCTCATGGAGTTCTCGACTTAGCGCACTATAGACCACCTCGCCCGCATCAACCTTGCCACCAGGGAACTCCCACAGACCTCCCTGATGAAGGTGTTCGTGGCGTTTGGTTATTAATACCTCACCACAGCCGTTATCAATAACCGCGACAACTACATGCAAGTAGTCATGATAATCGGGAAGTGCGAGTGCGGCCTCAGGTGCGATACTCGGCATTAATACGCACATAGTCGTAGGAAAAGTCACAGCTCCACAACACTGCCTGAGTCTCTCCACGTGCCAGTTCCACACGGATGGTGATCTCATCCCTGTCCATCACCGCCTGCCCTATCTCCTCACGATAATCTGCTGCACGACCACCGCCACGTACGATACAGACATCACCAAGATAGATGGAGAGTGCCTCAAGGTCGAGGTCAGATATGCCTGCACGCCCCACGGCAGCGAGAATACGACCCCAGTTCGGATCACTGGCAAATAGTGCAGTTTTCACCAACGGAGAGTGAGCGATAGTGTAGGCCACCTGCTCACACTCGGCCTCATCACGACCACCATTGACCTCAATAGAGATAAACTTTGTGGCCCCCTCACCATCACGTACGATGAGCTGAGCAAGCTGTTGGCACACCTCGGCTAGCACCGTGGAAAAACGGGCAAAATGTTCACTTCCCGCCTCTATGGCAACACCACTCTCACCGCTTGCCATTAGTACGCAGGCATCATTGGTTGAGGTATCACCATCAACGGTAATGCGGTTAAAGGAGTACTTTACCGCCTCGTTCAGACACTGCTGTAGCAGTGGTTGTGCGATCTTCGCATCGGTTGCCACATAGGCGAGCATGGTCGCCATGTCAGGGCGGATCATACCCGAGCCCTTGGAGATACCCGTAATAGTAATGGCCTCGCCATCAAGCTCCAACTGCTGACTCACCCCCTTGGCCACAGTATCGGTAGTCATGATGCCGTGCGCGGCATCTCCCCAACCATTAGATTGAAGGGCCGAAGAAAAATCGGGAAGCGCATCCAGGATCTTCGACATGGGCAGCGGCTCACCAATCACCCCAGTGGAGAACGGCAGCACCTCCTCTGCATGGCACTGCATCACCTCGGCAAGTTGGCTACAGCTCTGTCGTGCATCACGCAAGCCTGGCTCACCCGTTCCGGCGTTGGCATTGCCTGTATTAATCAGCAGATAGCGAGGAACAGTTTGTGCCAGATGTTCTTTTGCCACGACCACCGGTGCAGCACAAAAGGCATTGCGGGTAAAAACAGCAGCGACACTACTCCCCTGTTGCAGGGAGAAAAGCACCAGGTCGCGTCGACCAGGCGTCTTGATCCCTGCGCTAAGTGTTGCAACCTTTACTCCCCCAACAGGATGGAGTAGAGGAAGCCCCTGATAACCTACCGCCACAACTTCTCTCCTCTACAGAATACGGTGCCTAATTCAGACGACCGTGGCACTGTTTATACTTTTTCCCGGATCCACAGGGACAGGGCTCATTGCGTCCCACCTTACGCTCATCGCGTACGAAGGGTTGCTGCTCTGACTCCTCATCTGTCGACCCCTCCTCTGACTCCAGGGCATTCACCTCGTCGTGCTGATAGTTCATCTGCACCTGGGCTCGTCGCTGTTCCTCTAGCGCAGCCGCATCCTCTTCAGCTTGGGCCTGTGCTCGGGAGACCACTCCGATCACTTCTTGTTTAATACGATCCAGTAGCTCAGTAAAGAGTTCAAATGATTCACGCTTATACTCCTGTTTAGGATTCTTCTGCGCATAGCCACGTAAGTGAATCCCCTGACGTAGATAGTCCATTGCCGCCAGGTGTTCCTTCCACAGATGGTCAAGCAACTGCAACATCACTGCCTTTTCAAAGTGACGCATCCCCTCGCTACCGGTTGCTTCTTCCTTTTCCTGGTAGAGGGTAGCTAATTCATCAACAATGCGTTGGCGTAATCCCTCTTCATCAAGTTTATCGTCCTCATCGAGCCAGCGCTGAAGATCAAACTGGGTACCGAATTCTGTCTCAATACGTGTAACCAGACCTGGTACATCCCACTGCTCTTCCAGACTCTGTCGCGGAATATACTCGTCAATCACATCATTGACCACATCCACACGGATCGCAGAAATCACATCCGCAATGTCACTCAGTGCCATCAACTCATTACGTTGTTCGTAAATCACCTTGCGTTGATCATTGGCTACATCATCGTACTCCAGCAGGTTCTTGCGAGAATCGAAGTTGTGCCCCTCCACCTTGCGCTGAGCATTCTCAATGGCACGAGATACCCATGGATGCTCAATTGCCTCACCCTGCTCCATACCTAATTTTTGCATCAGAGAGGAGACACGATCTGAAGCAAAGATACGCATCAAACTGTCCTGCAGGGAGAGATAAAAACGAGTGGAACCAGCATCTCCCTGTCGCCCAGAACGACCACGTAGCTGGTTATCAATACGCCTCGACTCATGACGTTCCGTGCCAACTATGTGCAGACCACCCGCATCCAGCACCAGTTGATGGCGCTTATCCCAGGCGCTCTTGCGCTCCTCAATCTCGGCCTCAGTTGTGTCTTCAGGAAGTGCCTGCAGCTCGGCATCAAGATTACCACCGAGCACAATGTCGGTACCTCGACCAGCCATGTTAGTGGCAATAGTAATGGCCCCAGGACTACCCGCCTGGGCAATGATGTGTGCCTCACGTTCGTGCTGCTTGGCATTGAGCACCTCATGCGGGATTTTGTGCTTATTCAATACATCTGAGATCAGCTCTGAGTTTTCAATCGAGGTGGTTCCCACCAGCACTGGCTGCTTACGGCTATAACAATCCTTGATATCTTCGACGATCGCCTCGTACTTCTCTTCAGTAGATAGGTAGATAAGATCACCCTTATCATCCCGAATCATCGGGCGGTGGGTGGGTACGACCAGTACCTCCAGACCGTAGATTGACTGGAATTCGTAGGCCTCTGTATCGGCCGTACCGGTCATACCAGAAAGCTTATGATAGAGACGGAAATAGTTCTGGAAGGTGATCGAGGCGAGGGTCTGGTTCTCGTTCTGAATCTGAACCCCCTCCTTTGCCTCTACTGCCTGATGCAGACCATCTGACCAGCGACGTCCGGGCATGGTACGTCCGGTGAACTCATCGACGATCACCACCTCACCATTGCTGACGATATAGTCGACATTTTTCTGATAGAGAACATTGGCACGCAACGCAGCATTAAAATGGTGCATCAGGTTAATGTTAGCAGCATCGTAAAGTGATTCACCCTCCCCTAGCAGGCCCGCTCCCACCAACAACTCTTCAACGTGCTGGTGACCCTCCTCAGTGAGATGAACCTGTTTGTGCTCTTCGTCAACGCTGTAATCACCGGGTCCCTCTTCCTCCTCATCGCTTCCCTTTACCTCCTGGCTAACCAGTTTAGGCACCAGTGTATTAATGCTTTTATAAAGCTCAGAGCTGTCCTCTGCAGGACCTGAGATGATCAGAGGGGTACGGGCCTCATCAATGAGAATGGAGTCAACCTCATCAATAATCGCAAAGTTAAGTTCACGCTGTACCTTCTCTTCAATGCTGAAGGCCATATTGTCGCGCAGATAATCAAAGCCAAACTCATTATTGGTACCGTAAACAATGTCACAGGCATAGGCGCTTTGTCGCTGCGCGTGGTCCAGCCCACCGATAATGACACCCGTGCTGAGACCGAGAAAATCGTACAACCGACTCATCGTCTCCGCATCACGCTGTGCCAGATAGTCGTTTACTGTCACTACATGTACGCAACCGACCAGGCCATTGAGATAGGCCGGAAGCGTCGCCATCAGGGTCTTGCCCTCACCGGTACGCATCTCGGAGATCTTGCCCTGATGCAGTACCATACCGCCGATCATCTGTACGTCGAAGTGACGCATACCGAACACGCGCTTGGAGCCCTCGCGCACTGTGGCGAAGGCCTCTGGCAGCAAACTATCCAGGCTGGCCCCCTCTTCGATACGCTTACGGAATTCGTCGCTCTTGGCACGCAACTCTTCATCTCGCAGCTTCTCAAGCTCTGGCTCAAGGGCATTGATCTGTTCAACCGCTTTACGCAACCGCTTAATGGTGCGGTCATTGCGACTGCCAAAAATCTTACTGAGTGTCTTGCTGATCATTTATCTTTTTTAATCCTGTCTGCATCCGTAGGGCATAAGCCCGAGACCCCATCGCCATACACTGGCGAGCAATAGAGGCGCTATTCTACCTGAGCGGTCGATGTTTTACCGCTACTACGGTGATGCAGCAAGGCTGGCCGAGGCGGCCGGGGAGGGTTTGACACTGATACGGCCCTCGTTATCAATGACAAGGAGGCCGTCAGGAAAGTCTGTCAGGGTAAGTTCACGTATCAGACGGGCCGCATGATGCTCGGGATCGGGAATAGGCCCAAACGGACGCTGTTGACGATTGGAGTGAATCTGCCCTTCAACGAAGTTACCATCCTGATCCAGCGTCGCAAACAGGATTGGGGCAAGGCCATTGATACCCCTAACATTTACCCCCCAGTAGGTGGCAAAATTACCCAAACTGTAGGCGATCAATCGTCCCTGGTAGAGTTCCATTGCCCGCGGTACATGAGGGCCATGGCCAATGACTAGATCGGCACCCGCTTCCACCGCCATACGGGCAAAGGCCACCACATTACCGCGATCCTCACCATGAAAGTACTCCGTAGCAAAGGGTAAAGCGGTCTTGTCCGCCCCCTCGGCTCCACCATGGAAGGAGACCATCAGGATATCACTCTGTAATGCGAGCTCCTCAATAAGTGAGCGGCCACTAACTAAATTAAGCATGTCGTGGGCACCAACGAACGGGGCAAAGGCGACCATCGCCATATCCAGGCCAGATTGCTGCCAGGTCGCAACATCGCCAACACGACCGCTATGGCGAATGCCAACACCATCTAGTGCCAGCATTGTCGTGTCACGCCCCTTCTCACCAAAATCACGGGTGTGATTATTAGCAAGGCTCAGCAGGTCAAAACCTGACGCAAAAAGAGTATCGGCATAGGACTCGGGGGAACGGAAGACATAACAGCGGGAAGGATTGCTACAACGCTTCCTCGCCTCACCACCGTTTAGCAACACCCCTTCGAGATTGCCGAAAGTAACATCGGCCTGCTGCAGAACAGGGGCCACCGGGGCCAGCAAAACAGCAGCATCCTTAGCCAGACGATTTTGAGGGTAATCGGTGCCGAGCATAATATCGCCAACCGCAGCAATAGATAGCCGCATCGGTGATTGCGGTGTTACTACATCGGCCTGGGGTAGCTGCGGCTCTTCCACCAGCTCAGGCTTAGGGGCGACACCACTACAGGCAACCTGAAATAGCGTGGCACAAAATAGCGCAGCCTTACCCAACGCAAGGGCTGGACGGGAGATAGGGGAACTAGCTGGTGATTCGGTCTGACTCAACATAATAAATAGGGACTTAAAATGAAAAAAGCCGCATCACTAAGATGCGGCTTTTATAATAATTAAACTCTTACTTCGATGCATGGATGTACTTTGATGGGTCTACAGTGCGACCATCCCTCCACACCTCAAAGTGCACGTGTGGTCCGGTAGAACGCCCAGTATTACCCATCAGCGCCACCTTATGTCCTTTCTTTATGGTCTCACCGACCTTAACCAATACCTCTTTCGCGTGGCCGTAGCGAGTGATGTATCCGTTGCCGTGGTTAATCTCCACCAGGTTTCCATAACCGTAACGCCTGTCTGCCCAGGTCACGACACCAGCGGCCACAGCAATAATGTCACTACCCTCTTTTCCTGCCAGATCGACACCCTTATGAAACTCAGGCTTGCCTGTGAAGGGGTCATTACGCGTACCATACCTGGAGGAGAGCCAGCCCTTAGTGATAGGGCGACCCGCCGGGAAAACCTCTTGATGCAGGTTTCGACTCATCAGCATATTTTCCAGTACATTAAGCTGCTGCTCACGATTTCCCAACTGACTGGCCAGCTCATCAAGCTGTACCATAAAGTCTGGTAACACAACATTGTCGGCCAGGCTATTTCCCCCAGGACCACCCTGTGCCGGAGGGTTCGTGAAATTGAACTCTCCACTATCCAGCTCCGCCATCTGGGTCAGGCGTTGGCCCAGAGCATCAAGACGAATAACATGGGCCTGCATTTTCCCCAGGCGCATGGTCAGTGCATTAAGATTCTCCTCGGCTACCAGTCGCGCCTCGCTGATCTCCTGCTGCTGCCTGTCCAGCTCCTCATTAATGGCAATGGTGGCCTCATCGGCACCCAGGGGCGCAGCACCACCAAGCTGGTAACCGGCATAGAGACTTAGGGCTGGAATAGCTACAAACAGCGCAACAGCAGCAACCATTAGCTTGCCCTGAGTCAGGGAAAGACAGGCCGAACGACCGAAGCGTTTTGATACCAACAGAATATTCATTATACTAGCCTAAACACATTTCGTTAACAATCAGTACCTTGTATCACACAATTAAATCATGGACAAGCCTAAACCGATCACCGATTTGCTACACCGCGACGATTTTCCTGCCGAGGGAGTGTTACAGCGTGGTCAGTTTTTGCATCGCATCAATCGCTTGCTAAGCTCACTACTGGATGATGATTCGAGACTACATTGTCAGGTCGGCAATGTCCGTGACGACATACTCATTATTTATGTAGACTCTACGGCATGGGCATCGCGGCTACGTTATCAAAGTCCGGCCCTGTTAAAACAACTACAGCAACGCCGGGGCCTGGCTGCACTGAATCAAATCGAGATTAAGGTATTACCACGACAAGATAGCAGGAAGAGAATAAAACAGGTGGAATTAAGTGACGAGGCCTCATCGTGCCTAAATGCCTGTGCCGACTCAATTGCAGACAAGGGGCTACGGGCTGCGCTGCAGCGCCTCGCCACACACCATAAAAAACCGGATTAGCTGGTTACGCTAACAGGTTGAACATAAGAGATAGGAACCTCTTTCTCATCCTCAAAGGTGACCAGTTCCCACGCATCCTGATCGGCGGTCAGGGCACGCAATAGCTGATTATTAAGGGCATGACCTGATTTGTATCCACTAAAGGCTCCAATCAGGCTGTGACCAAGAAGATAGAGATCGCCGATGGCATCCAGCACCTTGTGCTTAACGAACTCATCCTCATAGCGCAGACCATCCTCATTAAGAACGCGGTAGTCATCAACCACAATGGCATTATCGAGACTACCACCCAGGGCCAGATTACGGGCCCGTAGCATCTCCAGCTGACTCATAAAACCAAAGGTACGGGCACGACTCACCTCTTTCACAAATGAGGTAGTAGAGAAATCTATCTCACAGGTCTGCTTGCGACCACTAAAGACCGGATGATCAAAATCGATACCAAGCTTGACCTTGAAACCTTCAAAGGGCTCGAACTGCACCCACTTATCGCCGTCCTCAACGCGTACCGCACGCTTGATACGAATGAAACGCTTAGGCGCATTCTGCTCTTCAATCCCTGCTGACTGCACGAGAAAAACAAAGGGACCGGCACTACCATCCATGATCGGTACCTCAGCGGCACTCAGATCAACATAGGCATTATCGATACCCAGACCAGCCAGGGCCGAGAGCAAATGTTCCACGGTGGAGATACGAACATCGCCGACGGAAAGTGTAGAGGAGAGTGTGGTATCGCCAACATTCTCCGCCTTCGCCCGTACTTCTACCGGTGGTTCAAGATCGACACGTCTAAAAATGATACCGGCATCGACGGGTGCGGGTCGCAATGTTAAATAAACCTTCTCCCCGGTATGCAAGCCAACGCCGGTGGCGCGAATCACATTCTTAAGTGTTCTCTGCCGTATCATCTTCCTAACCCTTTGTTTTTACTAGGCGAACTACTACGATTGCGCGAAATAATAGCACACCGCAGGTTCCCATGCCTAGAGAACGGTTTCACATAACCGCTACACTCTTGCAAAAGAGTGCAACAGAATTAGTCAGCCTGACGACGCAGAAAGGCCGGAATATCAAGATAATCCATATTGACCTCACCACCGCCGCTGGGCTCACTGGTTTCGCTCTTTGGCTTGTTGCGCAGCACGGTGGGACGATCATAGTCCACATCCACACTCAGGCTATCCTCCTTGTTTACCACCAATTTCACCGGTTGTTCAGCTACCGTCTCAGCGCCACGACCCAAACCTGTAGCCACCACGGTTACTCGCAGCTCATCGCTCAGCTCCGGGTCGATAACGGTACCCACCACCACGGTGGCATTCTCTGAGGCGAACTCCTTAATGGTGTTACCCACCTCCTCGAACTCACCAATAGACATATCGAGACCGGCAGTAACATTAACCAGGATGCCGCGTGCGCCAGAGAGGTCAACATTATCCAACAGCGGACTGGATACAGCACGTTCAGCAGCCTCGCGAGCACGATCCTCACCCTTGGCCGAGCCACTGCCCATCATCGCCATGCCCATCTCAGACATCACTGTACGCACATCGGCAAAGTCGACGTTAATCAGACCGGGGCGTGTGATGAGATCCGCAATCCCCTGTACAGCACCCGACAGAACATCATTGGCCGCCTTGAAGGCATCAAGCAGGGTCATTTGCTTGCCCAACACACTGAGCAGCCTCTCATTGGGAATGGTGATGAGGGAGTCGACATACTTCTTCAACTCATCCATTCCCTGATCGGCAATATCCATACGCTTCTTGCCCTCAAAGGGGAAAGGTGTGGTCACTACCGCAACCGTGAGTATGCCCAGCTCTTTGGCAACCTGTGCCACAATGGGAGCACCACCGGTACCGGTACCGCCGCCCATGCCAGCGGTAATGAAGATCATATCGGCGCCACTCAACACCTCTTCAATGCGGTCACGATCCTCCATCGCTGCCTGGCGACCAATCTCTGGATTGGCTCCAGCACCCAGCCCTTTAGTGATATGGGTACCAATCTGGATCACGGTACGGCTGGAGGCACGCTCCAGTGCCTGAGCATCGGTATTGGCACAGACAAAGTCCACACCCTCGATACTCTGACACACCATGTGCTCAACCGCGTTACCACCACCGCCACCGACACCGACGACCTTGATAACGGCACTTTGATTGTTGTTATCCATTAGTTCGAACATTCCACACCTCCTCGTTAACCAGGGCACAAGCCCCTTAGCGATACTTGTTAATTATTAAAAATTACCTTGAAACCAACTTTTCATACGTTGCATCACACTCTTGAAACCGCCTTGTCCACCACTCTCGACAAAGCCACCACCACGATTGTGTTGCCCAAATAACAGTAAGCCTACGCCGGTGGCATAGATGGGGTTACGCACCACATCAACCAGACCGGAAACTCCCACCGGCATTCCCAGGCGCACCGGCATGTGGAAGATTTCCTCGGCCAGCTCAACTCCACCCTCCATCTTTGAGGTACCACCGGTAAGCACAATGCCCGCAGCACAAATATCCTCGAAACCACTGCGGCGCAGCTCCGCCTGCACCAGAGTAAAGAGCTCTTCATAACGTGGCTCCACCACCTCTGCCAGGGTCTGACGCGCCAGTTGACGCGGCGGACGATCACCCACACTCGGCACCTCAATACTCTCATCCGCATTGGCCAGTTGGGTCAGGGCACAGGCATATTTAATCTTGATATCCTCGGCGTACTGAGTCGGGGTGCGCATCGCCACCGCGATGTCATTGGTCACCTGATCACCGGCAATCGGAATCACCGCGGTATGGCGAATCGCCCCTTCACTAAACACGGCGATATCAGTGGTGCCACCACCAATATCCACAAGACAGACACCCAGCTCTTTCTCATCATCAGAGAGCACCGCGTAAGACGAGGCGAGCTGCTCCAGGATCACGTCATCCACCTCCAGGCCACAACGCCGCACACATTTAATAATGTTCTGTGCCGCACTCACCGCACCGGTCACCAGGTGTACTTTCGCTTCCAGGCGCACACCCGACATGCCTACCGGCTCACGTATCCCCTCCTGGTTGTCGATGATGAACTCCTGCGGCAGCACGTGAAGAATGCGCTGATCGGCCGGTATCGCAACGGCGCGTGCCGCATCGATCACCCGCTCCACATCACCGTGGGTCACCTCCTTGTCACGAATCGCTACAATGCCGTGAGAGTTGAGACTCTTAATATGGCTGCCCGCGATACCTGCGTAGACCGAATGGATCTGGCAACCGGCCATCAGCTCAGCCTCCTCCATGGCACGTTGAATCGACTGCACTGTCGATTCGATATTCACCACCACGCCCTTCTTCATACCACGCGAGGGGTGCGAGCCAAGACCAATTATTTCGATCTCGTTCTCCGCATTCACCTCGCCGACAATCGCCACCACCTTGGAGGTGCCGATATCCAGCGCCACAATCAGATTTTTTTCCATTTTCTTTGTCATAGCTCCTGTTCCCCCGCCCTAAACCGGTGCTGGACCTTGTCCGTGATGCCAGCGCACGGCAAAGCCGTTGGCATAACGCAGGTCAATACTCTTAATCGCAGCCAGTCGCGGCTTAAGCACCTGCGGGAAGACCCGCACAAAACGCAGCAGGCGCAAGTCGGTATCCCGTCTCCCCAGCCCCAGTTGCAAACCGTTATCCAGCCGCATCGAAAGGGCGCGCCGCTCATTCAATGACAAATGGGTAATGCTCAAACCGAGTGGCTTTAACATTACCTGCATCGCCACATACTGCTCTGCCACCATATGGCTGGTATCACGCGGACCACGCAGCAACGGCAGGCGCTCTAACGAAACATCATGTTTCGGCTTAAACAACTCGCCACGCATATTTACCAGAGCCTTGTCACCCCAGCGTGCCAGGGGCTGTTGTTCTTTTACTCGCACTACCAACTTGTCCGGCCAGGTACGACGCACGCTGGCACTCTGAACCCACGGCAAGGCTTCCAGTGCATCACGTACCACATCGACATCAACACCCAGAAAACCACCCTCGACATGGGGGCGCACCGTGTCACGAATCGTTGCCTGAGCTACATGCTTTAACGGGCTCTCAATGCGTACTGTGCGCAGTGGAAACTGTGCGGGGTCAAGTAAACTCTGCGTGCCCCAGACAGCACCACCCACTACTGCCGCCAGCAACAATAATTTCAGTGCCACGGCAGCTACGTTAGTGCCTTCATTTGGCTCGTAATGAACACGTGTCGCACCTTTTATTCGCTTAGCCATCTTGAGACTCCAGAGTGGTTTCCAGAATGCGCCACACCAGCTCATCAAATTCAATACCCGCCGCCCGCGCCGCCATCGGCACCAGGCTGTGATCCGTCATACCCGGTACGGTGTTCGCCTCCAGCAGGAAAGGTTCACCTGACTCATCCAACAGCACATCGATCCGCCCCCAGCCACGAGCACCAAGCACCATGAAGGCCTGTAGTGCCAGTGCCTGCATGCGTGTCACCTGCTCATCATTCAGGCCACAGGGACAGAGGTAACGGGTATCATCCTGCAGATACTTCGCCGAATAATCGTAATAGTCGTTGCTTGTTTCAATCTTCACTGGCGGCAGTGCCTCACCGTTCAAAATGGCAACGGTGTACTCACCACCACCCAGATATTTTTCTGCCAACACCATCGAGTCATATTTAGCAGCCTCATGGTAGGCCTCGGCCAACTCACCAGCTTGCTTCACCATGCTGATACCAACACTGGAACCCTCGTTAGCTGGCTTTACGAAGAGCGGCATATCAAACATCTGTTCAAATAATGAGAAATCACTCTTCGCATCAAGTAACACACACTCAGGCACCGGCAAACCGGCTGCCTGCCACAACAATTTATTGCGCCACTTATCCATACCGATTGCCGATGCCAACACACCGCTACCGCTATAGGGCAGGCTCATCACCTCAAGCACTCCTTGCAGGGTGCCGTTCTCACCGATACCACCGTGCAAAATATTGAAGACGCGATCAAAATCACCGTCGCGTAATGCCAGCAGCGGATCACTATCCACATCGACACCGTGAGCATTAACACCACGATTTTTAAGTGCTGCCAGCACCGCCGCACCACTCTTCAGTGAAACCTCACGTTCGGCAGAGACTCCACCCATCAGCACCGCAACCTTGCCGAAGTCAGATGCACTAACCACGGGCCACCTCCGACTCACCAACGATGTGCACTTCGCGTTGCAGCTCAACACCGTGTTGCTGTTTCACTTCTGCCTGCACCTGCTCAATCAATGTCTCGATCTCGCTGGCCGTCGCGCCACCCAGGTTCACAATAAAGTTTGCATGTTTTTCCGAGACAGCCGCATTGCCCACAGTGCGCCCTTTGAGGCCAGCACTCTCGATCAGTCGTGCGGCATAATCGCCCTCGGGATTGCGGAACACCGACCCGGCGTTGGGCTGTTGTGTTGGCTGGCTGGCACCACGTTTCTCCAGCAGTTTTTTATTTGCCTCCAGCAGCCCCTGCGCATCACCCTCAGTCAGTCGCAGGGTGGCGGCCACAAACCACTCACCAACCGGCCCCATCACATGGCGATAAGCGACTTTAAATTCATCAGCACGACGAGTATGTGAATTGCCATTGCGATCCAGCGTCTCTACCGACTCCACCAGCTTCCAGGTTTCACTGCCGAAGCAACCCGCATTCATTGCCAAAGCCCCGCCCATGGTGCCGGGAATCCCGCAGAGGAACTCCGCACCGGCCAGCCCCTCACGGGCACAGAAGCGGGCGACCTTTGCACAGCTAACACCGCTCTCAACACGCACGTGTTCATTATCAAGTCGGCCCATCTCATTAAGCATGCCGCTGGTGGCGATCACGGTGCCGCGGATACCGCCATCACGCACCAGCAAATTACTACCAAGGCCGAGCCAATATAGCGGCTCATTAACGGGTAACTGCGATAAACACAGCGCCAGATCAGCCACATCGGCCGGCTGGTAGTAAGACTCAGCCGAGCCACCGACACGCCAGGTGGTATGACGCGCCATCGGCTCGTTGTGCAACAGGTTGCCGCGTAGCGGCTGTTGTTGCTGCGCCGCCATCATCCCTGCGCCTCCAGCTGTTGTGCCAATTTTTGTGCTGCCACGCCGATATCACCCGCACCCATGGTGATCACCACATCGTTCTCTTGCAGCACTCCACTGAGGGTATGTGGTAAATCGGCAATCTCACCAACGAAGATTGGATCTACCTGACCGCGTGAGCGGATAGCACGACACAGGGCACGACTATCGGCACCAGCGATCGGCTGCTCACCAGCAGCAAAGACCTCCTGCACCAGTAACACATCGACTTCACTCAACACTTCGGTGAAGTCCTCAAACAGATCGCGGGTGCGGGTGTAACGGTGTGGCTGAAAGGCCACTACCAGACGACGCTCAGGCCATGCTGCACGAGCCGCCTGAATGGTCGCTGCTACCTCGCGCGGATGGTGACCATAATCATCCACCAGTTGTACCTTGCCATTACCAACAGCCACCTCACCATTGAGGGTAAAGCGGCGACCCACTCCGGTGAAATGCTCCAGACCTCGACAGATCGCCTCATCACTGACACCCACCTCGTGGGCCACAGCAATAGAAGCCAGCGCGTTAAGTACATTGTGATTGCCCGGCATGTGCAGGGAGACCTGCAACCACTCTGGCTGACCGGGACGGCTTACATTGAAGTGGGTGTAGAGCCCTTCCTGACGAAGATTGGTTGCACGAATATCGGCATCGCTGTCGATACCGTAGGTGATCACCTGACGGGTCACCTCGGGGAGGATCCCTTTCACCTCATCATCATCCAGACACATCACCGCAATGCCGTAGAAAGGCAGGTGGTGCAGAAAGTCGATAAAGGTCTGACGCAGCTTACCGAAATCACCGCCATAGGTTTCCATGTGATCGGCATCAATATTGGTCACCACCGCCGTCATCGGCTGCAGGTAGAGGAAGGAGGCATCGCTCTCGTCCGCCTCGGCCACAAGAAAGTGACCGCTGCCAAGGCGTGCATTGGTACCGGCGCTGTTGAGGCGGCCACCGATGACGAAAGTGGGATCCAGCTCACCCTCCGCCATCAGGCTGGCGATAAGGCTGGTGGTCGTGGTCTTGCCGTGGGTTCCGGCCACCGCGATACCGTGACGGAAGCGCATGATCTCGGCCAGCATCTCGGCACGCGGCACAATAGGAATGCGTCGAGCACGCGCCTCAATCACTTCCGGGTTGGTCTCATTCACTGCCGTGGAGGTCACCACCACATCACAGTCATTAATGTTGTTCTCATCATGGCCGATATGGATGGTCGCACCCATCCCTGCCAGACGTTGGGTGACGGCATTCTCACGCAGGTCGGAACCACTCATCTCGTAGCCAAGGTTCAGCAGCACCTCGGCAATACCGCCCATACCGGAACCACCGATACCAATCATGTGAATGTGACGGATGCGGCCCATGCCGTTGTGATGCTGCGCATTCATGCCTTCACCTCGTTCTCAAATCCGGCCTGTGCAAGACAGGCGCTAGCCACCTCGGCAGTCGCCCCGGGCCTGGCCAGTCGACGCGCGTTCTGTGCCATTAACATCAACTTTTCTCGTCCCGCCCTTATATCTACGCAGAAGCTATCGAGCATTCCGGCCAGCAACTCAGGAGTCAGGTCGCGTTGCTGTACCAACTGCGCTGCATCCTGCTCAACCAGATAGCCACCGTTGGCACTCTGGTGGTCATCTACGGCGTAGGGATAAGGCACTAGAATCGAGGCGACTCCGGCCAGTGCCAGCTCGCTGACAGTCAATGCTCCGGCACGACAGATCACCAGATCCGCCCACCCATACCGTGCAGCCATATCATCGATAAAGGGCATCACCTCAGCATTCACTCCGGCCCTGTCATAGGCCGTGCGGGTCACATCCAGATGGCGCTTGCCACTCTGGTGGCATACCTCGGGACGAAGCGCCTCAGGCATTGCAGCCAGGGCCTCGGGAATCATTTCGTTCAGCGCCAGGGCACCGAGGCTGCCGCCAACCACCAACAGGCGCAGCCTCCCTTCACGTCCGGCAAAGCGCTCATCAGGTGCGACCAACGCGGCAATATCACTGCGCACTGGATTGCCGCAATGGCTAACCTTCGTTCCGGCAAACGTATCGGGGAAGGCCTCTAGCACGCGATTGGCGATACGCGACAGCAGGCGATTGGTCAATCCGGCAATGGCGTTCTGCTCATGGATCAACAGTGGCCTGCCACTCAACTTCGCCGCCACACCACCGGGACCGGTAACAAAGCCCCCCATCCCCAACACCGCATGTGGGCGACGGCGACGCATCACACCGAGCGCCTGCACAACGGCACGACTGATACGCAGTGGTGCCTGTAACCAGCCGAGCAGACCGTTACCGCGCAACCCGGCAATGGAGATGTAGTCAATATCAAAACCGTTGGCAGGCACCAGCTCTGACTCCATGCCACGGCGGGTGCCAAGCCAGCTCACCTGATGGCCGTGCTCGCTCAGGTAGTGAGCCACCGCCAGTGCCGGGAATACGTGCCCGCCAGTGCCTCCCGCCATAATCAGAATCCGTGCACCACTCATGCCGCTCTCCTCTGGGTGACGCCACGCTTCGGGGTCTCCAGCGCAACTCGCAGTACCAGTGCAATGGCGGCGCACATCACCACAATACTGCTACCGCCATAGCTCATCAGTGGCAGAGTCAGCCCCTTGGTGGGCAGCAGTCCCATGTTCACGCCCATATTAATAAAGGCCTGCAGCGCAAACCACAGCGCAATGCCGTAGCAGAGGTGTGCCCCAAAACCCATACCTGCCTCGGCGGCGTTGCGACCGATACGGAAGATACGGGCAATGAGCAGCACAAACAGCAACACCACCGCACTCGCACCAACGGTACCTAACTCCTCGGCCAGCACCGCGTAGACAAAGTCAGTGTGTGCCTCGGGCAGATAGAACAGCTTCTGTACACTCGCCCCCAGTCCTACGCCAAACCACTCACCACGACCAAAGGCGATCAACGCCTGGGTCAGCTGGAAACCACTGTTAAAAGGGTCGGCCCACGGGTTAAGAAAGGCGGTAAGGCGTTCCATACGATAGGGAGAGGAGATCGCCAGCATCGTCATCGAACCGAGTGCCATCAGCACCAGCACTCCAAACAGCCACAGCCGCACACCACCGAGGAACATCATCCCCAGCGCCGTGGCCATCAACACCACGGTGGCACCAAAATCAGGCTCGGCCAGCAGCAACACAGAAAACACCATCACCAGTCCCATCGGTTTGAGGAAACCACCAACGGTATTGCGCACCTCATCGCCGCGGCGCATCAGGTAGCCGGCCAGATAGACCACCATGGCGAACTTCACCAGCTCTGAGACCTGGAAGTTGAACGGACCGAGTAGCAGCCAGCGGGTAGAGCCGTTGACGGTGTGCCCCAGCACGGGAATAAACAGCGCAAATAACAGTACCAGGGATGCGATAATCAGCATCGGCCCGATACGTTCCCATACCGATAACGGGATGCGCCATGCCACCCATGAGACGCTAAGGCCGATACCCACATAGAGCAGCTGGCGGGAAAGGTAGTAGCCGGGCTCACCCAGCTGGCGCTCGGCAATGCCGACCGAGGCAGAGGCAATCATCACCAGTCCCAATCCAAGCAGCAGCAGTGCGGTGGTGAGCAGAGTCCAGTCAACACACTCCTCCATCGGATTGCGGCGGGCGGACTCCGGCAGCACCGGGTGCAGCATCAATTGTACCCAGGCACTCATGACGCGCTCCCCATCACTGCCGCAACAAAGGCCACGCCCCGCTCGATATAGTTACGGAACATGTCAAAGCTGGCACAGGCCGGTGAGAGCAGCACCGCATCACCGGTCTGCGCCAGCTCGCGTGATTTAGTGACCGCATCTTCCATGTCCTCGGCCATCACAAGCGGCGCCGCACCACGAAGACTCTGCTCAATGAGTGTTGCATCCTCACCGATCAACACCACGGCACGGGCATGCTCTGAAACGGCCGAACGTAGCGGTGAAAAATCCTGTCCCTTGGCCTGACCACCTGCGATCAACACCACCTTCTCTCCCGGCAACCCTTCAAGCGCTGCCAGAGTGGCACCGACATTGGTGCCCTTGGAATCCTCGTAAAAATTCACACCGTGCTGCTCGGCCACCCACTGACAACGGTGGGCCAGACCCGGGAAGTCACGCAACACCTGCAGCATCGCCGTCACCTCCAGGCCAACCGCCTCACCCAGCGCCAGCGCAGCAAGCGCATTGGACCAGTTGTGACGTCCCGGCATCTTCATCTCTGCAACATTGAGCAATGCTTCACTGCCCTTGCTGAGATAGGTGTCGCCATCCTGAATAAGCAAACCAAAATCGTTAGCACCAGGTGCGGTATTAAGGCCAAAACTGACCGTGGTGCGGTCGGCCTGTGCCATCGCCATCACCTGCTCATCATCACGGTTCAGGATCACCGCACCATCACCTTTATAGATGGTCTGTTTGATCGCTGCGTAGTGTTCTACCGAGCCGTGGCGATCCAGATGATCCTCACTAATGTTCAACACCACCGCGGCCGCCGCATTAAGCGAGCTGGTCACCTCCAGCTGGAAGCTGGAGAGTTCGAGTACATAAAGCTCAGGGGTATCCTGCTGAAGCAGTTCCAGTGCGGGGGTACCAATGTTACCGCCGACACGTACCGCCTTACCGGCGGCCTTCGCCATCTCACCCACCAGGCTAGTGACTGTGCTCTTGCCGTTGGAGCCGGTGATCGCTACCACCGGGGCATCGGCGTTACGGGCGAACAGTTCGATATCACCCAGCACCTCGATACCTGCCTGTTGTGCTGCAGCAATGGCCGGCTGCTGTGGTGCCACACCGGGGCTGAGCAGCAGACGATTGGCAGTTAATAGCAATGCCTCATCAAACTCACCGCAGTAGCAGACAATATCGGGAAACTCACGCTTCAACTCATCGCTACCTGGAGGAACTTCACGGCTGTCGGCCACGGCAAAGTTCTCACCTTGTGCTGCAAGGTAACGTGCGCAGGCCAAACCGGTCTGCCCCAGTCCTACGACCAGGGTATCCAGCTTTGCCTGTTCTACGCTTGCCTGTGTCACAGCCAGTCCCATATTCCCTTAACGAATCTTCAAACTAGAAAGACCGATCAACACCAAAATGACGGTAATGATCCAGAAACGAACAATGACCCGGGGCTCGGGCCATCCCTTTAATTCAAAATGGTGGTGCAGCGGTGCCATGCGGAAGATGCGTCGTCCGGTCAGCTTGTAGGAGCCAACCTGTAAAATGACTGAAACGGTCTCCATCACAAAGACACCGCCCATAATCACCAGCACAAGTTCCTGTCGTACCGCCACTGCCACTACACCCAGCGCGGCACCCAGACCCAGCGCACCTACATCGCCCATGAAGACCTGAGCGGGATAGGTGTTGAACCAGAGAAAACCAAGACCGGCACCGGCCATTGCACCGCAAAAGATCACCACCTCACCGACACCGGGGATATAGGGAATACTGAGATAGGCGGAGAAGTTCACGTTACCGGTGAGATAGGCAAAAATGCCCAGTGCACTAGCCACCATTACCGTCGGCATGATGGCCAGGCCGTCGAGGCCATCGGTAAGGTTGACCGCATTGCTGGTGCCAACGATAACCAAATAAGTGAGTACCACGAAGAACATCCCCATCGGGATCGCAATGTCCTTGAAGAAGGGAACGATCAACTCCAGCTCTGCCGGCACCTCAGCGGTGTAGTAGAGGAAAAAGGCCGCGCCTAGACCTGCAACGGTCTGCCACAGGTATTTGTGTTTTGCCTTCAGGCCAAGGGACTGCTTCTGGATCAATTTTTTGTAATCATCGACCCAGCCGATAGCACCGAAGGCGATGGTCACGGCCAGCACCACCCAGACATAGCGATTGGAAAGGTCGGCCCACAGCAGGGTGCTGATAACAATAGCGGCGAGAATCAACGCCCCACCCATGGTCGGAGTGCCGGCTTTAATAAGATGGCTCTCTGGACCATCATCACGAACAAACTGTCCCACCTGATAATGGTTCAATTTGCGAATCATCATTGGACCAAGGGTCAGTGAGATCAGCAACGCACTCAACACACCAAGAATGGCTCGCAGCGTCAGATACTGGAACACATTGAAACCACTGTGAAATTGACTCAGGTAGTCAGCCAGATAGAGCAGCATATTAACCCTCTCCTCCGGCACTGATGGCCTCCACAACACGCTCCATGTGACTGCTACGAGAGCCCTTCACCAACACGGTAACGTCGTTCTTCATCTCGGGAAGCAGTGCCTCGATTAATTGTTGTTGTTCTGTAAAAAAGTGGCCGTTCTCACCAAATGCCTCAGCGGCACCACGACTCAGCTCGCCGCTCGCATAAAGGCGGTCAATGCCAACACGCCGTGCCTCATCGCCAACCTGACGGTGCAACTCGGCAGCCTCATCACCCAGCTCCCCCATATCACCCAGAGCCAGGTAACGCTGGCCGCTACACTCGGCCAGCACCTGAAGTCCGACCTGCATTGATGCCGGATTAGCGTTATAGCTATCATCCAGTACCGTAGAATTATTGATGCCGCGACGAGTCTGCAAGCGACCGCCCACCGCCTTCATCGACTCCAGTCCGGCAACAATCTGCTGGCTATCGATATTCAGCGCGGTGGCTGCAGCGATCGCCGCCAGTGCATTCATCACGTTGTGATGGCCGGGCAGTGCCAGATCGACACGAAACTCATCCACCGGGGTAGTCACCTCCAGGCGGCTACCGTAAACATCGCCCTGCCAACGCGCACTAATATCAGCGGCTTGTTCCAGACCAAAGCTTAGCACCTGTTTCGTCGCGGTTAGTTCACGCCACAGCGGGGCGAATTGATCGTCGGCATTAATCACAGCGACACCGTTGTCTCCCAGCCCTTCAAAGATTTCTGCCTTGGCGCGAGCCACCCCCTCAAGAGAACCAAAACCCTCCAGGTGTGCCGCGGCAGCGTTATTAATAATTGCGACCTGAGGGCGGGCAATATTGGTGAGAGTGGCAATCTCACCGGGGTGGTTGGCCCCCATCTCGATAACACCGTATTGATGTGCCTTTTGTAAGCGCAGCAGGGTCAGTGGCATACCGATGTCGTTATTAAAGTTGCCGCGAGTCGCCAGGGTCTCACCGGCCTCGCCAAGGATCGCCGCGCACATCTCCTTCACTGTTGTTTTGCCATTGCTGCCGGTAACGGCAACCAGCGGCGTTGCCAGTTCATGGCGCCAGGCTGCGGCAAGTTGACCCAGGGCGATACGGCTGTCAGAGACAATAATTTGTGGAATCACACAGTCGACCGGATGCTCCACCAACGCTGCGACAGCACCGGCTTCGGCAGCGGCAGCAACGTGCTGATGGGCATCATGATTAGGCCCACGCAGCGCGATAAAGAGGCTGCCAGCTGCAACGCTACGCGAGTCTGAGCAGACACCGTTAAAGGGGACGTCTGGACCGATCATCCGCGCCTGCAACCAGTCAGCGGCAGTGGAGAGCAAGGTGTTAACACCCTCAGTCACGAATCACCTCCCCCAGCAGTCTCGCCACCGTCTCGCGGTCGCTATAGGGAATGCGCTCGCGACCGACCACCTGCTCGCTTTCGTGACCCTTGCCAGCAACCAGAATCACATCATCTGCCGTTGCCAGAGAGAGGGTACGTTCAATAGCCGCCTCACGATTGCGGTTAATATAGGCTGCATCCGGATTCTGCATCGCACGGGTGATGTCTTCGATAATATTAATGGCATTTTCACGACGTGGATTATCGTCAGTGACGATAACGCTGTCGGCATACTGCTCGGCGATGCGTCCCATCTTCGGACGCTTCTCACAATCACGTTCGCCGCCACAGCCAAAGACACACCAGAGTCGCCCCTTGGTGTGCTCACGCAGCGCCTTGAGAACCTGCTCCAGTGCATCGGGGGTATGAGCAAAATCGACCACTACCATCGGCTGACCTGAGCCACCAAAACGCTCCATGCGACCGGGTACCGTCTCGACTTTACTGAGTCGCTGCAGAGCATCGTTAAATTCAAATCCAAGTGCCAGCAATGCACCCAGTGCAGCCAGCAGGTTGGCGGCATTAAATCGTCCCAACAGCGGGCTTTCAATTACGCCATCGCCCCAGTTCGAGTGAACATGCAGCTGCATACCGCCGCTTGTAAGCTGCAGTTTATCGGCGTAAAGATCCGGGCGTTTTCCCTCGCTATTGAGTGACAGCCCGTAGCTCATCATCTCCACACCCTGTGGTGGATTGGCCAGCCACTCACGACCGACCTCATCATCACTGTTCGCCAGCGCCTTTTTCAGTCCCGGCATCTCCAGCAGGCAACGCTTTGCTCCCGCATAACTGAGCATGTCACCGTGATAGTCGAGATGGTCATGACTAAGGTTGGTGAAGATCGCGATATCAAAATTGATGGCACTAACGCGCCCCTGGTCCAGGGCGTGAGAAGAGGCCTCCATCACCACGTGGTTTGCACCACCGTCATGCATCTTCGCCAACTCGGCCTGCATCACCACCGCATCGGGGGTGGTGTGACCGGTATCCTGCAAGGCACCGACAATGCCACTACCGAGAGTGCCTACCAGACCGCAGGGAGTCGTCTGGGCGATCGCCATGGCAATGAACTGACTTACCGATGTCTTGCCGTTGGTGCCGGTAACGCCCACCACCTGCATCGCCTCGGAGGGCTGTCCATAAAAACGACCGGCCAGCTCACTTACCTGCACCTGCAGCCGCTCCACCAGGAACACCGGTACGCTGTACCGCTCTAAATCAACACCATCCGTCTCAGCCGCAGGCTCCAGTGCTACTGCACAAGCACCATTTTCAATCGCCTGCTCAATAAATTTCACACCGTGACGCACGGTGCCGGCACAGGCGAGGAACAGCTCACCGGCCCGCACCATACGACTATCCAGGCTCATCCCATTAATGGTCAACGCGGGCAGTACTGCGGTGTCGGTGAGACCGTCAAACAGTTCTCGCAAACCCATGCCGCTTTCGATGTGGTTTACCGCAACACTCATTGCGCCCCCTCCATCAGTGCGACCTTCATCCCCTTGAGAGAATCTACATCATCAGGGGCCACATCCATCATGCGTAGCGCCCCTTGCATCACACGGGAGAAGACCGGTGCGGCCACCACACCGCCGTAATATTCACCATCATCGGGGCGATCAACCATCACCACCATTGCCAGACGCGGACGACTCGCCGGAGCAAAGCCGGCAAATACCGCGATGTAGTTATCCTCGTTATAACCCGCGCTGCCGACCTTGCGAGTAGTACCTGTCTTACCGGCGATACGGTAACCGGAGACCGCGGCACGTGTGCCGGTACCGCCCTTGTGTACCACCCGCTCCAGCATCGTCCTGACCGCCTGCGCTACTTGTGGCGTAATCACCTCAGTGCCTGCGGGGATCTCATCTTCTGCTAACTTGAGGAAACTGGCGGGGCGTAACACACCATCGGCAGCCAACGCGGCATAGGCACGAGTCAGTTGCAGTGCGGTCACCGACAGACCATAACCATATGAAACAGTAGCGCGCTCCACCTTGCGCCAATCCTGATGAGCATTCATCAGCCCTGCCGCCTCACCGGGAAAACCGCTGCCGGTATCGTAACCGAAACCGACACGTACAAACTGATCCCACAACTGCTCTGGCTCCAGTTCCAGGGCGATATGGCTGGCGCCGACGTTACTCGATTTCTGAATCACGGTGGAGACGTCAATCTTGCCGTAGTTCTTAATATCACGAATGGTGAAGCTGGCCAGCTTCAGGCTACCGGGGCTAGTATCGATCATGGTGCTGGGGCGAAACTTTCCACTATCCAGACCGGCGGCGACGGTAAAGGGTTTAACGGTGGAGCCAGGTTCGAATACATCGGTGACGGCACGGTTGCGTAACCGCTCTGCCGCCAGCACCTTACGGTTATTGGGGTTATAACCGGGCTGATTGACCATCGCCAGTATTTCGCCACTCTGTACATCCAGCACCACGGCAGAACCGCCTTTAGCCTTGTGGCGCTGCACTGCACCCAGCAGCTCGCGGTAGGCAAGGTACTGGATACGACGATCCAGACTCAGTGCCAGTTCCTGACCTGGGCGCGGCTCGTGGATACTTTCAACACTTTCGACAATACGACCGAGGCGATCCTTGATCACCCGCTTGCTACCAGGGGTGCCACGCAGCCGTTGCTCCATCATCAGCTCTATCCCCTCCTGACCGATATCATCGATATCGGTAAAGCCGACCACATGTGAGGTCACCTCTCCCAGCGGGTAATAGCGGCGGTATTCGCGCTGCAGTGAGACGCCTGGAATGGCCAGTGCCATTACCTGCTCGGCCAGCTCCGGGGTGATGCGGCGTTTGAGGTAGACAAACTCCTTGTCCATGCGCGAACCCAGCTTGCGCTCCAGATGACTGACCTTCAGTTTCAACAGCTTTGCCAGCTCGGGCCAACGGTCACGGGCGGTGGCCAGCTCAGAGGGATTGACCCACACCGACTCCACCGGAGTACTGATCGCCAACGGCTCACCATGGCGGTCGGTGATCACACCACGGTCGGCAGGGATGATGATGTCGCGCAGGTAGCGGGCGTCGCCCTGATGCTGCAGGAACTCACGCTGGTTAAGATTGAGGTCGACCATGCGCCAGAACAGGGCAATAACGCCCAACAGCAACATGCCGAAGACGAATCTCCGGCGCTGTGGGTAGTCGTAGTTGTTATTGCTCTTCTTCATGGCTGCACAATCACCACTGCCCCCCGGGGCGGTATTACCATATCGAGTCTGTTATTCGCTATCTTTTCAATTCGTCCATGAGTGGCCCAGGTACTCTGCTCCAGCTGCAGCCTGCCCCACTGTGTATTCAGTTCATCACGTACTTTCTGCAGCCCCTGCAGTTCAACGAACAACCGCCGTGCCTGGTGGGTGCTAAAGACGACCCCCAGTGAACTGGCAAAGAGTGCCAACGCAAGCACCACTGTCAGTAGCTGGGCCATCAGGAGAGCCTCTCCGCCACGCGTAACACGGCACTACGTGCGCGAGGATTGGCCTCAATTTCCGTTTTACTGGCACGTATCGCCTTGCCCACCGACTTCAGGCTACGCTTTAGCTGACTATCCATCACCGGCAGGTCCGGCGGAAAGTCATCGCCCCTGGCCTGCTCACGAATAAAGCGCTTTACCCTGCGATCCTCCAGCGAGTGGAAGCTGATAATTGCCAGGCGTCCACCGGGGGCCAGTAGCTCAACCGCCTGCTGCAGAAAGGTATCAAGGTCGTCCAGCTCACGATTGAGGTAGATGCGAATCGCCTGAAAACTGCGTGTCGCCGGGTGCTTGTCACGCTCCCACTTGGGATTGGCCTCTTTTACGATCTTTGAAAGCTCTGCGGTAGTGGAGATCGCCCCCTGCTCTTCACAGCTCTTCACGATGGCCCGGGCAATGCGCTTGGCAAAACGCTCCTCGCCGTACTCCTTAAGTACCTCGGCGATCTCTGACTCCTTCGCCGTTGCCAGCCACTCAGAGGCGCTAATACCACTGTGCGGGTCCATACGCATGTCGAGCGGGCCATCATTCATGAAGCTAAAGCCACGACTGGCATCATCCAGTTGCGGTGAGGAGACACCCAGGTCGAGCAAAATGCCATCAACCTTGCCCTGCCACCCGCGCTGCTCAGCCTCCGCTCCCAACATGGTGAAACTCCCTCTGACTATGGTGAACCGCTTATCTGCACCGAAACGCTGCTCGGCCGTCGCAACGGCCTGTGGATCCTTGTCAGTGGCCAGCAAACGGCCCTTTTCACCCAGCTGCGCCAACATCTCCGCGCTGTGTCCACCGCGGCCAAAGGTGCCGTCCAGGTAGATACCATCGGCACGGATCTGCAGCGCATCCAGTACCTCAGCGAGTAGTACCGGGTTATGTTCCATTTCACTCATCATTCAGTTATAGAGACAGGCTTTGCAGCTCGGTGGGCAAGGTCTCATCGCCCATCGTCTCTTCCGCCAGCCAGTTGTCACGGCGTTCGTTCCACACCGCGGCATCCCATAACTCAAATTTCTTACCCTGGCCGATCAACACCACGTGTTTGTCCAGACCCGCGTATTGACGCAACGGGGGCGGCAACAGCAGTCGGCCATTGTTATCTACATCGGAATCGGTAGCGTGGCCCATCAGCAGGCGCTGTACGCGCCGGGCCTGGGCATTGAAGCTGGGCAGGGCATCAAGCTTACGCTCAATATTCTCCCATTCGGGCAGGGGGTAGAGCAGCAGACAACGCTCATCGGTATCGATAGTGACGACCAGACGTCCCGCGCAACGCTCATTGAGGCGCTCGCGATAACGCGTCGGCATCGTCATACGACCCTTGGCATCGAGATTGAGCTCAGCTACTCCACGGAACACTTATTATTTTCTCCCCAAGCTGAAATTCCATTTCCCACATAGATCCACTTCGTCCCACATTTTTACACTATAGGAAGAATACCTGCTTTTTGTCAAGTAAAAGCAGGGCCTCTATCACAAAATTCTTACTTATTAGACAATGACTTAGCGCAAGTGGAGGAAGGTGGGAGAGAAGTTCCGAATGTAACTTCAGATAGCTGCTTTTTAATCAATTTGTTGGGGTTTGAAGTTAATGTAGAACATTAAGTATCAGCAGTTCACCTCAATAAAAATGAACTGGAAGGGGAAAAAGTGGGAGTCGGCCGATAAGCCGGGTTTTGTCGTGGACAGTCATTCATCTGCGATGCCCGTCACCGGACACCTGTAGCAACCTACCCGGGAGCAGTGCGGGCCACACCAATGCTCCCCTATTTGGTCTTGCTCCGAGTGGGGTTTACCATGCCACGGAGTGTTGCCACCCGCGCGGTGCGCTCTTACCGCACCATTTCAACCTTACCTGTGACCGCCCGAACGAATCGGGGAGTCCATCGGCGGTATATTTTCTGTTGCACTTTCCATCGGCTCACGCCGCCCAGACGTTATCTGGCACTCTGCCCTGCGGAGCCCGGACTTTCCTCCACATCCGAAGATATAGCGACTGCCTGGCCAACTCCCGACGCATAAGATACGGATTTTTACTGAAAGTTCAACAACTTATTACTTTTCTTGTGACAAAAGATATTTGTAGATGGCGTTCTTTTTTTCACCGCTAATGGTGGCCGTCAGGGCAGCCGCCTGCTTTAGCGGTAACTCCTTAACCAGAATGCCAGCGATACGACAGGCCTCGGCATCGGGGCCGTCACCACCCCCATCCTTTGCTGCCCCCTCCACTAGCACCACAAACTCCCCCTTGCGCTGGTTTGGGTCGGCAGCGACCCATTCAGCCAGCTCACCCAGGGTGGCGTGGTGAATGGTCTCGAAGGTTTTGGTCAGTTCACGGGCAAGGGTGGCGGGGCGTTGTGCACCAAGCGTTACTGCCATATCGGCAAGGCTCTCCTCGATACGGTGGGGTGATTCGTAAAAGGCGAGGGTACGCGGCTCCTGCGCCAGCGCCTGCAGGGCCTTGCGCCGGGCACCCGACCTGGCTGGCAGGAAGCCCTCAAAACAGAAGTGATCAGTGGCCAGGCCACTGGCCGAGAGGGCCGCAATGAGGGCGCTGGGGCCGGGCAGTGGCACCACCTTGATCCCGGCGCGATGCGCCTCTCGCACCAGAAAATAACCCGGATCACTGATCAGCGGGGTGCCCGCATCAGAGATAAGGGCCAGTGCCTGCCCCTGTTGCAGGCGCTCCAGCACCGCCTGTGCCTTGTGCCGCTCATTGTGCTCATGCAGTGCAAACATAGGGGTATCGATAGCGAAATGACGCATCAGCGCGGCACTATGCCGGGTGTCTTCAGCCGCAATGTAATCGACCCCTTGCAGTACCTCCAGGGCACGCGCTGAGATGTCTCCCAGGTTACCAATAGGGGTTGCCACTATATAAAGATTACCCGCTTCAATTGACACGCGCTCACCCCGTCAAGATACTGTGTGCTTTAAACAGCCAATTCGATAAATGAAGGTAACTGCTCAACATGTTTGGATTTTGTCTCAAGACAAGGCATTTTTACACGAAAAATGTGAGCATATATGCAATATGTGACCATTATAAGTGCGAAAATAACGCCATATTGGAACAAAAAATGAATATGTTGAACCGTTACAAATAAGAACGCTATCTTACAGCACTATTCTATGCAAAAGACCCTGACACTATTCGCAGCATTACTCCTCCTCCTCGCAGGTTGTGCTGAAAAGCCGATCCGTCCCTCCGACCTCACCCCCAAGGGCAAGGTGGCCCTTGCCGAAGAGTCGATGCAAAATGAGGAGTACCCGCAGGCAGTCCAACTTTACACCATGCTGGCCGACGAGAGCGAACCGCCTACAAGCTACAAATACCGCTACCTGGCGGCACTGGCGATGTTTCACAGTGGCCTGTCACTACAGGCCAGCGAGACCCTTGATGAGCTGCCAGCAGGTGAGCTACCGCTGGAACTACTGCTGAAACGCCAGCTGCTGGCGGCCGAGATCCCCTTGAAGCACGACCCGGATCTGACCCTGAGCCTGTTATTGCAACCAGCGGTAAACGACAGCCTGTTGCCGGAAGAGAATGCCCTCTTCGCCCAGTACCACCTGCTGCGGGCACGTGCCTTTGCACGCACCGGTAACCATCTGGAGACGGCGCGCGAATACATCCTGCGCGAGTTCTACCTCTTTGAACAGCCACACATTGAGGCCAACCAGCTGGCAATCTGGCAGGCACTCTCCATGCTCACGGTAGAGGCGTTAAAGCAGTTACGCATCCAACCACCACCCGATGCCCTGAGTGGCTGGATGGAGCTGGTGACCATTGCCAAGAACTACAGCCTTAGCCCTGCAGTCGTTAGCCAAAAGATCACGCAATGGCGCGACCGCTATATTTCACATCCAGCCAGTGAGCAAGTACTCACATTATTGTTCGAACGTAGTCAGGAGCTGGCCTCACGGCCCGCCAGCATCGCCCTGCTGCTGCCACTATCAGGGCGCTATGCCAAGGCCGGGGCGGCGATTCAGGACGGCATTCTTGCCGCCTACTACAGTGACCCGCAGCACCATAACATCACCCTGCGCAGCTACGATGTCGGAGAGCAGGCCGATCAGATCACACAGCTCTACCAGCAGGCGGTCGATGATGGCGCAGAATTCATCATCGGCCCATTGGACAAGGCCGCCATCGCCACCCTGGCAATGCAGGAGTCGCTGGCGGTACCCACACTCGGTCTGAACTATGCCCAGGCCGCCGCTAACGATGGACTGTTCCAGTTCAGTCTCGCCCCTGAGGATGAGGCACGTGAAGTTGCCGAACGCGCCTGGCTGGAAGGTTATCTTCAAGCAGCGATACTGGTACCCAACAACCACCTGGGTGAACGCCTCAACCTCGCCTTTACCGAACGCTGGCAGGAGCTGGGGGGGCTTGTGGTATCTGAAAGCCGCTACCAGGATGACAAGAACGACTTTGCTACCCCGATCAAGGAGCTACTCAATATTAGTGACAGTGAGCGCCGCCAACGCCGGGTGCGCCAGCTGCTGCGCGATAAGGTCGAGTTCATTCCACGCCGCCGCCAGGATATCGACTTTGTCTTCCTTGCTGCCAATCCACGGCAGGCACGTCTGATACGCCCACAGATGAAATATCACCATGCCCGTGATCTACCACTGCTGGCCACCTCACACCTCTATGGCGGCAGAAAAAATCGCCCCCAGGATCGCGACATGGACAACATCCTGTTCTGCGATATGCCCTGGACCCTTAACGCCCCCAGCGCCAAACAGGGGCTAAAGCAGCTAAATACCACCGCCTTAAAGCCTCACCAAGGTCAGCTACAGCGCCTGCTTGCTATGGGCATCGATGCCTACCAGCTGGTATCACTACTACCCATGCTGGAAGCTTACCCCTACGAACGTTATCAGGGCGAAACCGGTACCCTGCGCGTAGCTGAGGGAAGACGTATTGGCCGACGCCTGCAGTGGGCACAATTTGAACGCGGTATCGCTAAATTGAAAAAAGAGACCATCACGGATGATGAGACTGTTTGGCAAAACCAGTAGTGAGCAGGGTGATGCCGCCGAGGAGCAGGCAAGGCTCCACCTTGAGAGAGGGGGGCTACGCACCCTGGCCCGCAATGTTCGCAGCCGCTTCGGTGAAATCGACCTCATCATGCAGGACGATCAGACCCTGGTCTTTGTCGAGGTACGCTACCGCAGTTCCTATCGCTTCGGTGGCGCCTTTGCCAGCGTCGACAGTAAAAAACAACGGCGACTTATTGCCACTGCCCTCAGCTACCTGCAACAACACCCCTACGATGGTCCATGCCGATTCGACGTTGTCGCCATCGGTGAGACAGCGAATGGGGTAGAATGGCTGAAAAATGCCTTTGAACTGAGCGAGTAACCATGCAGCAACGAATTAAAGAACAGTTTGAACAGAGCGCCAAGCTCAAATTACAGGCGATGGAGTCACTGGCACCGGCCATCGCCGCGGCCGCAGAGCTAATGGGTAACCACCTGTTACAGGAACACAAGATCTTAAGTTGCGGCAACGGCGGCTCGGCAGGCGACTCACAGCACTTCTCATCAGAGATGCTCAACCGCTTTGAGCGCGAGCGCCCCGGTCTGCCGGCAATTGCACTCACCACCGACACCTCGACCATCACCTCCATTGCCAACGACTACCACTACGATGAGATCTTCGCCAAACAGGTGAGGGCTCTGGGGCTGAGTGGCGACATCCTGCTCGCGATCTCCACCAGCGGTAACTCCAGCAACGTAGTGCAGGCAATGAAGGCGGCCCATGATCGCGGCATGCAGGTGGTCGCCCTTACCGGCAAAGAGGGCGGTGAAATGGCACTCAATCTGGCAGAGGGGGATATCGAGATCCGCGTCCCCTCCTCCTCCACCGCACGGGTACAGGAGGTTCACCTACTGGTGATCCACTGCCTCTGCGATGCCATCGACCGTATGCTATTCGGTGAAGAGGTTTAATAAGATGATACGCAAACTACTACCACTACTCCTGTTACCTACACTACTCGGTGGCTGCACCGCCCCGGTGATAATCGGCCTTAGTGCCGCCGCGGCAAGTGTCGCTGTAGTTAGTGACCGCCGCACCGCCGGAATGATACTGGATGATGAACGTATCGAACTGAACACCATGGACCTCATTGCCCGCGACCTTATTCTGCGCGAAAACAGCCACATCAATGCCACCTGCTACAACGGACAACTCCTTCTCACCGGGGAGGTACCCGATCAGCATAGCAGTGACCTACTGACCAAGCGGGTGGCAAAGCTACCACGGGTCACTGTAGTGAAAAACGA
This sequence comes from Pseudomonadota bacterium, assembly GCA_039714395.1. Taxonomy (GTDB): domain Bacteria; phylum Pseudomonadota; class Gammaproteobacteria; order Thiohalomonadales; family Thiohalomonadaceae; genus JAPHSX01. The sequence continues at coordinate 10,636 of JBDLJH010000006.1, read as the reverse complement.
ACTCATCGTCGGCCCGGTAAGCGACTCCAACACCCGCACTAGTGATACCGGCACTACCAGCCGCGTTAAATCCCGTCTGCTCTCTGAACTGGGTGCGGGGCTCACACACCACGTTAAGGTGATCACCGAAAACGGTACCGTTTACCTGATGGGACTGGTGAATCGTGAAGAGGCGGCACGGGCGGTAGAGATAACACGTCACACCAGGGGTGTGCAGCGTATCGTCAAGGTCTTCGAATACCAGTCCTAAGAACCTTGCCCAGCCACCCCCTGCCAGAGCCCTTTCTCGCTGCGCTGAAACAACAGTTTGGCGATGCAGAACTGTTGCTGGAGGAGGCCGATCGCTTTACCTACGGTTACGACAACAGCCGCCAACAGGCGACACCCTCACTGGTCGCCCTCCCCTCATCACAAGAGCAGGTACAGCACCTGCTCAAGTTGTGTCATGAACACCGTATACCTCTAGTCGCCCGTGGCAGTGGCACCGGCACCGCCGGAGCGGCAGTACCGCTAAACGGGGCCGTTGCCCTGTCCACCGAACGACTGAACAGCATCCTGCGTATCGACCCCGATAACCGTGCCATGGTGGTGCAGCCCGGCGTAACGAATCAGCAGGTGCAGCAGGCCGCCGCCGAGCATGGCTTCTTCTGGCCGCCCGACCCCACCAGCACTGCCGTCTGCACCATTGGCGGCAACCTCGCCTGCAATGCCGCCGGTCCCCACGCAGTGAAGTACGGCACCCCACGCGATAACGTACTGGGGTTGAAGGCCGTCACCGCCGATGGCCGCCTGCTCAAAACCGGCAGCTACACCACCAAAGGCGTGGTGGGCTACGACCTCACCCGCCTGTTCATCGGCTCAGAGGGAACGCTCGCAGTAATCACCGAGGCGACTCTCAAGCTCACCCCACTGCCCGAGCAGCGTATCACCCTGCGTGCCCTCTATACCAACATAAGCAGTGCGGCACGAGCCGTCTCAGCCATCATGGCGCAGCCCGTCACCCCCTCCACCCTGGAGTTCATGGATGGGCAGGCACTGAGCATGATTCGCAAGGCACAACAGACCGATTTACCAGAAGAAGCACAGGCACTGTTAATGATCGAGGTCGACGGCTCCGCCGCCTGCATCGAACAGGATGTGAAGCGCGTCGCCGACACCGCCAATCTCGAAGGTTGCCTCGAAGTGATGGTAGCCGACAGCGAAGAAAAGGTCACCGCACTATGGGCGCTACGCAAGGCACTCTCCCCCACCCTGCGCACCGTCGCACCAAAGAAGATCAACGAGGATGTGGTAGTACCGGTATCACGAATCCCAGAATTAATTAACGGACTGCAACAGCTAGGCGAGAAACACGCCATCACCATCGTCAACTTCGGCCATGCTGGCAACGGCAATATTCACGTTAATCTTTTAGTGAATCCCGATGATGAAGAGGAGATGGCACACGCCGACGCCTGCCTTACCGAGGTCTTTGCCCTAGTATTGGAACTGGAAGGTACCCTCTCTGGCGAACACGGCATCGGCCTGGTCAAACGTGACTTCGTGCCACTGGAAATCGATCCGGTAACACTGGAGTTAATGCAGAAGATCAAACAGCAGTTTGATCCGCACGGTATTCTGAATCCGGGCAAGAAAATCCCTATGCCATAAGGAGGTGAAAGGTGATCGAAATACTCCAGGCCGATATCACCACCCTCAAAGTCGACGCCATCGTCAATGCTGCAAACAACTCACTGCTGGGTGGTGGCGGTGTCGATGGTGCCATCCACCGTGCCGCAGGTCATAAGTTGCTGGAGGCGTGCCGACCTCTGGACGGTTGTGCCACCGGTGATGCCAAGATCACCCCAGGCTTCAACCTTCACGCCCGTTATGTAATCCACACTGTCGGACCAGTATGGCATGGGGGTGGCAGTGGTGAGGCCGAACTGCTCGCCTCGTGCTATCGCAGAAGTTTTGAAGTGGCGTTGGAAAATGAAGTTAAAAGTATTGCCTTTCCTGCGATCTCTACTGGCGTTTATGGTTATCCCAAGAATGAGGCCGCGGTAACGGCTCTTGGTGTTATGAGGGAGTTTGAGGGGAGGTTTGAGAGGGTGGTGGCCTGCTCGCACAGTGGGGGAGATGCGGAGATCTATCGCAAAACATTACTCTTACACTAGAAATTTATCTCTCTACGAAGGGATCTATCACGTATGAGCGCCACAGGTTGGCTCATTCTCCCCACGGCCCCCAGTTAACCGCTGCAAAAGCAAGTACTCCCGACTACATCACACTTTTTAGGCAACAGGTGAAGTAAAATCGCGACGAAGAGAGGTTTGCCCACAGGCGGTACTGAAGTTGACGTACTATTAAGTTTGCGGAAAAATTATCACCTAACCTAATGGGCTAAAGATGGATCAGTGTCGCGCACCTTACAGGGAAGCATAGAAGCTCCCTCCCTGTTTTGCAGCGCTGCACAGTACTTAAGCTTTTATGCGTAATAGGTAAACAGGAGAGTATTATCATGAAAAAAATCAGGATAGCCATCGGCTACGCCCTTATTGCAATCACTTTTCTAGGATGCAGCAATGCAAGAAAAGCGGAGTTAACACACGGCGGTGACGCAAAAATGGCCGTTACCGAAGTCACACAAATCAAACAAGATGCCCTCAGGGATCAAATCGATATCCTGGCCGACAGCCAGTTTGAAGACGGAAGAGAATATCTCAAGAAAGCCAGAAGAGATCTAAAAAAGGGTCGCAGCAGTGAAGATATCCTGGAAAATGCCGCCATCGCCAAAGCCTATTTTCAAGATGCCGTAAAAATCGCTCAACCCAGAAAGTCCAACGCCGCACGCATCCTTGAGGCACGTAGCGCCGCGCTACAAGCGGGACTGCGCAACAGCGCACCGCTGATCAAGGGACTGGAAAATGTAGATGATGATCTTAAGGATGAGACAAAGCAGTTCTCAAAGGCGCTCAGCCCTGAAGATTTCTCAGAATTTCAGAAAAAATATCTCGCGCTGGAAATTAAGGCTGTGCAGTTCAGGGAACTCAACAGTGCCGAGTTAGCCATTCAAGAGGCCACCAAAAACGATGCCGAGGATCTGGCCGCCAAGAGCCTGCGTACCGCATCGCTGGATTACAAACATGCCGAGAACACCATCGCGCAAAGCCCCCGCAGCCCCGCGATCTATCAGCAGAGCGTACAGACAGCACTGGAAAGTGCAATGATGCTGCAGGACGTGATGAATGTAATTATAGATGCCAAGGGCACGCCGGAAAAAATTGCAATACAGATCGTGACACAAAAGCGGGCCCTGGGCGAACTGACCTCCAATGTCGGACGCCTCAAAGCCAATCTGCAATCAACACAACAGAGCCTCGAGGCAAAGGCGGGGGCATTAAAGCTTACTGAGAGTGAACTGCTGAAAACAGAAGGTGAACTGATGAAAACAGAGGGTGCACTGCTGGAAACAGAAAGCACCCTGATATCGCAGGGAGAGATGCTTGCAATGGCCTCCACCCAGGTACGTTTCCAGAAGGCCATGGACGAGGCACGCAAAACCTTGCCGAAAACTGATGCCCTGGTCTACCAGCAGGGTCAGACACTTGTGTTCAGGCTCAAGCGTATCAACTTCAAGTCCGGAACAGCAGTCATCCCCGAATCCTCGAAACCCCTGATCGCCAAGGTCAATACCATCATCGGTAGACTCGATGCCGAAAAGGTCATCGTGCAGGGGCATACCGACTCGGTCGGAGCTGACAGCGTGAATCTGAAGCTTTCCAAACAGCGGGCAGTTGCTGTAGCCGACTACATCTCCTCGCTTGGCAGCGGTTACCCTCTGGAGCATGTTGGCTACGGGGAGGCCAACCCCATTGCCTCAAATGAAACAGCAGAGGGACGGGCAACAAACCGGCGCGTCGACCTGGTCGTTTCCGTTAAGAAGTAAGCACAGCAGAGGGCCCGCAACGGGCCCTTTTTTTTCGCCGGCTGAAACACATGAATCGAACCAAAAGCCCAAAAAGGGGACTCTATTAAGATCCCTATCCAACCACCTTCATCGGCATTTAATTGAGAGAAAATGGCCCTGAACTTAATTGTGTGGAATGGGGGTGAACATGATGAAGCTGCGCTTCTTGCCTCCTGCTATCAGCGGAGTTTTGAAGTGGCATTGGAGCATGGAGTTAAAAGTATTGCCTTTCCTGCGATCTCAACGGGGCCATATGAGTATCCCAAGACTGAGGCTGCAGGGATAGCGCTTGGGATTATGCGCGAGTTTGAAAAGATGTTTGAGAGGGTGATTGCTTGTCTTCACAGTAGCGGGGATTTTGAGTTGTATACGAATGCCCTGGAAGGAAAGATGTGTGATGCCTTCACATGCGTACGATTACGCTATGCTAATCTAATCCCTCCGTCCTCTTTTTCGCAACAAACATAACTTATTGACAACTTTTATTTGTCTCTGGATACTGATACCTAATGGATGTTCATTCTGTAACCAGCTAGGTTGCTAACAACTCCACTTCTGTGCCGATCTGAACGCCATTCTATGACTTAATCGTTTCTTTAATTAATACCCTCAAAATTTCATCATCATTAAGCGTACGTAATAAATAAGGAGATTGTTATGAAAAAGTCACTAATTGCATTTGCAGCATTAGGTTTGTCAACAGCCTGCTATGCGGCAGAACCAGGAGGCTATATCGGCATTTCGCTAGGACAATCCACTATGGATTCTGGTGTATCTGGAGTCACTGGAACCGGTTCCCTTGAGGAAGATGGTAATCCTTACAAGGTCTACGGAGGATACAACTTCGGGAATAATTGGTCTGTTGAAGGGTCTTACATAAATTTAGGGGTAGTCACCACTCTGAGCTTGAATAGTGGTGATACATTCAATTATGAAGGTATCACCTATATCACGCTCGTCGATGGAGTCCGCTTTGAACTGGATGGTTCTGTGATCACACTTGGTGCGAAGTACACTGCACAACTCAACAATAAATTTAGTGTTTATGGAAAAGCTAGCTTAGCATCATACAGTGTCGATAATACCTTGACTGCTCCTACTGGTTCTTCAACTGACAACAACTCAGGTACTGATATAACAGTAGGTATCGGCGCTAGCTTTGCAATAAATGAGGAGTTGGCTGCCCATCTTGACTACGATACTTATGGGTTCGAGGGTGGAGACACTACTGTAAACATAGTTTCACTCGGTATGAGCTACGCTTTCTAATTCAACATTTAAATATGATGCTTCGTGAAGCTGTAAACCAAAAGAAACCAAAAGACAGACTCGATTGAAATGTCAGGCTAGCGATTGTTTACCCCTGCCCTTCTACATCGCCGACGATTCGGTACGATAGCCGAATCGCACAGCTTTAGCTGCCCGAAGGGAGGTAAAACGCCTTACTGGACGGTAAAAGTGTAACCTATGTCCTTGACTCGTACAGAGCGGCCTCTTTGCTTACTTTCTCTTGGCCGCGCAAGACCCAATTTGCCGGGAGCAAATTGGAACAGCTTTAGCTGGCCCGTAGGGTGAAGTCCATGGACGGACTTCATAAAAAGTGAGCTGCGGCGGGGCAGCCCCCCGCATTAGATCAAACCGTCGCGCCAGCGACACAAACCCACATCCAATAAAAAAGGGCCTCATAAAGAGGCCCTTTCCGATTACTTCACCACCCTAAGCGCTGGCCGCTTAGGCTTATCCTCTTCCTTCTCCGGTGGCGGCTCATCCCCCCCACCATCTTCCTCGGTAAACACCATCCCCTTCCCATTCTCACGGGCATAGATGGCCATCACCGACATCACTGGCACCGAGACATGCATCGGCTGCCCGCTGAAGCGGGCATCGAGTTCAAGCAGCTCATTGCCTAGTTGTAGATTCTGCACGGCCCCTGGATTGATATTAAGCACAATACGCCCGTTCTCTACATACTGCTGCGGTACCACCACCTCCTCATCCGCCACATCGACGAGTACGTAGGGGGTCATACCGTTATCGAGTATCCACTCATAGAGGGAGCGAATGAGGTAGGGGCGACTGGGGGTCATGGTCTTGTTTCAATCTCGCTGTGAATGAATAGCAGTGCGCCTCTAGCGCATCTCCCTTTCCAGTTCGGTGAGACTCTCCTGAAAGGATTCACGGGCAAAGATCCGCTCAGCATACTCAAGCAGCGGTGAGGCGTCCTTGGGCAGGGTGATGCTGAGTTTAGGCAGACGCCACAACAGCGGAGCGAGGTAGCAGTCAACCAGCGAGTAGTCGTCACTCATAAAGAACGGTTTATGCTCGAATACCGGACTAACGGCGGTGAGATTATCACGAATAACCTTGCGTGCCTTGGTGGCGGCCTTGTCACTACCATTAAGGATAATGTCGAGCGGATTGTAGAGATCCAGCTCAATACGATAGACCATCAGGCGATTGTTGGCACGTGAGACCGGGTCCACCGGCATCAGCGGAGGATGCGGGAAACGCTCGTCCAGATACTCCATAATTACCTGTGAGCTGTAGAGTACCAGCTCGCGATCGACCAGGGTCGGTACCGACCCGTAGGGGTTCAGATCAATCAGATCCTCGGGCAGATTCCCTGCCTCGACAGGAACGATATCGACATTTATTCCCTTCTCAGCCAGCACCAGGCGAGCACGATGGCTATAGACATCGGTATCACCAGAAAACAGCGTCATTACTGAGCGTCGGTTAGCGACGGCACCCATATAAGCTCTCCTAAAAATCTTTCCAAAAACAAAAAGGGGGCATTGCAGCCCCCTCTTTATAAATCATGTTGCAGCGGCGTTTTTATCTTACCTTTACCTTACCGCCGCAGAGCGGTCGCCCATTCTAGCACAACCACCCGCGACCATGATTAGTGTATGTCTTTCCAGTACTCTTTCTTCAGCATGTAGGCCACGATAAAGAAGAAGAAGAGGAAGATCAGTACATACACACCGAGCTGCTGACGCTTCAGCTGGATCGGCTCACCGGTGTAGGCGAGGAAGTTGGTCAGGTCGCGTGCGGCCTGATCATATTCTTTCTCATCCATGCTACCCGGCGTTACCATCTCATAACCGGCGATCACGGTGTGCTCGTTACCGTCATGGTCGGTCTCGGTCTTCATCACCGCCTTCTTCATACCCTCCAGCTCCCACAGTGCGTGGGGCATACCGACATCGGCGAACACGGCGTTGTTAACGCCGAAGGGACGGCTCTCATCGATATAGAAGGTTTTGAAGTAGGTGTAGAGCCAGTCAACACCACGGGCACGAGCAATCACGCTCAAGTCGGGCGGAGGATTACCGAACCACTTCTTTGCATCACCCGTCGGCATGGCGATGGTCATGGTTTCACCGACCTTCTCACCGGCCAGCATCATGCCCTTTACCTGCTCATCACTCAGGCCGATGTCCTTACCCATGCGGTTGTAACGCTGGTAAGCGGCCGAGTGGCAGCTCAGGCAGTAGTTAACGAAGATCCGGGCTCCACGCTGCAATGACGCATTGTCATGCAGGTCGATGTTGGCCTTCTCCAGGTGGACACCGCCACCGGCAGCCATGCCCAGTACAGGCAGGGCGGCAAGTACAAATGCAACGATTAGTTTTTTCATCCTGTAACCCTCTCCGGTACCGGCTTGGTCTTCTCAAACTTCGGAATGATGGCCAAAGCGAAGAAGAATACGAAGTAGTAGGCTGTGCCAATCTGCGCGATCAAGGTCAGCAAGTCGGTAGACGGCTTCATACCGAGCCATCCCAGCAAAATGAAGTCAAGAACGAACAGGCCCAGCAGAATCTTAAAGCAGGGACCACGATAACGGATAGACTTCACCGGGCTACGATCAAGCCACGGCAGGAAGAACAGAATCATGGTCGCAGCACCCATCACCACTACACCAGGGAAGGCAGAACCGGCAATTGACGGTACCGCACGCAACATGGCGTAGAACGGGGTGAAGTACCAGACCGGGGCAATGTGCTCAGGGGTCTTCAGTGAGTTAGCCGGCTCAAAGTTGGGGGGCTCAATGAAGTAGCCACCCATCTCCGGGGCGAAGAACAGAATCGCGCAGAAGATAATAAGGAAACCGACCACACCCACGATATCCTTCACCGTGTAGTAAGGGTGGAAGGGGATGCCGTCCAGCGGCTTGCCATCCGGGCCCTTGTTCTTCTTGATCTCAACACCATCGGGGTTGTTAGAGCCAACCTCGTGCAGGGCGAGGATGTGTGCCACAACCAGACCGATGAGAACCAGCGGCACGGCGATAACGTGGAAGGCGAAGAAACGATTCAGGGTCACATCGGAGATAACGTAGTCACCACGAATCCAGATTGACAGCTCCTCACCCACAAACGGTACGGCAGCAAACAGGTTAACGATAACCTGGGCACCCCAGTAAGACATCTGACCCCATGGCAGCAGGTAACCAAGGAAGGCCTCGGCCATCAGCGCCAGGTAGATCATGCAGCCGAAGATCCAGATCAGCTCGCGCGGTGCCTTGTAGGAACCGTACATCAGGCCACGGAACATATGCAGGTAGACCACGGCAAAGAATGCAGAGGCCCCGGTAGAGTGCATATAACGAAGCAGCCAGCCCCAGTCGACATCACGCATGATGTACTCGACCGAACCAAAGGCCAGTTCGCCGTCAGGCTTGTAGCTCATGGTGAGGAAAATTCCAGATACGATCTGAATGGCCAGCACCAGCATCGCCAGGGAACCGAAGAAGTACCAGAAGTTGAAGTTCTTCGGTGCGTAGTATTCGGAAAGGTGCTCTTTCCACATCTTGGTCAGGGGGAAGCGAGCATCCACCCAGCCCAGAAGTTGCATTAGCATGTTGTTCATCAGGCGGTCACTCCTTCGTCATCACCGATTAGGATGGTGCTGTCGGTCAGGTACCTGTAGGGCGGAACAACCAGGTTGCTCGGCGCAGGGACACCGGCGTAGACGCGACCGGCGAGGTCGAATTTGGAACCGTGGCAGGGGCAGAAGAAGCCGCCTTTCCAGTCGGCACCGAGGTCAGCCGGGGCAATGTCGGGGCGGTAGGTCGGCGAGCAACCGAGGTGGGTACAGATACCGACCAGTACCAGGTACTCATCCTTCTGCGCACGAGTGGCGTTCTTGGCCCACTCGGGCTGCTGTCCGGTGTTATCCGAGTTCGGATCCAGCAGGACACTCTCAAGTGATGACAGGTCCGCCAGGTTCTGCTCGGTACGACGAACGATCCATACCGGCTTGCCGCGCCACTTATAGGTCACCATCTGACCCGGCTCCAGCTTGCTCATGTCCGCTTCCACCGGTGCACCAGCGGCCTTGGCACGCTCACTGGGCTGCATGGATAATACGAACGGGACGGCAACCGCCGCTGCACCTGCCGCACCCACCACACTGGTGGCTGCGGTCAGGAAGCGACGTCGACCCTTATCTACGCCTTCTGTGCTCATTAAGTCTCTCCCAACATTTAAAGACTTGAAAAAAAACATTTTCGGGGGGCTATTTCTAGCCCTGCGCTACCCCGGATAAGGGATAACGCGGAAATTCAGTAAATTAGGAAACACTTATCCCCTAAAATATTAGCCGGCAATTGTCTTACAAATCATGCATTCAGGTCAAGTTGATCGCCCCGCAAATCAGACCGGATTCGGGATATCCACGAAGTGATTTTCCACAGTAAAATGGTCGGCTAAATGATCCGCCAATGCCTGTACACCGTAACGCTCGGTGGCATGATGCCCTGCGGAAAAATAATGGATACCCAGTTCGCGGGCGGTATGAACGGTGGGCTCTGATATCTCACCACTAATATAGGCATCCAGTCCCAGGGCCGCTGCCTGCTCGATATAACCCTGCGCCCCACCACTGCACCAGCCAACGCGGCGTATAGGGTGTTCTCCCCCCTCAACGAGCAACGGCTCACGGCCCAATTGCTCACTCAGTAGCCGTGCCAACGCCTGGGAAGACATCTCCTCACTCAAGGTCCCATACATGGCAATGCCCCCATCGGGGCCGTGGCCGAAACGCCCCTCATCGGCCAGCCCCAACACCCTGGCCAACTGTGCGTTATTGCCCAGCTCAGCATGACCATCCAGAGGCAAGTGGTAAGCCAGCAACGAAATATCGTGATCCAGCAGCGCCTTAATACGACGCTGCTTCATACCGACGATAGCGGGAGACTCCCCCTTCCAGAAATAGCCGTGGTGCACCAGCAGCAGATCGGCCTTAAGCTCGATGGCCGCATCAATCAGCGCCTGTGAGGCGGTCACCCCGCTAACGATGCGGCGAACCTCTCCCCCCCCCTCCACCTGCAGGCCATTGGGAGCGTAGTCCTGATAGTCAGCCACGTTGAGAAGGGTGTCACAGTAATCGATTATCTGTTGCAAGGTGGTCATGCGATAAGGAGCCTGTCGGGTTTGGGGAATCGTAGCGAGCATAATAGGAGAGCGAGAACAAATTTTCACGATTTTGAGGCGCATAGTTGTTCTACGCAACGAAGAATCGAGGAAATTTGGGCCGCTCTCCTATCTGCGCAGTAGGTTAATCCAAATCCGACAGACTCCTAATACTCCATGGGGTAAGATTGCCAAACTGAATTTGAGATAGAGTATAAGGGATATGAAGCTATATAAACCGGTTGTTTTCCTCTTCCAGTCGATCACCGTC
>JBDLJH010000005.1:0-148345 GCA_039714395.1 Pseudomonadota bacterium | reverse complement strand
GGGTCAGGGTCTGAGGCATCCCCATAAATCCAACTGTAATATCAATGAGTTAACACTTTTTTTACCCTTGTAGGGAACATGCATGGTGTTTTGCTATCAGAAAACCAAGGGGTCAGAGTCGTTGAAACCCAAAGACCAGCTCAACCCGATTGTAGAACTGGATGGTAATGGCAGTGAGAATCAAGTAATCAAGGGGTCAGAGTTGTTGAAATAGCGGCTTCTCGCTAACCTTCACAGATAAAACTATCGTAATGAATAAATAAGGGAATTCCGGGGACAGTATACCTATTTCCAAATAAGCTCTAGAATACCTGTATAGGAAGCGACTAATAAGGAATAAAAATGGCCAGGATGGCTCGTCTTGTTGTTCCAGGATACCCCCACCACGTTACACAGCGTGGCAACCGTCGTCAGCAGACTTTCTTTTGTGATGACGACTATCGTTACTACATCGAGCTTCTCTCAAAGTATTCCAGAGAGTATGGAACGGAGGTTTGGGCTTATTGCTTGATGCCTAACCATATCCACCTAGTCATGGTGCCATCCAAAGAAGATGGTCTTAGGGCAACATTGGGAGAAGTCCATAGAAGGTATACTCGGCATGTAAATTTCAGAAAGGGGTGGCGGGGCCACCTGTGGCAAGAACGATTTCACTCCTTTGTGATGGATGAGGTGTATCTGATGGCTACGGTGCGTTATGTAGAAAGGAACCCGATTGTAGCAAGGTTGTGCAATGAACCTGCCGATTGGCCCTGGTCGAGTGCGACGGCACACTTTAAAGGTGTTGATGATGGACTAGTGAAGGTGCGTCCGATGCTGGACAGGGTCGGTGACTGGAGAGGTTACCTTTCAGATTCCGAAAGCGATATTGATGACTATGATGTGATCGCACTCCATTCAAGAACGGGCAGGCCGCTTGGGGATCAAAGTTTCGTCTCTGTGTTGGAATCACTCACAGGGAGAGCGCTTACTCCAAGGCAACCTGGAAGAAAGCCGTCAGTTAAGTATTAATAGGTATACTGTCCCCGGAATTGTGAGGTGCCCCTGGCGCAGAGGCGAAAGGTGGCGAAGACGCTACAGGAGTACGAACAGCTAGCAACAACGAGGGATGAGGGTATAGTCATGGCCTATGCCAGTGGCGGTTATAGTATGAAAGAAATAGGGGAGTATTTTGGGCTGCATTACTCAAGGGTTAGTCGTTTGCTGAAAGCTGCAAAGGCAAAAGGCAAGACCTGACCCCGTTATTTCGGGTGATGTGACGGTTGATTACCTCATCGACGCCAGTAACCGGCGCATAGGCAAGAAGGTCAACGGCGCGCTCACGCAGGGCTTTCTTTATCGCGATCAGCTCAACCCGATTGCCGAGCTGGATGGGGCAGGGAATGTGGTCAGTCGTTTTGTCTATGGCTCCAAGGGCAATGTGCCGGACTATATGGTGAAGGAGGGCATTAGTTATCGCATCCTCTCTGACCATCTTGGATCGCCGCGTTTGGTGGTCAACAGCACGACCGGCGAGGTGGTGCAGCGGATGGACTTTGATGAATTTGGTAATGTGATTAATGATACCAATCCGGGGTTTCAGCCGTTTGGATTTGCGGGGGGGATTGATGATCTGCATACGGGGTTGGTGAGGTTTGGGGCGCGGGATTATGATGCCGTAACGGGGCGGTGGACTAGTAAGGATCCTATTCGGTTTGCGGGTGGGGATGCTAATCTTTATGGGTATGTGTTCAGTGATCCTTTGAACTGGATTGATATTTATGGTTTGGAAAGGTGGCCTGCACCTAATGCGCCACATACAGTTGGAAGGCCAGGTACGATAGTGCCACCTGGTGGCACCGTTGGTAAGATAATAGAAAATAAAATTGGAAGTGGCTGGCAGTTTGGTAAGAATCATGACTCGTTTGTGGAGGTTGTAACACAGTGCGGTGTGCCAGATATTTTGGCTAACGTCCCCTCTATGTTGCCCGTTTATTTATATACCATTGTGAATGATTATTCTGAATTGCCGCCAGAAAAGCGCCCGGAAAACTTTAGGCTCATAGAGATTAGGTGGTGACCCGATGACAAGATTATCAATAATTGCTTTATACTTCGTTATTGTGTTGCCTTGTAGTGGTGAGGAATCAGTGGGTGATGTATATGCGAGTACCATTGAGGCCTCCGAGTACTATAATTTGAAGCAATATAATAATGCGATAACTAAAGCAACAAAGGTTATTGAAGGCGACAAATATAATGCTGAAGCACTTTTGATTCGAGCTCACTCATATGCCGAAATGGGTGATTATGGGCACGCAATTTCTGATTATGAGGTTGTTGCTAAGATAAGGACGAGTGATCCGAGAGCGTTCTTTTTTCTGGGAGTAATATGGGGTGAGTTGGGTAACAGCAGGAAAGCTATCAATTATTATACTTTAGCTATACAGCACGATAAAAAATATGTCGATGCAATCGTGAATAGAGGGTGGATGTATTTAAATGACTCTTCGACATATGATAAGGCAAGAAATGATTTTGAATATGCCGCCGATATCGAGCTGAACAACCCTCATGTACTGTCTGGGATGGCAGAGTTATATGTAATGGATAATGAGATTTTACAAGCGCTTAATTATTACGATAAAGCAATAAACACTAAGGAAAATGATTACAATCTCCATTACCTTCGAGCTGGTGCATATATGATTGCTGGTAAATTTGATAGAGCAATAGGTGATCTTGATAAAGCAATAAGTGTTAATCCCATGTATTGGGATGCATACATACGCAGAGGGAATTGCTATGCTGAAATTGGTGATAAGTTAATGGCTGTTAATGATTACTCATCAGTTATTAATTCAGATGCAACAAATATAACTGCATATAATAACCGAGCATATACATACTATGAGTTAGGCGAATACGCTGATGCAGTAAGAGATTACAGTATGGGTATAAAGTTAAAGCCAGATATGCAGCGTTTAGCAGAGATGCATTACGAGAGAAGCAAAGCATATATGAATCTTAATAAGTACGAAAATGCCTTAGATGATGCGAAGATGGCACTAAAGACAGAGCCTGACAATCTCAAGTATGAGGATTGGTATGAAGGATTGCAATAAGTACGGGAACAAAGAATCAATGGGGTCATACAAATCAATAGGGCAGACTCAATGCCAGTAAGTTAAGAAGTAACTAATTGATTATGCAAAGATAAACATCTTATGAAAAGCGAAAATCAGCCACTAGGAGTACCCAATATGACATTAACTAAGCTCATTTAAGAATACTTATGCAGGCATAAGTCAGACTATAAACGACAAAGCATTTAAAGAAAAACATCGTCTCTCTGACACCGATTTTACACGAAATCGTCTACTTAATTTCCCCACCCTAATCCTTTATTTACTCAACTTGAGAAAGCACTCCAATCAGGTTGAACTTGATCAATTCTTAAAAACCATTAATGAGAACAATGACAATTCTCAACACATTACAAAATCCGCATTCATTCAGGCTAGAAAACAGCTATCGCACACCGCATTTACTGAACTCAATCGCCAGCTGAACGGTAGCATCTATATAAACCCACAGCTATATAAAACATGGAAAGGTTTTCGACTATGCGCTATTGATGGAACATCTATTCGTTTACCTGATGAAACGGAGATCACAGAACACTTTGGTGTTCAAAAAGGAAGACTTGGCAAAGCCGACTGTACGATAGCAATGGCCTCGACTTTTTATGACGTACTGAATCATATAGTGATTGATTCGAGCATAAATCATAAAGGTACCTCAGAGAAGCATTGCGCAGCTGAACACTTAAAATACGCCCGTTATAATGATCTAGTTATATACGACCGAGGTTATTGCGCTTTTTGGTTTTATGCCCATCATATAAAGCATAATCAGTCTTTTTGCATGAGAGCGAAAGCCAACCAAAGCCTAGCTATTAAAGCCTTTGTTGAGAGTGATAAGAAGGAAGCGCTGGTAACCTTCGAGCCCAATAAACCCTTGGCTGGCACGGCGTTGAATGCCTGCTCTTGGATGGTTGGCTGACGATAACTTAGCTAATCCATATGGTCTTCTTCGGTCTGCATAGCAGAAGTAGTTATGAAAATGTCCTTTAGTCTATTAGTTGGCTATCAGCGGAAGTTGGCCAAGTCACTCCCTAGCTTCCGCATTGGTCGCACAGAAGAAGTAATTTCGGGAACGCTTCTGTATCCGGTAGTGGCTAGCAATAGTCGATAAGGCCATGACTCGAGAAATCGTGTCAAAAGCAGATTTTCTATCTGAAACCATTATTAATCCCTTATTTCCGGTAAACGCTAGTAAATCGGGGACAGACCACGATTATCCCGTCACGCCGCCACAGGCTCTATCTCTCTCTCCAACTTCTCACCAATATCTTCTCTGGTAACATCCAGCTCATAGGCACTTTGCAGATTGCTCCAAAACTCAGCGCTGTTACCGAAGTATCGTGAAAGCCTAAGTGCGGTATCTGCGGTGATGGCACGTTTGCCATGAACAATCTCATTAATTCGGCGAGCGGGTACATGAATGTCTTTGGCTAGACGGTATTGGCTGATCTCCATAGGCGTAAGAAATTCTTCCAGCAAGATCTCACCGGGATGTATGGGATTAAGTTTTTTCTTAGCCATGATTGACTCCTAGTGGTAATCAACAATTTCAACATCGTAGGCATTACCGTCTTTCCAGTGAAAGCAGATACGCCATTGATTGTTTATGCGTATGCTGTGTTGGCCTTTGCGATTACCTCGCAGAGCCTCCAGACGGTTGGCTGGTGGGATCTTCAAGTCATCTAGTGTAGTGGAGGCATCCAACATGAGTAATTTACGCAACGCCACTGTTTGGATGTTGGGTGGCAAGCGACGTGCAGGCTCACGTTGGAATAGTTTCTCCGTTTCTTTAGACTTGAAACTCCTTATCATGCGTAATTAATAGCGCATGGCGTTATTAACGTCAAGCGTTATTAATTCGATGCGGAGAGATGATTTGGTCTTGCTGTATTAATATCCCAGATTAGGTCCAATCCATTTTTCGACGTCGTCCTTGCTCATCCCCTTACGCCCAGCATAATCCTCAACCTGCTCTTGGGTTACTTTGCCAACCGCAAAGTAACGACTCTCAGGATGCGAAAAATACAACCCCGACACAGCCGCCGTAGGCACCATAGCCTTCGACTCAGTCAACCAAATCCCAGTCTTCTCCTCGGCCTCCAACAACTCCCACAACAGATCCTTCTCCGTATGGTCAGGACAGGCGGGATACCCCAGGGCAGGACGAATCCCCACATACTGCTCCTTAATCCGCTCTTCATTGGAGAGGTTTTCATCGGGCATGTAACCCCACTCCTCCTTACGCACCATCTCATGCAACCACTCGGCACACGCCTCGGCCAGACGATCCGCAATCGCCTGCAGCATAATCGCGCTGTGGTCATCATGCGCCGCCTTAAACGCCTCGACCCTGGCATCGATACCCAGGCCGGTGGTACAGGCAAACATCCCGACATAGTCGGCCCTACCGGAATCGGCCGGGGCGACGTAGTCGGCCAGTGACTCATTCCACTTGGTCGCTCCCGGCTTCCTGCCTCCCGCGACATTAGCACGTCCCTGTGCGTCACCAGACGGCTGCTTCACCTGCTTACGCAACATATGGAAGCGACCCACCTCAACATCCCGATCGTCGGTCTCATACACGACAATATCGTCGCCGCTGGTATTCGCCGCCATCATTCCTACCACGGCCTTCGCCGTCAGCCACTTCTCATCGATGATCTTCTTCAGCATCGCCTGCGCCTCGTCGAACAGCTCGCGGGCGGTCTCGCCCTTCTCGGCATCGTCGAGAATATTCGGGTAGCGTCCCTTCAGCTCCCAGGCGTGGAAGAAGAAGGTCCAGTCGATGTAGGGGATGAGGTCGTTGAGGTCGATGTCATCGAACAGGGTAACCCCCAAATCCTTAGGTACTGGAGGAACGTAAGTCGCCCAATCAATTGGCGTGCGATTGGCGCGCGCCTCGGCCAGCGAAACATAGGTCGCCTTTTTATGGCGGGCGGCATGGTCGCTGCGTACGCGGTCGTACTCGGTCTGCAACTCTTCAACAAAGGCAGTGCGGGTGTTCGCGCTGATCAGGTTCTGCGCCACGCCGACGGCGCGCGAGGCGTCCTTAACCCAAACGGTGGGCTCGTCGTATTCACCGTCGATCTTCACTGCGGTGTGCGCCTTGGAGGTGGTGGCACCGCCGAGCATTACCGGTACGCTAAAGCCCTGGCGCTTCATCTCTTTGGCGATGTGTACCATCTCGTCCAACGAAGGGGTGATGAGGCCGGAGAGGCCGATAATGTCGACATTGTGCTCTTTGGCCTTGGCGAGGATATCCGCCGCGGGGACCATCACGCCGATATCGATCACCTCGAAATTGTTGCACTGCAGCACCACGCCGACGATGTTCTTGCCGATGTCGTGCACGTCGCCCTTTACCGTGGCCATCAGGATCTTGCCGTTGGATTGCGCCGCACCGCTCTTGCTCGCCTCGATGTAGGGCAGCAGGTAGGCAACCGCCTTTTTCATGACGCGGGCGGACTTGACCACCTGCGGCAGGAACATCTTGCCGGCACCGAACAGGTCGCCGACCACGTTCATGCCGTCCATTAGCGGGCCTTCGATCACCTCGACCGGGTCGGTGAAGCTGGTACGTGCCTCTTCGGTATCTTCCACCACGTAGGTGTCGATCCCTTTGACCAGGGCGTGTTCGATGCGCTTGCCGACCGGCAGTTCGCGCCAGGCGAGATCCTCTTTACGCTCGGCGGTGGAGCCGTCGCCACGGTAGTTGTCGGCAATCGCCAGCAGGGCATCGGTCGCCTCGGGTGATTTGTTGAGCACCACGTCTTCGACCCTGTCGCGCAGCTCTTTGGGCAGGTCTTCGTAGACCGCCAGCATGCCGGCGTTGACGATGCCCATGTCCATGCCCTGCTTGATGGCGTGGTAGAGGAACACCGAGTGGATCGCCTCGCGCACGGGGTTGTTGCCGCGGAAGGAGAAGCTGACGTTGGAGACGCCGCCGGAGATCATGGCGTGGGGCAGGTTCTGTTTGATCCAGCTGGTGGCCTGAATGAAGTCAACGGCGTAGTTGTTGTGCTCCTCGATGCCGGTGGCGACGGCGAAGATGTTGGGGTCGAAGATGATGTCCTCGGCGGGGAAGCCGACCTCGTTCACCAGGATGTCGTAGGAGTTCTTGCAGATCTCGCACTTGCGCTCGAAGGTGTCGGCCTGACCTGCCTCGTCGAAGGCCATTACCACCACCGCGGCACCGTACTTGCGCAGCAGTTTGGCGTGGTGGACGAAGGCCTCTTTACCCTCTTTCAGCGAGATGGAGTTGACCACCCCCTTGCCCTGGATGCACTGCAGGCCCGCCTCGATGATCTCCCACTTGGAGGAGTCGATCATCACCGGCACCTTGGCGATGTCGGGCTCGGAGGCCATCAGGTTGACGTAGTTAACCATCGCCTCCTTGCCGTCGAGCATCGCCTCGTCCATGTTCACATCGACGATCTGCGCGCCGTCCTCGACCTGGTCGCGGCAGATCGCCAGCGCCTCGTCGAACTCGCCCTCCAGAATGAGGCGCTTGAACTTGGCCGAGCCGGTGACGTTGGCGCGCTCGCCGACGTTGACGAACAGTGAATCGGCACCGATGTTCAGCGGCTCCAGGCCGGAGAGGCGGCACTCGACAGGGAGCGTAGGGGCTTTACGGGGCGGTTTATCTGACAGCTTTTCAACAATCGCCTTAATATGCTGGGGGCTGGAGCCACAGCAGCCGCCAACGATATTGATGAAACCCGAATCGGCCCACTCGCCGAGATACTCCGCCATATGTGCGGCATCAAGGTCATACTCGCCGAACTCATTGGGCAGCCCGGCATTGGGGTGTGCGGAGACCGCAAACTCGCTAATACGGCTCATCTCCTCAACGTGCTGACGCAATTTATCTGGCCCCAGGGCGCAGTTCAGACCGATGGAGATCGGTTTGGCGTGGCGTAGAGAATTATAGAAGGCCTCGGTCACCTGACCGGTCATGGTACGGCCTGAGTCGTCGGTAATGGTGCCGGAGATCATCACCGGCAGGCGCACATTGTGCTCCTCAAAGTAGCTTTCGATGGCGAAGATCGCCGCCTTGGCGTTCAGGGTATCGAAGATGGTCTCGACCAGCAGGATGTCGACACCGCCCTCAATCAGGCCATCAATCGCTACACTGTAGTCCTCTACCAGCTCATCAAAGGTGATGGCACGCGCACCGGGGTTGCTGACATCCACCGACATGGATGAGGTCTTCTGGTTGGGGCCCAGAACCCCGGCAACAAAGCGGGGTTTCTCCTCACTACTGTATTTATCAACCGCCTGCCGTGCGACGCGGGCCGCCTCTACATTCAGCTCACGGGCGAAATCCGACAGCTGGTATTTCACCAAATCACTGGCCGTGGCATTGAAGTTGTTGGTCTCTATGATGTCTGCCCCAGCCGCCAGGTACTCCTCATGGATACCGGCGATCACATGCGGCTGCGTGAGCACCAGCAGGTCATTCATCCCCTTGAGGTTGACCGGCCAGTCGGCAAAGCGCTCACCACGGTAGTCGGCCTCTTCCAGTTTGTGGCGTTGAATCATCGTACCCATAGCCCCATCGAGGAACAGGATGCGCTCGTTAAGGGCTGCGACGAGTTTTGCGGAGTTCTTGCCGGTGTAGTGCTGGGTCATGGGGAATCTTTCAGGCTATCTAATAGAATAACCGGCGATTTTAGCATGGGCGCAGCGATGCGCCTATGTGGCGCACAAGCCCAAAGTGTGACGCCTGTAATATCGCTGGTGGCCGGCGTACACTACTCTCTTAGGGATATTAACTCTCAAACATTTAATAATAAGGAGAGAGTAGCGTATGGATACTGCCCCGTCCTATCACGTTATCTTCAGTGGCAAGCTACGTGAGGGCTTTGAGCTGTCGCAGGTCCAACAGGCCTTTGCCGAGCGGCTAAAGCTGCCGCGCGAGCAGCTGGATCGGCTGTTCAGTGGCAAGCCGCAGGTGATCAAGCGTACCCACTCGCCGGAGGAGGCGAAGAAGCTGGCGACTGGGCTGGCTAAAATGGGGGCCGTTGTTCGCATTCAGACCAGCAAAACCACTAAACCGGCAGCAGAAAAACCCGCTGCAACACCAAAACAGAACACGCCTGCATCAGAGCTACCGAAATTCTCCCCCTACCCCAAGGGGGGGAAACTCATCTCGGGGCTAATCCTTGCCGCGGCCACTGAGGTCTTCTTTGACCTCCTCTACCTGCTGATGCTGCTTGCCTGCTCGGTGGGACTGCTCTATTACAACCTGTTTACCACCTGGGGTTCAGCCGTGATCGGCTTTGGGCCGCTGGCACTGCTGGTGCAGATGGTTACCCTGCTGTTCGGTCTGCTGTTGCTATTTCTTATAGCCAAGCCACTGCTCTCGTTCAGCCGGGGCCACCGCCATGGCATTCAATTAACGCCGGAGCAGGAACCTGATCTATACGCCTTTGTAGAAGAGGTGTGCAAGCAGATCGGTGCAATACCGCCCCAGGTGATTCGCATTAACAACGACATTGCCGTAGGGCTGGGTTACCAGCGTGGGCCACTTGGCTTTGTGCTAAACCGGCATGTGCTGACCATCGGCACGCCATTGGCAGCGGCCACCGACACCAGCCAGTTGGCGGCACTCATTGCACAATCGCTACAGCTGTTTAACAGCAAGAGCCTCTCTCCGCGTGCCGCCTTTTTGCTACGCAGCAGCGATAGCTGGTTGCAACGGGCTATTTATGGCCAGGACACCATTGATCGCACGCTGGCCAACCTTATCGCCGAAAAGAGTCCCCTCGCCGTTGTCGCTACACCACTGCAACAGCTTATTGCCCTCTCACGTAAAGCACTGGGGTGGCGGCTAGTACTAAGCCGGCAGCTCAACCGACGCCTGGTACACCGCCTGGTGGCGGACGCCGATAAGGTCTCTCTGGTATTTAGCGGCAGCACCGGCTTTAGCCAGCTTATCGAACAGCAGCGACTACTGGCCTTCGCCTCGCAGAATATCCTGCCCACTCTGAATGAGAGGTGGAACAGGGAGGGAAGCCTGCCAGAAAATCTGGTGCAGGCTATGGTGTTGCGCTGCAAGCAATACCCGCCATCGATTCACGAGCAACTGCGCACCATGCAGGAGAAGGAAAAGGCGGCATGCCACGACACAATCCCCTCAGACCGACAGCGACTGCGTCGTGTCTCGAAGATGAATGCGCCTGCCGCCTACCCCGGCAACTCACCGGCAACAAAGCTGTTCCGTAGCTTTGACAAACTGGCAAAAACCATGACGTTGCGCCTCTATTACAACCGTCTGGGGATTCCGGTAAGTCCTAACCTCCTGATACCGGCTACCGTTCCTGACAAGCAGCTGCAGCAACAGCTTGATGCTATCTTCCAGCAGCTCTACCGCGACTTCATCCCTCTGAAACTACGCCACCGCATAAAGATGGTGGGTAGTTATGAGGAAGCTACTGCGCAGCACGCTGCGGCACTGGATGAGATCGCCTCAGGACGATCACATGCCGAACTTGCCCTCAAACGCTGCGTTGAAAATGCACAGGCCCTTATCGACGTCACCACTCAGGAGTTGATGTACCGTGCCGATCTGTGGCGACAGTGGGGAGTGGAATCCATAGGACGAGATGGGCTGGAGCACATTCACCAGGCCTGTCGTGATCAGGAGCAGGGGCTGGACGAGACTATCAACCTGCTAGCACGCCAGCTAAAACCCTATGTGCAACGCCTTGCCACCTCACTGGCACTACTCGATACGCCAGCGGCGGATGAGATAAACAATGCCGGCGCGTTACATAAAGAGGTCACCGCACTTAGCAAGGTGCTGGAGCGTATCGAGCAGTCGGTTCCGCAATTACAGAACCTGCATCTGCACACCACCCTGCTACGCACCCTGCTCAGCTACAATGGTGCGGAGCGTGGCAAGCTACATGACCGTATTCAGGAACAGGCGGGAGATATTCAACAACTACTCGCCGGGCTTGGAGCGAATCTTAAGACCACGCCTTATCCCTTCGATAATGACCGCTCACACAAAAATCTGATGGCCTTTGCCCTGCGCCATGCCCACACCGACGAGGGCGCAGCAGGCGAGTTTGATCGCGGTAATGATGTGGTCGAACAGATCATCAAGGTACAACGGCACATCCTGGGCCGGCTGTGCACTATCGCCCTGCATGTGGAAAAGGAGCTGGGCTTGTGAGAACAGCCCCTTTTTCTCATTAATCTCTGCCGCCAATACCTGCCAAAACGGCTGTACCGTTAGCGGCAGACGCACAAGATTGACCCGACCACCCACCGACTCAACGACTCAACGACTCAACGACCCAACGACCCAACGACCCAACGACCCATAATAAATAGTACAGATAGAATCCCCCAGATTCTGTGTTGAGGAAATCTCCTACATCTTTTAACTCTATCTGGCCATGGCAGGAGTCCTGCCGCTTAACCATACTTTGTTAGAGCAGAAACTACCTCGTAATGAAAGGCCACCGGAACTTAGCCTTATCAGCCGCAGGGAAAAAGGTGAGAAAAATGTTTTATTAGGATAGTTCTCAACTGCTGCTATTAATTACTTAGCCACTCGACAAGTCGTCTCTGCACCTGGCGAGCGATAAAGCCATCCACACTGGAGGATCGCACTATGACAACCGAAATTTTGATGCATATTGATGAAAACATGACCGAAGATGAACAGCGTGAATTTTTACGCTCCTTCGGCAATAGGCCTGGTGGACTGGAGGCACACCTGCACAGCGAGAAAGATCACTTTATGTTTGTCGCCTACGACCCGGAAGAGCTATGTCCACACGATTTGGTGTCGATTGCGCAAGAGAATGGTGTACATGCCCAGTTGATTGACCTGTAATCCAGACAAACCAAAGCTACTGTATTGGTAGCGCCCTCTTCGCCCTGAACGAGTGCGCCGCCAATACGCTTGTCATAGTACAGCCCCGTCTTAACCCAACCCCCGCCAACACCGCTTACTCCTTACTAAACAGCCCGCATAAAGAACCACATATACTCAGAATTGGGGATGCATTGATTGTAGATCACCTCACCTACCCCCATATATGTGGAATATACGGCTTCTGTTGTGATCTAAAGAGCATTAAAGGAGGGCCGAAATGAGCATGCAAAACAGCTACTTCGAGTTTCCCAACCCGTTTGCCCGGCTAGAGCATTGGCTCAACCCTGAGGTACACAACAGTGAACTGACGCTACACGATAAGCCGTTAACGGTCCGCTGGACACAACGAGCCGAGCGACAGCTGGCACGCCGTGCCCATCCCCTGCTGGCTGAAATGCAGCTCTATTTCACCTGTGTGGTGAAAAAGCGGGTGCTGTTTCACGAGACAGGCAGCAGTGATGGAGTAGAGGGGCTGGCGGTAAATGAGCACCTGCATATCGCCTTTCGCCCGGTAGAGGCAAATTCCTGTGATCCGGTGGAGTTCGCCGCCAACTTCCCTGTACGCCGTGAGTTTAACTCCAGCGCTGCGCTGAAGATGCACCCGACAAGCCTGCACATCGACTTCAAGAATGGGGTATGGTCAGGGGAATTCACCGTCTAGCCCTTGCATCGACACCTTGAGGCGCTAAGCTAGCCATCTTATACACTCAAACTCATCGGTCTACATCTGTAGCGCCGAGACCAGCCGACGGAATTCCACGATGATAGGGAAGCTCGAAGTCAAGATGATGAACTACTTTCTGTTGATCGCTATTGCGGCGATCCTGATTGGGTTCGAATTCTACTTACAGCTCTCCGATATAAGCTATCTGAAGAGCCTTTACGCCGACTATATCCCGAGCGCAGAGAAGAACTCCATCGAAGACTTCCCCGCCACCATTGCCCAGCTGCGCGACAAGATATTTATTATGTTTATTGTGCTCTCCGGGGTGGCGGCGATTGTGATGCTGATGTTTATCAAGAACATTACCCTGCCGCTGGGCAAGATGATCACCATCTCCCAGGCGATCAACCAGGGTGATCTCAGCCACTATATCGAGATTGAGCAGAAGGATGAGATTGGCGAGCTGGGGCAGGCGATTAATGAGCTAACCAGTAACTTTCAGGAGCTGGCATCGCTTACCATGGCCTCCTGTGAAAAACTGGATGAGTCCATCATGCAGACCATAGACAAACTACAAAACAATACCCCTGCCAGCGTGGAAGAGCTGGAGGCGATGCACCACGAAATAGCGATGCTGCAACAGTTCCTCAACGAGATCACCCTGCTGGGCGAAGAGGCTTAGACGATGCTGGACGCTGTACTGCTGCTGTTATCTGGTCTCGCCATATCCACCATCAGTATGGCGGTGGGTATTGGCGGCGGTATTCTCTGGGCACCGCTGCTGATTCTTATCTATGGTCTGGCGCCGGTAGAGGCCGTCACCTACTCACTCATCATTCAGGTCTTCGGTCTGGGTAGTGGCACGTTCTCTTACTATCGCAGCGGAAAAACCGACCTCAAACTCTCTCTCCTGCTTGCCGCTATCGCCCTGCCCGGGGTCATCATCGGCAGCTTTGGTACTCACTATATTGATGAGAGTAAGCTGCGCCTGATCCTTGGCATTATGGCGATGATGCTGGCGCTGATGTTCGTTGCCCGTAACACCGAGGCCGAGCAGACCATGGAGCGCAATTACCAACTGAGACAGGTGAAGCCACTGCTGCCTATACCCGGCATCTTCGGTTTCATTATGGGATTGCTGTCACTGGGTATCGGCGAATGGTTGATTCCGGCACTGCGCGACCGGCTTCGTCTGAGCATGAGCAGTGCGGTTGGCATTGTGGTACCGATGATGCTGATACTGGCAATGGTCTCCTCACTGATTCACATCAACAGCATCGATAATCTGCATCTTGACTATGTGATATGGGCTTCACTGGGTACTGTTGCCGGGGCTCCCATCGGGGCCAGAATGTCGCGGGTAATTAACGACCGCCTGTTAAAAGAGGCTTTTATCTTCATTATGACACTGCTATCGGTGCACTTCGTCTTCCGCAGCTTTTAGTGGTGTGTTGCAGCGCCTGCCGAGGCATTGATTCCAGTAATAACATGGGTAAAGCTCGCCGCCTCGACCGCCTGACTAAAGTAGAAGCCCTGCACCTCATCACACCCCATCTCACGTACTCGCGCCAACTGTTCCGGTGTCTCCACCCCCTCGGCAATTATCTTCAGCTTGAGGCTCTTTGCCATGGTGACAATGGCGTTCGTTAGCACCGCGTGGTCACGATTATGCATCATGTCTCGGATAAAGCTGCGATCAATTTTGATGAAATCAAAGGGAAAGTGCATTAGGTAACTTAGCGATGAATAGCCGGTGCCAAAGTCATCAATGGCAAGCATCACACCCAGTGACTTTAGTTTCTGTAATTGCTCACCCAGCATCTCGGTATCTTCGGCAAGAATACTCTCAGTCAGCTCCAGTTCCAGTGCATGGGGTGGCAGACCACTGCGTTGCAGCGCATCGGCCACACTGTCACTAAAGCCCTTGCTCAACAGCTGCTTAAACGAGACATTCACCGCCACCCGCAGGCCCTCATGCCCCGCCTCATGCCAGCGCTGACACTGCATGCAGGACTCACGCAATATCCACTGCCCCAGCTCAATGATGTAACCGCGCTCCTCCAGCAGCTGGATAAACCCGCCGGGCATCACCAGCCCACGTTTTGGATGATCCCAGCGCACCAGCGCCTCCATACCAGCCACTTCACCACTCAACAAATCGATCTTCGGCTGATAATAGACGACAAATTCACCACGCTGCAGCGCCTGACTAACATCCACCTCCAGATTGAGGTACTCCTGCTTTCTCAGGTCCATGTTCTGCTCATAACGCAGGCTCTGCCTGTCCCCTCCCTCCTCGCACTCACCGAGAGCCAGTTGAGCATTGCTAAGCAGACATTCACTCGACTTGTCACCCCAGGAAGAGTCAACACCCATGGCTATAGCAAGGGTGACGCTCTTGCCATCGATGATGAAGGGTTCGGCAAACAGACTAATTAATTTTTCTACAATAAAATCCAGTTCATCGTTGGAGAAAAGATTCTCCACCACCAGAACAAATTCACTACTATCGAGATGACTCAGGTTATGGCTTCCCGAAGAACAACTCTTTATCCGCTCAGCAGCCAGACGCAGTAGTTGCATCACCCGCTGGTGGCCCAGACCGCCACTTATCGGTTGCAGATTGAGCAATTTTAATGCGATAACCCCCTGCCCCGTATTACTGATACGCTCCTCCATATCGTAGTGCTGCAGCTGTCGTAGCAGACCTTTGTGGTTGAGCAGTCCGGTCACCTCATCGTGGTACTCCAGATAGTCGAGGCGCTGTAGCTGATCGCGGCGCCGCACCACCTCATGGGCCTCAATCTGAACATGCGCACGACGCACAATAACCAGCAGGAAAAGATAGAGCAGCAGCAGCAGGGAGGTAATGACGACCAGGATCTTATTACTGGTGTTCTCGATATCAGTAAGCAGCGGCGTGACATCGGAGTAAATCTCAAACACCCCCTCTATCGGCTGGTCGAAGGAGCGGCGCACAGGAATGTAAGAGGAGACCAGGTCACGGTCGAAAATACTCCCCTCAAAGGAAGAGAAAACATTGCGGAAGATAATTTCACTGGCATCACGGCCCTCCCTGGCCGTAACAAACCCTTCATTACTTCCCTTGTTGTCACCAATCTGATCCACCTGTGTAGAGAAGGCGACCAAACCATTGAGGTCGTAAACCTTTACCTTGACCACGCGCAGCCCCTGCACCTTGTGCAGAATGTCCTTGCGAAGATCATCAATTATCGGCAACCGGGCCAACTTCGCTACCGGGATATCCCCGGCACGCTGGATAAAATCGGCATATTTCGGCCAAATAGTGTTGGCGATAGTGCGTGTCAGATCACTATTGGCCTGACCCTCCCGCTCCATCAACGCATTTACCGCTAGCGACTGATAAAAGTAGACGAGCGAAATTGCCACCAACACGATACCGACAAGGCTGGCGATGGAGTAGTTACGCGTCAGGTTGCATGTCTTTAACATGGTTTCTCGACTTTCCCTGTTTAACTTTTTTCGAACTTTATTATTTTTTAACTACTATTAGTTTTTTCGATCTTATTTTATAATTACAATGGTGTTTATGCGCTTATAGCACTTATGTTAACGGGTATTATACCTCAACACTGTTCCCACGGCAGACCATCAAAGCGCCAACCGCCCAGACTGCTGCGCTGGTGGTTATCGTCCAGCTCACCCTCGAACCCATCGAGCACGTTATAAACATCGCGAAGGCCTGCCTCCAGCAACGCCTGTCCCGCCTCAACCGAGCGTTTGCCACTGCGGCAGATAAGTATAATCGGGGCACAACCGTCACCCTCGTCACAGATAATACCGCCCAGCATCAACTCACGGATCTGGCGTACGAAATTGGGATTCACATCCCAGTCCGGCTCATCGATCCAGGGGATGTGCAACGCACCTTTAGGATGACCGACAAACAGAAACTCCATATTGGAGCGCACATCCACCAGGATCGCCCTTGGGTTCTCCTCTATCAGGGCCATCGCCTGTTTTGGGCTCAGGTGCTGCACCTCCTGTTTGGACTCTGTCATTCAGAGACCACCTCAACTGTCAGGATCACCCCGTCAACACCGACTACCTTGACCTTGCTGCCGCTATCGCAGTCATTGCCGTTGATCTTCCAGGTGGTGTCATCGACGCGAATCTTACCGTTACCATTTTCTATCGGCTCGTCCAGAGTGAAGGTGCGGCCTACGTACTGCTCACCACGGCGATTGAGTGTCGGCTGATCGGTTGTTACCGGATGTTTCCCGAAGTAGAGACGCCACGCCACGATGGAGGCCACCGACAGCACGGCAAAGGCGAAGACCTGGTACTCCCAACCCATGCCGGGGGCAATTAATACCAGCAGGCCGACAACCACAGCGGAGATCCCCATCCACATAAAGAAGGTACCGGGGGCAAAGGCCTCCAGCACCAGCAGGGCCACGGCGAGGATCCACCAGTGCCAGTGGTCGATATGCGAGAACAGTGCCGCCATTACCCTTTATCTCCCGCGCGCTCACTCATAGAATTTTTCGCCAGTTCGGCAATACCACCAATGGCACCAATAACACCGGATGCCTCCAGCGGCATGAAGACCAGTTTCTCATTGGGGGCTGAGGCGATGTTCTGTAGTGCATCCACGTACTTGGTGGCGACAAAGTAATTAATCGCGTTAATGTCGCCCTTCTCGATCGCCTGGGAGACCATGTGGGTCGCCTTGGCTTCGGCCTCGGCCTCACGCTCACGTGCCTCGGCCTCCCGGTAGGCGGCCTCCTTCTGGCCCTCGGCCTGTAGAATCACACTCTGCTTCTCGCCCTCGGCCTTGAGGATCGCCGCCTGGCGAAAGCCCTCTGCCTCAAGGATATTGGCGCGCTTCTCGCGCTCGGCCTTCATCTGACGGGCCATCGCATCGACCAGATCGCGTGGCGGCGAGATATCCTTGATCTCGATGCGTGTCACCTTCACCCCCCATGGGGTGGTGGCATCGTCCACCACGGTAAGCAGCTGGGCGTTGATCTCATCACGCTTGGATAGCAACTCATCGAGGTCCATTGAGCCCATCACAGTACGGATATTGGTCATCGTGAGATTAAGTGTCGCGTATTCGAGCTGGTTCACCTCGTAGGAGGCCTTGGCCGCATCCATCACCTGAAAGAAGACCACGCCATCCACAGTAACCATGGCGTTGTCCTTGGTAATGACCTCCTGCGAGGGGACGTCGAGCACCTGCTCCATCATGTTCATCTTTTGACCAATGCGGTCAATCAGGGGAATGATGAAATTGAGGCCTGGACGCAGCGTGTGGGTGTAGCGACCAAAGCGCTCTACCGTATACTCCATCCCCTGCGGCACCGACTTGACGCCGAGGAACACCAGCACCACGGCCAGTACGAATATAGTTATTACAAACGAGGCAAATCCTTCCATATTGATAACTCTCCACATTATTTATTTGTTTTCCCAAGCATAACACCCCCTGCCGCCGCGTCACATTTCAGGTAAAATTTCTCCCCATGAGCAAACAGAAGCCAATAATCAAGATCCCCAAGCTGATGATGCGCCCCATTGGCCGTGCCATTGCCGACTTTCAGATGATCCGCGAGGGTGACCGGGTGTTACTCGGCCTATCGGGTGGTAAGGACTCACTTACCCTGCTGCATGTGCTGCGTCACCTGCAACGCCATGCACCCATCGACTTTGAGATCGGGGCCATTACCATCGACCCGATGATCCCCGGCTTCGACCCATCGGTGCTCAAACCCTATCTGGAGAAGATGGGGGTTCCCTACATCTACGATGCCGAACCGATTGCCGAGGAGGCAGAGCGATTCATCGAAGACCCCTCCTTCTCCTTCTGTGCCTTCTGCTCACGCCTCAAGCGTGGCTCCATCTATACCCAGGCGCGTGAGCACGGCTATAAC
Source organism: Pseudomonadota bacterium (assembly GCA_039714395.1). GTDB lineage: Bacteria > Pseudomonadota > Gammaproteobacteria > Thiohalomonadales > Thiohalomonadaceae > JAPHSX01. Next base: position 129,745 of record JBDLJH010000005.1, on the reverse strand, counting down.
GTGATCGCCCTGGCGCAGCACCTTGATGACCTGGCCGAGAGCTTTATGATGTCGGCCTTCCACCGGGGCCAGCTCGGCACCATGAAGGCACACTATGTGAACGATAAGGGCGACCTGCGCATCATCCGTCCACTGGTCTATGTGCGTGAGCGCCAGACCGCTGCCTTCGCCGAGAACGTCGCACTGCCAGTGGTACCCGATAACTGCCCCGCCTGCTTCGCCAAGCCGACTGAACGTCAGCACTTCAAAGAACTGCTAGCTGCTGAAGAGGGGCGCTATAAGAACCTGTTCCGCAACCTGCTACATACCCTCAAACCGCTAATGGCAGAGGGAAGCGACCAGGCGACGGTCGTCGAGCGGGAACTCTAGTGAACTCACCCCTCGGCCTGCTGTTGCGCCTGCTCGGTGCCCTGCCACTGCCACTACTACACGGCATCGGGGCACTGTTCGGCCAGCTCTTCAGCCTGTTTCCCAACCGCAACCGTCGTATCACCCTGCGTAACCTTGAACTCTGCTTTCCCGAGATGAGCGAACGGCAACGGGCCCGCCTGCTGGTGCAGAGCCTGCAGGAGACCGGCAAGACCTTTATGGAGACGGCACTCATGTGGTGCGGCTCGCGCCAGCGCATTATGGGGCTGGTGCGAGAGGTTGAGGGAGAGGAGCATCTGCGGGCGGCGCTGCAGCGCGGTAAAGGGGTGATCCTTGCCGCCCCCCATCTTGGTAGCTGGGAGTTGATCGGTCACTACATCGCCGCGAACACCCCCATCACCTGTCTCTACAAACCACCGCGTAACCCCTCGGTGGAGGCGGCGATGCGCGAGGGGCGTATGCACCTGGGCGTTGAGTTGGCCCCCACCGATACCAGCGGGGTAAAGGCGATGCTGGGGCTACTGAAACGCGGCGAGGTGGCCGGTATTCTGCCGGATCAGGATCCGCTGGCGGGTAACGGGGTCTTTGCCCCCTTTTTCGGCATCGCCACCAACACCATGACCCTACTGCCGCGCCTCGCCAACAAAAGCGGTGCCACGGTGCTGGTCAGCTACGCCGAGCGCCTTCCCTGGAGCCGCGGCTACCGCCTGCACTTTCTCCCCTGCAATGAGGCGGTCAACGAACGCGATCCGTTACACGCCACCACCGCCCTCAATGCGGCCGTAGAGCAAGCGATTCGTCAGTGTCCCGTGCAATATCAGTGGAGCTACAAACGCTTCCGCACCCGGCCTGAAGGCGAGCCCGAACTCTATTAGTCCGTCGGACGTTCCCGGTGACCAGAGCCTGCCTTGCCCTTCATCGTATAGGGTGGTGGTGAGCCATCGGGGCGGGTCTGAAAGATGCGCATTGACCACATGTACTGCTCGGGTGCCTGGCGAATCAACTTTTCCAACTCCCGGTTCATACGCGCGGTATCGGCCACCGTATCGTCACCGGGGAAATTATCCAGTGGCGGAGAGATACGCGCCACATACTTGCCCTGATCCGGACGGTAGATGGTGGTGAAGGGGAGCACCGCCGCACCGCCCAGCTTCGCCAGCCGTGACAACGCATCGATGGTGGCGGTCTGCACGCCAAAGAAGGGGACGAAGGTGGCGTTGTCCGGCCCCAGGTCTTCATCGGGCAGATAGTAAAAGGCGTGGCCCTTTTTAATCGCACGAATCACCGGGCGCATGCCCTCTTCACGGCGGAACAGGATCCCCAGAAAACGGGTACGCCCCTTCGCCATGCACCAGTCGAACAGCGGATTACGCGCCTGCTTCACCAGACCCACCGAGGGGAAGAGACGTGTCAGTGCCGCCGCCCCAAAGTCGAGCCCGATATTGTGACTGGTAAGCAGGATCACCGGACGTCCCGCATCGCGTTGCGCCTGCAACAACTCTCCCCCCTCCAGGCTCACCAGACGGTCGATGCGTTTCCGGCTACCCCACCACAACAGGCCGTAGTCGAGAAAGGACTGGGCCATCAGTCGAAAATAGGCACGCGCCATCTCATCACGAGCGGTCTCCTCACGCTCAGGTAAGCACCAGGCAAGATTGGTAGCAACGATGGCGCGGCGCTTATGGTGACGACGAAAGGCAAGATCACCGATATATCGTCCAAGCCAGCGTCGCACGCCGGCTGGCAGCAGTGCCAGCAGAGCCAGCAAACCCAGCCCCAACCAGGTCACCCAGAAACGGGGCACGAAAAATTTCCCACTAAACGCTGGTGGATAACTACTGTTGATTGATGTCGCCTGTTTACTCAATTCACTCACACTCAGCTCAACTCTGCCAGCAACCGTCCCATCATCCCCTCGGCCTGGCTGCCGTAACCACCGCCAAACATATTGAAGTGGTTGATGATGTGGTAAAGATTGTAAAACGTTTTACGCACCTTATAACCGGGGTCCAGTGGCCACGACTCCTCGTAGGCAGCGTAGAAATCGCCGCGAAATCCGCCGAACAACTCTGTCATCGCGATATCCGCCTCTCGGTCTCCGTAGTAAACCGCGGGGTCAAAAATAACAGGAACCCCATCCCTGGACATCGCCGACGCGCTGCCTCCTGGCTCATCGGCATACCGTCCATCCCTGGACATAAAGGCGTAATTGCCTGACCAGAGATCGCCGTGCAGCAACGAGGGCACCGGAGCGTAACCATCGAACAGTTTGGGAAAATCTGCCAGCAGGCGCTCTCCCTGACTTAACAGCTTGCGCGAACCACCGTTGGTTTTCGCCATCGTCAATTGTGCGCCCAGGCGCTGCTCACGCCAGAACGTGATCCAACTATCATTCCACTGATTAGACTGCGGGGTCGAGCCTATGGTGTTGTCACGAATCCAGCCAAAACGCTCGCCACCGTGGCGATGCAGTGCCGCCAGCTCTCGCCCCAGCTGTGCCTGCGAACCGCTACCGCCCAGCGGCAGGTCTTCCATCACGATATAGGCCCGCCCTTCAGCGGCACCCGTGGCCAACGGTTGCGGCACACGGATCGCCCCGGCCCCAGCCAGTTCGTGCAGACCGTCGTGCTCCGCCTCGAACATCGCCAGCTTGTCACCACTATTGAGCTTTACGAAGTAGCTGCGCCGGCCATCACTAATACGAAAGGCGCTATTGATACAACCACCACCCAGTCCGTGGCGATCTCGCACCACAAAAACATCGCCGCTGTGCTGGCTAATGGTCTTGGCAATCTCCTCCCACAGGGGCATTGGCTAAAATCCGCAAATAATCGAAAGTGGCCGTCATCTTAACCCGGATGCTTCATAAATACGCACGATGATCGCGCAGGATATTGTCCGCACAAGGGATTTTCCGAAGGAGCGGCGTATCGGTGATTACGGCCAACTGAGAAAAAGTCCTTGTGTGGACAAGAGACAAGCGAGAGCGTGTGTGATTTATGAAGCATTCGGGTTAAACCATACAAAGTGTCACTGTCTTGTGTCGAGCTTGGGATGGCGTCTCGTTAAGGCTACACTCAGCCCAGGCTTAACAACCAATAAGATAAGAGAGAAGAGAATGGCAAAGGTACTGGCTGAAATTGATAACGAGCTGGCAACATGGATCGCGGCACAACCACTCTTTTTTGTCGCCTCTGCCCCCCTTGGTGGCGAGGGGCATATCAACCTGTCGCCACGCGGGCTCGACAGCCTGAGAGTGCTCGGTCCGCACCAGGTCGCCTTTTATGACCTCACCGGTAGCGGCAACGAGACCGCCGCCCACCTTGCCGAAAATGGCCGCATTACCATTATGTTCTGCGCCTTCGAAGGGGCACCCCGTATCCTTCGCCTCTATGGTCGTGGCGACGTGGTACGCCCCGATGATGCCGACTGGCCGGGTCTCTGCCAGCACTTCGATAATGGGCTACCACAGGCACGACAGATCATCCGTATCGCGGTCTCACGAGTACAGACATCCTGCGGCTACGGGGTACCACTGATGGCCTTGCAGAGCCCACGTGACGACCTTATTAACTGGTCAGAGAAGAAGGGCGCTGAGGGGCTGTCCGACTACCAGCGGCGTAACAACCACCACAGTATCGATGGTCTGCCTGCACCCGGGATCAGGCCGATAGACAAAACGTAGAGACACCCTCTGCACAGGGGCACGGTAATCCGGCTACAAACAGTAAAAGAGGCTCATTTCCGGTCATCACGGAATGTGACCTACTACACAATAAATTCCCCTGTGACAAGCCCCCTTTTAAGGTTTTTTTAAGGTTATTCACACTGGAAATAAATTATTCCAAATCTGTCAAGATTTAAATTCACATAGAACATTAGTAATCTCTAATCTTTCGTAACCTGATGATTATAATAGAAAAATTATTTCGTTCAATTTCTCGACGATTTAACAGGAATGTTGATAACTCGCGGCCTGCAACTGTTTGGCCCCAAACAATCCACAAAGTTATCCACAGCTTTTGTGGATAACTGAACTACTCCTGTAATGACAAAGTGTTAGCGCATTTTTGCTAGATTCCCCCTTAAACATAAGGGCTAAATTTACTGCATAAATTTTCATAAAAAGTCGTGATAGACTCGCCGCATGAATTCCCCCATCCTGCGTATCGCCGTCCCCTCACCCCTGCGCAGGCTATTCGACTACCTCCCCCCCCGCGATGGCACCACACCCGTTCCCGGACAACGCTATATCATCCCCTTCGGACGTGGGCGTACCATCGGTATTTTGGTAGAGGTCAGCGACCACAGTGAACTTCCACCAGAGAAACTCAAGGCGGCGCTAAAGCAGCTGGATCAGGAGACCCTGCTTAATGCAGGGATGATGAAGCTGCTGCGCTGGGCCTGCGACTACTACCACCATCCGCCGGGAGAGGTGTTCCAGGCAGCACTGCCGGTGATGCTGCGCCAGGAGCGTGCCGCCAATGAGAAGGGGGTAGCGCACTGGTGCCTCAGTGAGGCGGGGGCCAGGCTTGAACTCACAACGCTGTCGCGGGCACCACGCCAACAGGCCCTGCTGACCCTGCTGCGAGGTGTCGAGGCACCCGGGCTCACCGCCAGTGTCATTGAACAGCACCAGGAGAAGTGGCAGCCGATAATGCGCACCCTGGTAGAGAAGGGGTGGGTCACGCGCAGTGAGCTTGCCCTGTCCATTATCGATAACGGAGCAGAGCCCGATACCGTTCCATCACTCACGGACTCTCAGCAACAAGCTGTCACCGCCATCAACGACGACAGTGGTTTTCGGGTATCGCTACTCGACGGGGTCACCGGCAGCGGCAAGACCGAGGTCTATCTGCAGGCCATCGCCGCGGTACTGGAACAGGGCAAACAGACGCTGGTGCTGATCCCGGAGATCGGGCTCACCCCGCAGCTGGTCAACCGTTTCAGCCGCCGCTTTGCGGTACCCATCGCCCTGCTTCATTCCGGGCTCTCTGATGGGGAGCGCCTTAGCGCCTGGCAACTGGCTGCAAAGGGGGAGGCCGCGATCATTATCGGTACCCGCTCGGCCATCTTTACCCCGATGACGCAGCCCGGACTAATCATTATTGATGAGGAACACGACGCCTCCTTCAAGCAGCAGGACGGCTTCCGCTACTCGGCCCGTGATGTGGCCGTGGTACGGGCACGGCAGCTCGATATCCCCATCATCCTTGGCACCGCCACCCCCTCGCTGGAGAGCCTGCACAACGCCCTGCAGGGTCGCTATCGCCATCTGCTGCTACCGGAACGAGCAGGCAATGCGATACACCCAACAATGCGCCTGCTCGACATGCGTCAGCAGACACTCGAAGAGGGAGTATCACTTCATCTGCAACAGGCGATGCAGCACCACCTGGAACGCGACGGGCAGGTACTACTGTTTCTCAATCGCCGCGGTTACTCCCCGGTATTGATGTGCCACGACTGCGGTTGGCACAGCCAGTGTCCACGTTGTGATGCCAATATGACGGTCTATGCCAGGCAGCAGCGCATGCGCTGTCACCACTGTGCAAGTGAGCGCACACTTCCCCAGCAGTGCCCCGACTGCGGCAGCCCCGACCTGCGACCCATTGGCCAGGGCACCGAGCGTATCGAACAGCACCTGCAACAGCTGTTCCCCGAACGCGAGGTGATTCGCATTGACCGCGACACCACCCGCCGCAAGGGGGCCATGGACAAGCTGCTGGAAAAGATCCATACCGAGTCAGGACAGATCCTCCTTGGCACCCAGATGCTGGCCAAGGGACATCACTTTCCCAATGTCACCCTGGTGGGGATCCTGGATGCGGATCAGGGGCTATTTAGCGTCGACTTTCGCGCCGCCGAGCGCATGGCCCAGCTCATTGTGCAGGTGGCGGGACGTGCCGGGCGGGCGGAAAAACCGGGCGAGGTGTTAATACAGACCCACGTACCCGACCATCCACTGTTGAAACTGCTGGTGGAGGAGGATTACGCCCACTTTGCCCAGGCCACCCTTAAGGAGCGGCATGAGGCTGAACTTCCCCCCTTCTCCCACTTCGCCCTGCTGCGTGCCGAGGCGGTAGACAAACAGGCGCCAATGCTCTTTCTGGAGGCGGCTCGTAGCTGTGCCGAACAGCTCGGCCACGAAGGGGTGTGGCTGCTCGGTCCCATCCCCGCACCAATGGAGCGACGCGCCGGGCGTAGCCGTGCCCAGTTACTCCTGCAGGCAGGTAACCGTGCCGCCCTGCACCGCTTACTAAAACAGTGGGCGGGTGCACTGGAGGGCATAAAAGAGGGGCGTAAGGTGCGCTGGTCACTGGATGTCGATCCGGTAGAGCTCTATTGAGAAGAACGTCACACCACACTCTCGCTTTTTGTGCTTAAATTTACAGTGCTGCTTTACTATTTCATCCATTCTAGAACATAACGAAAAAAAGGAAGTTCATCATGAAAATTAACATGCTCATTATCGCCGCTGCGGCCGCCTCCCTGCCGCTGCAGGTTGCTCAGGCACAGTCGCCGTCCATCAATGCACAACTGGCCGCCACCGACATTGCTGGCTTTAATACCGGCGTGGCCCTGATGGTGGGTTACGAGCACCCCATTCCCGCCCTTCATGAAAACTTCTCCGTCGAGGGTGAGCTCAGCACCACGATTATGAACCCGGAGAGCACCTACACTAATTTCTTTGGCAGTTATAAAGAAGAGATGTCCTATTATACAGCGGGTGTCTATGCAAAATACACCCACCCCATTAATCAGGATTTCAGTGTCTTTGGGCGCGTAGGGGTTCACTACGAAAATATCACCCACGAAAATAGTTTCAACAATTCCAGCGTGACGCAAACGGCCGTAGGTCGAAACCTTGGTGTTGGCGCCGACTATAATTTCACCCCAAAAATGGCTGTTACCGTTGGTGCCACCCTCATCGACACCGATGTAAACATCTACTCCTCAGACATCAAACACATCTCTGTTGGCATGAAATTCAAGCTATAATCGCCAGCCCCCTCCTCAGGGAGGGGGCTTTTCGTCCCCCCTCCCCAACCCCCCCCCCATCGTTTGTCCCTTGCCACCCCTATCCTTGAACAGGGATAATGGCCGTCTTATTCTCTATTGCTACTGCCGGTCTCCATTGCCCCTATGAAATCCCATCTTCAGGAACTCGTTAAAGCCGCCCTTCACGACCTGCACAGTGCCGGGGTATTCGACTTTGAACTGCCCGATAACATCATCATCGAGCGCGCCCGTGACCGCTCACACGGTGACTTTGCCTGCAATATTGCAATGGTGCTGGCGAAACCGGCACGCAGCAAACCGCGAGACCTGGCAGAGAAGATCGTTGCCCACCTGCCCGCCTCCGAACATGTGGCCAGGGTAGAGATCGCCGGCCCCGGCTTTATCAACATCACCATGACTCCTGCCGCCTACCACGCTGTGGTGGGCGAGGTACTAGAGGCTGGTGAAGCCTATGGCCGCTCGGATATCGGTGCCGGCAAGCGGGTGCAGGTAGAGTTTGTCTCCGCCAACCCCACCGGTCCACTACACGTAGGCCATGGCCGTGGGGCCGCCTATGGTGCCACCGTTTCTGACCTGCTGGCTGCGGTCGGTTTTCAGGTACACCGTGAATACTATGTGAATGATGCCGGACGGCAGATGGATATCCTCGGCACCTCGGTATGGCTGCGCTACCTGGAGCTGGCCGGAGAGAAACTGACCTTCCCAAGCAATGGTTACAAGGGCGATTACGTCTGGGACATTGCCGCCGACCTGCATCGCGAGCACGCTGATACCTATCGCCAACCCTCCAGCGAAGTGTTCAATGGCATCCCTGTCGATGAACCCGCCGGTGGCGATAAAGAGGTGCACATTGATGCACTGATCATGAAGGCCAAGTCGATGCTGGGCGAGGCGAACTACCTCATCTTCTTTGACAAGGCGCTGGAGGTAATACTCGCCGATATTCGCAAGGATCTGGAGGCGTTTGGCGTCGTCTATGATGAGTGGTATCGGGAACGTGAGCTGGTCAGCTCTGGCAAGGTAGACGAGGCGATCGAACAACTGACCCAATCCGGCCATATCTACGAGGAGAAGGGCGCGCTGTGGTTCCGCTCCACCGACTTTGGTGATGAGAAAGACCGGGTGGTGGTACGCGACAACGGCGTGAAGACCTACTTTGCCTCTGATATTGCCTACCACTGGCACAAACTCGACCGTGGCTTCGACCGGGTCATTGATGTGTGGGGTTCCGACCACCACGGCTATGTACCGCGAGTAAAGGCCGCACTTACCGCGATGGGTGACAAGGAGGATACCGACAAGCTCGACGTGCTTCTTGTGCAGTTCGCCAGCCTCTATCGCGGTGGAGAGAAGGTGCAGATGTCGACCCGCTCCGGCTCCTTCGTCACCCTGCGCGAGCTGTGTCAGGAGATCGGCAACGACGCGGCACGCTTCTTCTACGTAATGCGCAAGTGTGAGCAGCACATGGACTTTGATCTGGATCTGGCCAAGTCACAATCCAACGACAACCCCATGTACTACATTCAGTACGCCCACGCCCGCGTCTGCAGCGTATTGCGCCAAATGGATGAAAAGGGACTAAGCCATAATCGCAACAGCGGCCTCAATAGCCTGCAACTACTCGAAGAGCAGCATGAGCTGGATCTTCTTAGCAACCTCAGCCGCTACCCGGAGGTCGTCGAGGCCGCTGCCCTCAACCACGAGCCGCACCAACTCGCCCACTACCTGCGCGACCTGGCCAACGACTTTCACACTTACTACAATGCCCACCAGTTCCTGGTCGACAATGGCGGCCTGCGTGATGCACGCATCACCCTGATCCAGGCAGCGCGTCAGGTCATCGCCAACGGCCTCGGCCTGCTGGGCGTCTCGGCCCCGGAGAGCATGTAATGGCCCGCGACTACGCCAAACGCACCACCACACGTAAAGCGAAAAAGGCACCACTGCCCGGCTTCGTATGGATGCTGGGTGGCCTGCTGCTTGGGCTGTTTATCGCCTTCCTGGTCTACCTGCAGCAGCAGGAGGGCGAGCCCTTTAAGGGTCTGAGTCTGCCCAAGATAAAATCCACCAGTACCGATACCCGTGCGGTAAAGAAAGAGTCGATCCCCAAGGCACCTCCAAAGAGAGAAGGTATCAACTTCGACTTCTACAGCATCCTCCCGGAACAGGAGGTGGTGATCCCCGAGTCGGAGCTGGGAAAAACAGATAGGCCGGTAGAAAAGGCCAACTACTACCTGCAGGTGGGGTCTTTCAAGAGTGGTGAGGATGCCCAGTCTCGCATGGCCGAGCTGTTCCTGCTCAACCTCACCCCCAGCATTCAGAAGGTAACGATAGACGACAGCAGCACCTGGCACCGGGTGCGTGTTGGCCCCTATGTGGATCGCCGTAAACTCGACAAGGCACGCCGCCGCCTGCAGGACAACGGTATCGACTTCTTTGTGCTCAAGGAAAAGCTGGGCTAAAAGGCCTTAGTCAATGCCCTTCCTGATCATCCTTGTTGTTGTCATCGGCCTCATCTTCGCTCCTCAATGGTGGGCGCAGTACACCTTCCGCCGCTACAACCAGCCACGCGATGATATCCCCGGCAGCGGAGGCGAGCTGGCCCGCCACCTGCTGATGCGTATGCAGATCAGCCAGGTGGCAGTGGAACAGACCGACAAGGGCGATCACTACGACCCCGCCCAGCGCATAGTCCGGCTCAGCCCCGACAACTTCAACGGCCGCTCGCTCACTGCCGTGGCCGTGGCCGCCCACGAGGTGGGCCATGCCATTCAACATCATAAGGGAGAGCCGTTACTCGCCACCCGCACCCGCATGGTCACCCTCGCCCACTGGGGGGAAAAGGTGGGTGCAATACTGATGTTTGCCATCCCCGTGGTCACCCTGCTCACGCGCATGCCCCACAGCGGACTACTATTCTTTTTATTGGGATTTGCCAGCATGGGGCTGGCCACACTGGTACATCTGATAACACTGCCGGTAGAGTGGGATGCCAGCTTCAACAAGGCTCTGCCGCTGCTAAAGAGCGGCCATTACATTAATCAAAAAGATGAGAGGGCGGTACGCCAGATACTACGTGCCGCCGCATTAACCTATGTGGCCGCCTCGCTGGCGAGCCTGCTCAACCTGGCCCGCTGGATGGCTTTTCTTCGCCGTTAACCATCTGGCTATCGTCAGCACCATCATGAACACGAACGGCAGCCAATGCCCGGCTCAACCTGTCCATGTGAATCGGCTTGCTTAACACCTCCTGCATCCCCACTGCACGGCAGCGATCAATGTTCTCCTGAGTGACATCAGCAGTAAGAGCGATCACCGGTACCGTGGCCCCATGCGGTTCAATCTCACGCAACCGCTGTGTGGTCTCCAGACCATCCATGCCTGGCATACGAACATCCATCAAAACCACATCAAAATAACCGTCATGAAAACGCTCCAGAGCTTCATAGCCATCGGCGGCAATCGTCACCTCACAGCCCTGTTGACGCAACAGTTCACTACCGGCAAAGCGGTTGATGGCATCATCCTCCACCAGCAGCACTCGCAATGCATCGGAGGGCAAAATAACTTCCACCTCACCATTCGGGCTATCCTGCGGCGCACTGCCGCGCTGCATATCCAGCCGGAACCAGAAGCGACTTCCCTTCCCCGGCTCACTCTCGACACCTATTTCACCGCCCATCAACCCTACCATGCGCTTGCAAATAGCCAGCCCCAGACCAGAACCACCGAAACGTCGCGCCATACTGGAATCGGCCTGAGTAAAGTCACCAAACAGCCTTGGCTGCACCTCCTCGGCAATACCGATACCCGTGTCACGTACCGAAAACTCAATACCAATCTTTCCCCTACGCTCACTGATAAAATTGGCCTGTAACTCAACCTCACCTCGTTCAGTAAATTTAAGTGCATTACCCAATAGATTAAATAACACCTGCCGCAAACGGATGGCATCACCACAAAGCTGAGATGGAATGCGCGAGTCCAGTGTTGCCGTAAGCGAGACCCTCTGCGGGTCACACTGCACCTGCATCAGCCCCACCATTTCATCGACCATATTGCGTAAATCGAAATTAAACTGCTCTAACTCCAGCTTGCCTGCTTCCAGCTTGGAGAGATCAAGTACATCACTAAGGATCTGCAGTAGCGACTCACCAGAAAAATCGATTGCATTGAGATAGTCGCGCTGCTGGGCATCTAGCTGTGTCCGTCCCAACAGCTTGACCATGGAGAGTGCACCATTGAGAGGGGTACGAATTTCATGGCTCATAGTGGCAAGAAATTCATTTTTTGCCTGAATCGCCTGCAACGCCTCACGATTGGCCCGTTCTAGTGACTGCTCGAACTTCTTGCGCTCAGTAATTTCAGCGTAGCTACTCAGCAAACAAGGTTCATCCTCATAATCAATAAAGATGGCTGACATAAGGAAGGTAAAGCGCTCGCCGCTGAGACTGCGCATACAGATCTCCAGATCCTGCACACTCCCTTCAAGCTCCAGCAAGTGCATAATTTTTTCACGGTCACGCGTATCACAATAAAAGTCTTCGGCACGAAACTCTTCCATACTTCCCACACCAAGCCCTGAAAGCATCAGCCCTGCCTTGTTGATACGTACCAGCTTGCCATCACTGTTTCGTGTAATCGCCATTGGTGTTGGCACCGAGTCAAAGATGGTACGCAGATTCTTTTCACTGGCGATGTGTGCCTGCTCTATCGCCCTGCGTTCACTGATATCGGTAATCGACAGCAAAATGGCATCATGCCCGTCAAAATCTAGCGTCACTGCCGAGAGCAGAGCCCAGAATGGATTGCCCTTGCCGCTTTTCAGTTCAACCTCAAGGTTGGATAGCATTCCATCATGTCGCAACCCCGCTAGCAGCTTCTCCCTGTCAGCCGGATTCTGATAGTAATCCCCCGCAACCTGTCCACGCTGCTCCTTATTCTCCTCAAACAGCTCAGCGGCACCATCATTGGCATAGAGATAGGCCCCACTACCGACTGCGGTAACCACCACCGGAAACGGTAGTGAATCAAACAGACGGCGCATCTGCGCCTCACTCTCCTGGAGGGCAATTGTCCGCTTCGCCACCCGCTGCTCCAACAGGGCATGATTATCGGCTAATTCACGCGTCGCCTGGTCAATTCTGCGCTGCAACAATCGAGGGTAAGCCATCGCCAGCGTCGCTACCAACAGTACCAGTAGCATCATGGCGAAAAACACAGAGCGCTCAACCTGTAGATGCGAATCCCGTGTTGCCCACCCCCCGCTGGGAGTAGCCGATACCAGCCACTCGCCCTCGGGTAAGCTTATTGAAAGACTGACCGGATCGCGTTCGAGAACCTGCTTATCGCCAAAAAAGACCCTGCCTGCTGCACCAGAACCATCCTGCCCCTGCAACACAAAATCCAGCCCCCTGACATCGGCTACGCCAGAGTCACGTAGAAACTGCTGCCAGTCGATGATAATGGTTGCCAGGCCCCAGTAGGCTCCGCCCTTTGCCTGAGACCGGTATATCGGCTGGCGTACAATCAGTCCCTCCCCTCCCTGGATCAGGTTATAGGGACCAGCCACCACCATGCTCCCCCCCTCAATGGTTCTCCTTACCGTTTCTGCCTGGCCATCAATGGACAACAGATCCAGCCCAACGACAGACTCGTTCCCCTGCAACGGATAGACATAACGCACTTCGGTACCTACCGCGACCTGAATGCTCATCAAACCGTCTCCGGCATGACTCCACAAACGTTCAGCAAAGGCCGTAAATTCATCACTATTCATGCTGCCACGCGAGACAACAAAACTCTCTATGCTCAGGGGAATAAACAGATGACTGTTAAGCGAAAACTCCAGCCTGTCTCTGCTGCCGATAAGATCATGCAGCACCTTGTCGCGAGCATTTTTGTGGTACAGCTCATAACCGTGCCGCTCATACTTACCCCAAATCCAGAACATGGCAGCAGCCAGTAGGGGCAAAACAACAATAAAACGCAGGAGTCCCATTCCCTTCCCTTTTTTTCTATATTCCATCCAGTCCTTTCTATTCATCCCTGTTCCAATCATTACTTCAGGCTCTCTTTTATGTGATCCGATCCAGCCGCAACCGCTCACGCTCATCAAACAGACGCCGTGCACCGAAATGTACTGCCCCCATGGTACCAAAACCGGTACCCGAGGCGATAAGGAACATAATCAGAATCTGGTATTTTACCGCCTCCATCGGCTCTGCACCCGCGAGGATCTGACCGGTCATCATCCCCGGCAGGCTCACCAGCCCCGCTGCCGCCATGGCATTGAGCATCGGTACCATTCCGATACGCATGCTGTCGCGTCGAATATCAGAGATGGCCTCACACCATGGCTGTCCCTGCAGAAGCCGCGCCTCGATCACCCCACGCTGCTGGTGTACCGAGCTGGTGAGGCGCTCCAGCCCCAGTGCCACTCCGTTCATCGTATTGCCCAGCATCATTCCCAGCAGCGGGATCGCATACTGCGGTTGATACCAGGGCTCAGGGCGAAGGATCACCATCAGGGTAATCAGCGTCACTGCAAAGGAAGAGAGGAACATCGACAGGGTGCCGACACCGTAACCCCACCAACCGATAAAGCGTCGCTCCTGACGCTCCATCACGATGCGACCGGCGGCCAATAACATCACCACCGATAACAGCCCCACCCAGGCTGGGTGGGCATTGGCAAACAACAGTTTGAGAACCAGGCCGATTAACAACAGTTGCACGGTGGTACGCAGGGCTGCCAGAAGCAGCTTGCGGCTAATGCCGAGTGCCAGGCGGAAACTCAATAATGACAGCACCACCACCAGCAGCGAGGCGAGGGCCAAATCCAACGGCGTTAACAAGATAAAGTTCATGCCTCCACCTCACTCAGCTCACCGCCCTCAATGCGGTAGTGACGATGCGCCACCCGCTGGCGTTGTGCCGGGTCGTGACTCACCCAGATCTCCACCGCATTATTGTCACGTCGATAGCGTTGCAACAGCGTCTCCACCCGTTCGGCACTTTGTGGATCGAGGGCCGCGGTAGGTTCATCCAGCAGCAACACCTCGGGACGGTTTTGCAGCAGCCGCGCCAGGGCAAGGCGTTGACGCTCACCGGTAGAACAACGCGAAACCGTCCACTCCAGGGCATCCAGATTAAGTCCCAGGGCCTCGAGCAGCTCCCCCTCGCCATCCTCAAAGTGATCGCCCACCCGCTCCGCCCACCAGAACGGTTCAGCAGGCAGCAGTCCTACACGGCGACGCCACAGATGCCCCGGCATCGACAACGCACTCACTCCACCTAGTAACAGCTCTCCACCGTGGGGATCAAGATCGGCGATGGCGCGCAACAGCAAACTCTTGCCGCTGCCACTGGCACCTGCAAGCGAGACACATTCACCACGATTGATTTGCCAGTCAAGCGGCCCCAAATGGAGAGTAGTCAGTGCCGACAGGCAGAGCCCCTTACTGTTTTCGCTATTCACCACAAAGAAAGTTATCGTTTAACGGGAAATAAAACTGGAGGATACACCATGTCAGAACCCCATATCGCACAAAAGAGGCCCTATATCGTCGAACTGGAGGCCGGTGATTACTGGTTCTGTAGCTGCGGTCTGAGCAAGGACCAACCATTCTGCGATGGTAGTCACAAGGGTACTAATTTTTCACCGATAAAATTTACCATTGAGGAGGGACGCAAAGCAGGGCTGTGTGGCTGCAAACACAGCAAGACCCTCCCATTTTGCGACGGTAGCCACAAAGATCTGTAGCTAAAGAAGAAACCATTTTCCAGCTCCTCGTTCCGGCCTGAAGTTTGCGAGCAAGCCGGCAGAGCCACCTCCATAGGCACTCAATGGGATCATCGGAAATATGGATAACATTGCGCTTGCTGCAAGGGGAATAAAGAGCACATTCACAAGTCATTATCAGATTAGTAAAACTATATTGTCGACAAAAAAAGGGACACCTAAGTGCCCCTTTTTTATTTACCTGCAACAGTTCTAACTACTTGTTAGTGAACTCCGGGTAGGCCTCCAGGCCACACTCAGAGATATCGACACCTTCGTACTCTTCCTCTTCGCTAACACGAATGCCCATCACCGCCTTGATGACCATCCAGACAATAAAGCTGGCAGCAAAGACCCAGGCGAAGATGGTAACAATACCGATCAACTGAGCACTCAGAGTCGCATCAGGATTGGTGAAGACTACAGCCAGCAGACCCCAGATTCCGACCACACCGTGGACCGAGATGGCACCAACCGGATCATCAATCTTCAGCTTGTCGAGGGTCAGAACCGAGAACACCACCAGCACACCACCCACACCACCAATCATGGTCGCAGCCAGGGCACTAGGAGTAAGCGGTTCGGCGGTAATAGCCACCAGACCGGCGAGGGCACCATTCAGTGCCATGGTCAGGTCGGCCTTGCCAAACAGCAGCTTTGAGGTAATTAGTGCCGCAATCACACCACCGGCAGCCGCCATATTAGTGTTAACAAACACCATCGCAACGGCATTGGCCTCACCCACATCAGAAATCTTTAACTCGGAACCGCCGTTAAAGCCGAAC
Organism: Pseudomonadota bacterium; assembly: GCA_039714395.1. Classification (GTDB taxonomy): domain Bacteria; phylum Pseudomonadota; class Gammaproteobacteria; order Thiohalomonadales; family Thiohalomonadaceae; genus JAPHSX01. Next base: position 113,785 of record JBDLJH010000005.1, on the reverse strand, counting down.
CAGCCCATCCACAGGATGAACATACCGAGGGTCGCCAGCGGCATGTTGGCACCGGGAATGGCGTTGACCTCACCGTTGGGACCGTACTTGCCCTTACGTGCACCCAGCAACAGAACACCAGCCAGGGCCGCAGCAGCACCGGTCATGTGCACTACACCAGAACCGGCGAAGTCGAGGAAACCGAGACCATCGAGGAAACCACCACCCCACTTCCAGTAACCCTGTACAGGATAGATGAAGCCGGTCATTACCACGGCAAAGGCGAGGAAGGCCCACAGCTTCATACGCTCGGCCACTGCACCGGAGACGATAGACATGGCGGTTGCCACAAACACCACCTGGAAGAAGAAGTCCGACATACCGGAGTAGTAAGGAGCATCGTCACCACCCGCCAGAACGGCAGCGGTCTCATTATCGGCACCCAGCAGGAAGCTGATGCCCGGCCAGATACTGGAAACGGCATCACCCGGATACATAATGTTATAACCGACCAGCATGTACATCACGCTAGCGATAGCATACAAAGCCACGTTCTTGGTAAGGATCTCAGCGGTATTTTTGGAGCGGACCAGACCGGCCTCCAGCATGGAGAAACCTGCTGCCATCCACATTACCAGTGCACCGGATACCAGGAAGTAGAAGGTATCCAACGCATATTTTACTTCTATTAAACCATCCATCTTTTCACCCTCCTATCGGGTCTTATGCGTTACAGGGCTTCGCTACCGGACTCACCGGTGCGGATACGTACTACCTGCTCCAGATTGGAGACAAAGATCTTGCCATCACCAATCTTGCCGGTATTGGCCGCCTTGGATACCGCCTCAATCACCTGATCGACCAGACTCGCCTCAACCGCTGCCTCAACCTTCACCTTGGGTAAAAAATCCACTACATATTCCGCACCACGATAGAGTTCGGTGTGACCTTTCTGACGTCCAAAACCTTTCACCTCAGTCACGGTGATACCCTGCACTCCGATTTCGGAAAGGGCTTCACGTACGTCATCGAGCTTAAAGGGCTTGATGATTGCCGTTACCATTTTCATTGAATGTGTCCTCCAGTTTGTGCAGAAAAACGTCTGCTTTTTTCATTTAAGAAAATTCGTTCACTGGAAGTGTTGCATGAGGCGTGCCAACAAAGAGGACGCTTAAAAACAGGGGAAATTCGACTTTTTCTCACTCTAGCGCACAAAAACGGGGCACTTAAAAAGTGCATGGCGCGTTAGTGGTGCATTGCACTTTCTGAGTAGATCGAACAGCTAGACAAAAAAAACCCGTCGCGGAGAACCATGACGGGTTTTCGCAAGAACCAAAAGGGTTCTCGTATATTTACGAGAATATCTTAGAAAGATTTGCTCCAGGATACGGTGAAGTGACCGGCATCCTCTTTATAATCCGTTGTCGGATCATCATCGATATCGGTTGCATCATAGGCGACTGTCACATCCCCTTTGGAAACAGCCAGCTGGAAGTGGGTATAATCAAACTCTGCATCATCAACGCCATCATCCGCGAAGGTGTAGTTGCCTGCGGTCAGGCCCAAGGTGATTTCCTCATTCAGAGGGAGTTCGGCTGATACGTAGTAGTAGAGGTCCTCCTCAATGAACTGCTCGGCAGTCGCTTTTTCGTCCTTTACATCGCTGGCAACGGTCGCGGCCAGGCCGGCCGTGAAGTAGGAGTAACTGCCGGATAGGGCCAGCTCTACGTAGTTGGAATCCTCCAACTGCGGATAGGTAATGCCAATCAGGCTGGCATCGTAACCAAAACCACCGGCTTCACCCGCATACCCCACATAGTAATCCAGCTCCTCGCCCAGGTCGGTATCAAGGGTCGATACCCACATACCGGCATAGACGCCCACCTCGTGGCTATAGTCGATACCACCGGATACAGCGGCATTATCCGCACTTGCAGAGATGCCACGGAACAGGTAGTTGCTGGTTGCACCCACATTCATGGAAACCTCAGCCATGACAGCGGTACTGGTAGCAGCAAGAACTGCAGCGGCAATAAGTGATTTAGTCATGTTCTTCATTTTGTTACTCCTGCGCTAATAACGCCTAATCAAAAAAAATCTTTATTCAGATAAACACAGGAGATGACTTTGCATAACGTGTGCCAACATAAAGAAACATCTAAAAATGGCTGTTTTATTGCAGTAACCATTTCTCCCATGCACTCATATGCATCAACAGAAAGCCTGTCGCCCTATATTGGTGCTTTATTAGCCACTACACGTAAGCCAGATAAATAGCGTAATATCAGTGGTATTGAACCATCGTATTGAGAGTCGACAATGAACAAGCCCCTATTAGATAGCATCCTCGATCGCTTCAGCAGCACCCTGCCACCCGGAGTTGGAGTCTTGAAGGAGGATCTGGAGAACAACCTGCGTGCCGCCCTTCACTCCACCTTCGATAAGCTGGATCTGGTCACCCGCGAGGAGTTCGAGGTGCAGGCACAGGTACTGGCACGTAGCCGCTCAAAACTTGAGCAGCTGGAGAAGACGGTCGCCGAATTAGAGTCGCTAGTCGCTAGTCGCTAGTCGACAATCAGAATGTCCTTCTATTGTTAGAATTCACAGGCTCATATGGCTTGAGACTTTGGACTAAGGACTAACAACTTGTTTTAACCACCATGGAAAGGAAGCCATGTCACTTGCAACGATTCATACCCGTGCCGCTGTCGGCATACAGGCCCCACCCGTCACCGTCGAAGTACACCTGGCCAATGGGCTCCCCGTTCTCAATATTGTTGGTTTGCCTGAGGCCGCAGTAAAAGAGAGCAAGGATCGCGTGCGTGCCGCACTGCAAAACGCACAGTTTGAATTTCCTGCCCGCCGCATCACAGTCAATCTCGCTCCGGCAGACCTGCCCAAGGAGGGGGGACGCTTCGACCTGCCGATCGCCCTCGGCATCCTTGCTGCCTCAGGACAGCTTCCCGGTGACAAGCTCAACCAATATGAATTCATCGGTGAGCTGGCCCTCTCCGGTGAGTTACGTCCGGTGCGCGGTATTCTGCCGGTAGCATTACAGGCAAAGCAGGCGGGGCGCACCCTGATCCTGCCGCAACAAAATGGTGAGGAGGCCGCACTGATCAGCGATGCTGCGATACAACCTGCCCGCCACCTGCTGGAGATCTGTGCCCACCTGCACGGTCAGCAGGCCCTCTCTTTTGCTGAGGCCGTCAGCACATCTCATGAATCACCCGATTACCCGGATCTGATCGAAGTCTACGGCCAGCATCAGGCACGGCGTGCGCTGGAGATCGCCGCTGCCGGAAATCACAGCGTGCTGTTCTACGGCCCACCCGGCACCGGCAAGACGATGCTGGCAAGTCGCCTGCCCGGCATCCTGCCTCCGATGAGTGAAGATGAAGCGGTAGATAGCGCGGTGATCGCCTCGATCAGTGAACAGGGTTTCCTGGCGAAAAACTGGGGCAGACACCCCTATCGTGCCCCCCATCACACCGCCTCGGCAGTGGCGTTGGTGGGCGGTGGCAGCAACCCGCGACCCGGTGAGATATCACTAGCTCACCGCGGAGTGTTATTTCTCGACGAACTACCGGAGTTTGATCGCCGTGTGCTGGAGGTACTGCGTGAGCCGCTGGAATCAGGCCATATCACCATCTCCCGTGCCGCCCGTCAGGCCGAATTTCCGGCCCGCTTCCAGCTGGTAGCGGCGATGAACCCCTGCCCCTGCGGCTACCTCGGCCACCCCAATGGCCGTTGCCACTGCACCGCTGAACAGGTGGCCCGCTATCGTGCCCGCATCTCAGGCCCGTTACTTGATCGCATCGACATGCATGTGGAGGTACCACCGTTACCCAAAGGCACCCTGCAACAGAAACAGGCCATGGAGGATAGTGCTACGGTGCGCGAACGGGTCAGCCAGTGTCGCCAAAGACAAATTTCCTTGCGGGGTCAGGCCAATAGCCGACTCAACAATCGTGACCTGAAAAAATTCTGCTCACTGCAAACCAGAGAAGGAGACCTGCTGGAACAGGCCACCGAACAGCTGGGACTATCCGCCCGCGCGCACCAACGCATTTTGCGGCTGGCACGTACCATTGCGGACCTGGAGGGGGTAGAAGAGATTGGGGTGAAACACCTCAGTGAGGCGATAGGTTACCGTAAGCTGGATCGCCAACAGGCCAGATAAATTCAGGACAACAGCGGCGCCAGCAAAGCACTCACCAGATTGGGAAAGAGAAACAGCACCACCCCGGCAAGCAACAGCATCAACAATAGCAACCAGTGGACATAGCGACGTCGGCGTGAGGCGAACAATGGCCGCCTGCTCCAGTCTCTCTCACCAATCTTGCTCTCTTTGCGCACTGCAATACCATGAATAATATGTGGAATAGTCCCCCAGCATGCCCCAAAGACCGCGCCCGGTAAAGGCACTGCTTCACACAAGTGCCGTCTCCTAAATAGATTGCCGCATCATTTGTCACAATCAGAAAAGAATTTGTAGGAGCGCTTCCAGCGCAATTTCATTAAGCATCGCGGCAGAGCCGCTCCTACACCTGCTACAATGCGCCTCCAGTTCAATGAGTCTCTTTTTCTGTGCCTGATCTCAATCCCCGACAGCGCGAAGCGGTTCGCTACATCGACGGTCCCCTGCTGGTACTGGCCGGCGCCGGCTCGGGCAAGACACGGGTAATCACCCAGAAGATCGCCCACCTTATCCAAAACTGCGGCATCGCTGCACAGCATATCGCCGCCGTCACCTTCACCAACAAGGCCTCACGCGAGATGAAGGAACGGGTCAGCCAACTGCTACAGGGTAAAGAGGGACGCGGCCTGCGTGTCTCCACCTTTCACACCCTGGGGCTGGATATCATCCGCCGCGAGCTGGCAACGCTAGGCTACAAGGCGGGCTTCTCCATCTTCGATGCCCACGACAGCGCCGCACTGATTCGCGAACTACTGCGCAAGGAGGACGCGGGTGAGGATATGGAGAAAGAGGTGCATCGCCACATCTCCAACTGGAAGAATGCCTTCATCACCCCGCCGCAGGCCCTCTCTACGGCAGAGGATCCGCTGGCCCACGCCGCCGCCACCCTCTACGAGGGATACAACCGCCACCTCAAGGCCTATAACGCCGTCGACTTCGACGATCTCATCATGCTGCCGGTACTGTTGTTCGAACAACACCCGGAAGTACTCGAGCGCTGGCAAAACCGCATTCGCTACCTACTGGTAGATGAGTATCAGGATACCAATGCCACCCAGTACCGGCTGGTGCAACTACTCGTTGGCCTCAACGGCAGACTCACCGTGGTGGGCGATGATGATCAATCCATCTATGCCTGGCGTGGTGCACAGCCAGAAAACCTCGCCCTGTTAAACAAGGACTTCCCCGGTCTCAAGGTGATCAAACTGGAGCAGAACTACCGCTCCATGGGCCGCATTCTAAAAGCAGCCAACCAGCTTATCGATCAAAACCTCCACCTGTTCGAGAAGAAGTTGTGGAGTGAATTGGGCTATGGCGATCCCCTCAAGGTGGTAGTCGCAGCCGACGAGCAGGATGAGGCACTCAAGGTCGCCTCCGCTATCATCCATCATCGCCTGCAGCACAAGGCCGACTATAGTGACTTCGCCATCCTCTATCGCGGCAACCACCAGTCACGACTGTTCGAAAAGATTCTGCGCGAGAATCGCATCCCCTACGTACTGTCCGGTGGCACCTCCTTCTTCTCTCACACCGAGGTGAAGGACATCATGGCCTACCTGCGTCTGCTGGTGAACCCGGACGACGACACCGCATTCCTGCGCGTGGTCAACACCCCGCGGCGTGAACTCGGTACCGCCACCATCGAAAAACTCGGTGGCTATGCCACCATGCGCGGTATCAGTCTGTTTACCGCCAGCTTCGAGGTGGGACTGCGTGAGCACATCAGCGATCGAGCAATGCAACGCCTGTCACGTTTTACCGACTGGCTGGTCGAGATCGGTGACAGGGGCCGTCGCGGTGACCCGGTAAAAGCGGCCCGCGACCTGGTGCGTGACATCGACTACCAGAGCTGGCTCAACGACAACAGCAAAGACCTCAAACAAGCCGAGCGACGCATGGAGAATGTGGAGGAGCTACTCGGCTGGCTGGCACGCATGGCCGCCGATGAGGAGAACGACACCAGCGGCCTCACCGAGATGGTGGCAAAAATGAGCCTGATGGACATCATGGAGCGCCAGAACGAAGAGGAGGACGGCGACAATGTGCGCATGATGACACTGCACGCCTCCAAGGGGCTGGAGTTCCCCCACGTCTTTCTCACCGGCATGGAGGAGGAGCTGTTACCCCATCGCGTATCCATCGAAGAGGACAACATCGAAGAGGAGCGCCGCCTCGCCTATGTTGGTATCACCCGCGCCCAGCGTACCCTCACCATGACGCTTGCCTCTAAACGTCGCCGTGCCGGTGAGCTGGTGCGCTGCGAACCGAGTCGTTTTCTTACCGAACTACCTGACGACGACCTCAGTTGGGAAGGAAAAGGGATTGAGATCCCCGAAGAGGAGCGCCAGCAGCGAGGACGTGCCCACCTGGCCAACCTGAAGGGAATGTTGGGTAGCTGATAACAGCGGTGTTGCGCTATGCCCTGTGATTAACCAAAAGCGGTACCAAATGGCCAACCAGTTACAAAACCACCAAGACCACCAACTGTACGTACGGATAAGTCTATATTTTATATGTAGAGGATCGGGCCTTAAGGAGTATACCGGCTACCACTATTCGTTAATGCCCCGCCCGACTCTACCCCTCCCCAAACAATAAACTCCGTGCCAGTCCACACACTAACTCCGAGTACACGCCCTTGAGGTGCTTCGTTCAAGGCCGTGAGACTCCAGCTGTCTGTTAAAGGGGTGTAACTGGCTCCGGTGTTAAGGTAGCGGATATCACTGCCACCCCAGATTATCATCTGCCCACCGATCCAGGCCGAGTATGGCGATTCACGATCAATCAGTGCCTTTGTCGTGCCAATGGGGCTCCAGCTGTCTATCTGTGGATTGTAGCTACCTGACCTCGTGCTGCCTCCCCAAACTAGCATTGCCGTCCCACTCCACTGCGCAACATGATGTGCCGTATTATATGGCGCCCCGGTACTTGAGACCGGACTCCAGCTATCGGTTGCCGGATCATATCGGCCACCCGTGTCACCAATATATACAAACGGGCCACCATCACCTCCCCAGATGATCATATGGCTACCGCTCCACACAACGCTATGGTATACCCTTGGTGCGGCTGCGCCTGTCACGGAGGTTGATTGCCACGTATCAGTTGCAGGGTTATAACGCCCCCCTGTATTGGAGTATGTGCTTCCGTAGCCGCCCCAGACGATCATCTCACTACCCGTCCATATCGCGGTTGAGTGGCTAAGGGCACTCGGTGCATTGAGCATAGACATCGGTGTCCAAGTATCGGTGGCCGGATTATAGCGCCCCCCCCTGCTGTCGGTGAGGGTACTCCCACACCACACAATCATCTCCTGTCCACTCCAGGCGGAGACCGGTGTTGAACAGCCACCAGGCGCATTGACCGTTGATATCGTTTGCCAGCTGTCGGAAACGGGATTGTAGCGTCCGCCGCTATTAAGATACGTCTCGTTCCGGCCACCCCAGACAATCATCTCTTGTCCGGTCCAGATGGCAGTCGCCTCCCTGCGTGGAGAGGGGGCATTAGTAGTCGAAGTGGCCACCCATGAACCGACACCCTCCTGTGTCGTTACAAAATCCCAAGCGTATGTCTGCAACAACGGGTTGCCCGACAGATCCGTCGCACCCGTCGTTATCATGGCAGTATACGTTTCAGCCACCCCGAGATTGAAAGAGGGTCTAAAGGTATCTCCATCGAAAACGGTTCCCCCTGCAGGGTTCCCGCTTGAGTCCTGAAGGAGAAAGGTCGATGTACTAATGGTAGTTTGATCCATCACCTCACTAAAGACGACTGAAAGCCTCCCATCTACTGCCACTCCGGTCTCATTATTTTCCGGTGAGGTACTAACCACGGTTGGTGCAATGGTATCCGGTATAGTAGTCGTAAAGCTCCACGCATACTCATTTTCCATGGCATTCCCTGCCTCGTCCCTCACGCCTGTAGTGATCCTGGCCGTATAGACCGAATTTTGTGCCAACGCCTCAGCTGGGGTAAAAGATGCTGACTTGCTTGCAGCAGATACGGTTCCAGCGACAGGGTTATTGTCCGCATCGAACAACAGAAATGTAGCACCAGTAACAGTCTCTGAGCGCATTGCTTCGCTAAAAGTGACTGTTATAACCTCATGAAGAGAAACATCCAGTGCATCGGTTACAGGCTTTGTGCTGATGATGGTCGATGCTACCGTATCACCATCCCCTGTTTCAAATGACCAAACATACGCTTCGCCCATGGGATTTCCTGAAATATCTGCTATGGCCGTGGTGAGCGTGGCAGCATAGGTACCATTTAACGCAAAGGCCCCGGAAGGATCGAATGTCACCCACACACCGGATTCCGACACACTGATAGTGCCGGTGATCTGTTCACCAACATAACTTCGTATCGTAAAACTGCCCTCCGTAACCGTTGCCGGGTCGACTGATTCGCTAAAGGTCGCAACGACATTGGAATCTGGTGCTATTCCTGTCACCCCCGCGGCAGGATATGTGGAGATCACATGGGGAGGCGTTGAGTCGGAGCCGCGAATAATAGTGATAACGTCCTCGCCTGTATTGCCTGACGGGTCAGAGGCGGTAACGATTATTTGATTTGTGGAATCCACCACAGGAATACTGGCACTCCAAGAATGTCCACACAAATAGGTTCCGAAAAACCAACAGTATTCAGCATGCTGGCTAGCCTGCGCGGTTTGCCCAGTGGCTTCATTTCTCCAGATGACAGTAACGCCTGTATCTGAAGCATCTCCAGTGCAACATCTCGACCATGTCGGGCTTATAAATGCCTCCCCTGAGAGATATTGTGGTGAACTCTCGGCAGTAAAGACATCGCTTTCAGGATAATCAACCCTGAGCCACCCGGCGTTCGCGTTTTGATCACCTGAGCCTGAGTCACCGCCACCAGTACAACCACTACTATACGCAAGTACCAGCACCAATAAGGCACTGACAAAAAGCAAACCATTTTTCACGGAAAATATTTTTCTAAAATGACCATCCATTGGTGTGATATCCCGTTGCTGTCTTACCACAATCGGCCTGACTCAGGCGTGTTTCATAATGAACCACACTGACAATTATAGATCATAGTATTTGCCATTTCCTTTGCTTTGCCTTACACACCTACCGCAGCAACCTGCGCCAACTCCTAGTGGCCCACCGAGTTAAATCCGCGCACAAAAAAGGGCGCTAAAAAGCGCCCTTTTTCATGACAGCAGTAAGAGATTTACTTGCTGTTATTCACCATATGTTCGACAGCAGCTTTCAACTCATCATCGGAGCAGGCGGCACACAGGCCACGCGCAGGCATAGCGGCCTTACCGTTAATTGCGCTGTTCATCAGAGCATCCATACCCGTGGCAATACGTGGACCCCAGGCACCGGCATCGCCAAGCTTGGGAGCACCGGCAGCACCAGTGGCATGACACATGGCACACTTAGCGGTGTAGACCTCCTCACCCGAGCGAGAACCACCGGCAGCCGCCTCAGTAGTGGCAGCAACAACAGGGGCAGCAGAAGCCTCAGGCTCAATAGCAGCACCGGTATTCAGTTGGGCAACCGGTGCAATACGTGCGGTAATCGCCTCATCGCCCATATCGGCAGGGGCCCCTTTCAGGGCACTGGCTACCAGTGAATTAATACCCATAATTAGCGCAACGGCTATGATGGCTCCACCTACGAAAAAACCAAATTCGGTATTAGTCTTGTTGCTCACATCAAACTCCTAACTATCTAATAAATAAACTTTTATTCGCCAGCAGGCCGTCATTAACGCAGTTAATTAAACTGCGGGAGGGTCAATATCACAATCAGCGAAATACTTCAGAATCACTGTACCCTGCTGTCGAAGGCGCATAAGTATATACCGAAATGATTATTATCACGAAATCTTCCTGTCACACACTAACACCCCGAGTGATTTCATAGAGATAGAGATGTCCCCTATGCTAGAATCCGTCGCTACCACGCGCCCGTAGTTCAGCTGGATAGAATATCGGTCTCCGACACCGAAGGTCACAGGTTCGAATCCTGTCGGGCGCGCCATACAGACGGAAAAGGTCCTCATCATGAGGGCCTTTTTTGTTTGTGGGGGCGAGCGAGGGATTTGATGAGAAGCTCCCAGGTTCGACGACCGAGCAAAAGCGAGGGAGAACGTCGCCGCAACCGCGGCGGCGGCCCGCAGGGCGAGGCCAGAGGCCGAGTCATCCTCTCGGGCGCTCCATACAACGAATAAGGCCCTCTAACGAGGGCCTTTTAAATTAAGGATTAACGACTACCTGAAACGGAATAGAATCCCGGCAGTCGTTCTTGCATAGTCAAAGTCATATCCGTTGACAAAGTAATCGCTCCCTGCCGAGGCTGAGAACATCTCGTGCTGCACCCTTATCGATATCATCCCGGTTACATCCATCTCCGCCCCGATTCCTGTATAGGCCGAAATACCTGTATCCGTCTCAGTTAGCTCTCCCCAGCTGTCTCCCAGGTTGACTACACTGGCCCAGTTAACGAATCCCACCTTACCGAGCAGTTTGAACTTGTCATTGGCACCCAGGGGGAGCGTACCGACGGCGCCCAGTTTAATACCGCCCAGACCATACTCGGCCTCAACCGGCCCGGCCCACCAGAAAGTGCCTCCTCCGCTAGAGGTGGCATCCATGGTGCCAAATCCACCATCAATAAGACCCAGCTCTGCGCGGAAATAACGGTTTAAGACCATTTCACCGTAGACGCCCGCAGAGTAGGTGGCACCATCCGTTTTTGCAGTGGCGCCCAGGCTACCATCGTTAAAATCGGACGCCGCCACATCAATCTTTGCTCCCCCTACTTCCAGCCCGAGATTGTAGTTCACCTCTGCAGAGGCCGCTGTACTCATGAGTAACAGCAGACCGCCGACAAGGGTATAGGTCGCTTTCCTGTGAAAGTTTTGCATCGTGTTGACTCCCTTTTGTGATAAGACTGAATTCCAGATCGAACCGTACTTTTTTTTGGTGCAGCACATACTGCTTGCAGTGTGTCTATAAATTACTCCACTACAGTTTGAATTATAGAATAATCGCCACACTCATTCATCCGATAAGGTACCGTTTACGCTGAGTGTTTAATATCCTGCGGTGGCGGATATTTCTTTAGCAGCCGCTCTGGCACCTCATGACGCAACACCTGATTTAACGCCCCATTCTCAATGACAAAACAGGCAAACACCATAACGATCGTCGGCATCACACCGATACGGATCAGAGCCGTGGCAAGGAACTGACTGGGACTGCCTGCACTGCTCGATAACTCCACCCCCCAGCTCGCCAGCAATAACAGCGCGGTGATGCTGTAACCAATAAAGAGCCAGCGATAATTTCGCAACGCCAGTCGCCAGTGCACCTCAATGAACCAGCTACGGGAGCGTGAAACTCTAAAATACGTGTAAAGGGTAAAGGCGGCAGAGAACGATACGGGGATGAGCATGGCGACACGTCCCACGCCAAGAAAGATGGCCATCGGACCGAGTAACAACAACGCACCCAGAGATACCATAAAGAGCTCGTGAGCGGCCTTCGCTTCTTTTAGCTCGAACGGTTCGACAACATAGGTCATGGGCACACTTCTCTCACCAAGCATTAGGAATATCTAATATAGTCTAGCAGCGTGCCAGCCAGGGTCAAACCACTGTTGCCATATTCCCCGGATAGCCGACAACTAGCCCACATATGGGGGAGTGAACTAAACTTGTACAGATGATAAGTCGCTTCACTTTCTCCCTGGCAACCATTACAGAGCATAATCGATGCCCCAACTTTTCCTCACTCTCCTGCTGAGCCTGTTTTCTGCAGGGGCAGTGGCACTCGATATTACCCTGCTATATGGCAGCCAGGGTGGGGGCCTCCTCAACCACATTGATAGCGACAGCACTCTAGAGCTTGAGGAGAGCCCTGGCCGCGCCCTTATCCTCGGTATTCCCTACAGCGCTGATCAGGATCTGGAACTCTTCTACAGCCGGCAACAGACCAGGCTGCAAGGAGACACCATGGTGGTACCGTCCGAAGACCTTTTCGATCTGGATATTCACTACCTGCATCTGGGTGGAACGGTGCTCTCAGAGGAATACCATAAGCTGCAGGGATTTATTAGCGGCGGCCTGGGGCTGAGCCACTTTAGTCCAGCTCTTGACGGTGTCGCCGCAGAGAATCGCCTGTCGATGAGTCTGGGATTGGGGGCCAGATGGATGCCTACGAAGAGGGTGGGCCTGCGCGTAGAAACCCGATTTTATGGCACGCTGTTTAACAGCAATACGACGATATTTTGCAGCGGGGGCTGCCAGTTCACCATCTCCGGCGACCTGTTATCTCAGTACGCCCTGTTTGCCGGGCTTGTGCTGCGTCTAGACTGAGCAGCGTGACCCTAATCATCACCCTTGTCATCAGCCACATCAGCACTTTCCGTACCGGGCAGGTGGCTTAACTCCAGCTCACCTTTATCCTGCAGGTGTTTCGGCAGTTCGGTTTTGACCGAAACCCCGAGCTTCTTAAATTCACCTGCCTGTTTAATCACATTACCGCGTCCACTGTAGAGGCGGCTGTAGGCCGTTTGATAACTTTCCCGCGCCTTATCAAGAGCGCTACCCACATCATCCATGCTCTCAACGAAGAGACGCAGCTTGTCGTAAACTTTGGCAGCCTTGTCGGCAAGCTCTGCGGTGTGTTTGTTCTGATCTTCAAAGCGCCACAACTGGCGCACGATGTTAAGACTGGTGAGTAGTGTTGTGGGTGTGGCAACCAGTACATTCTGTTCCAGCGCCTTTTGGAACAGCGACTCATCTCCCTTGAGTGCCTCGACGAATGCCGACTCAATGGGAATAAACATAAACACCATCTCGGGGGAGTTGAGGCCGGGGAGTTCGAAGTAATTACGGTCCGCCAGCTCCTTGATACGATCCGCGACAGAAGAGACATGTTCCTTCAGTGCCTGCTCACGCTCCAGCTCATCTTCAGCATTAACATAGCGGGTGTAGGCGTTGAGTGAGACCTTGGCATCGATCACCAGATGCTTCTCATCCGGCAGGTAGACGATGGCATCGGGTCGCGAGCGCCCATTCTCGGTGGTAAAACTGACCTCGCGTTTATAGTCGATATCTTTGCGTAGGCCCGAGCGCTCCAGCACGTTCTCCAGGATCAACTCGCCCCAGTTGCCCTGCGTCTTCTTCTGCTCCTTGAGAGCGCTCGCGAGGTGGTGTGCCTCCTCTGTGATCTGTTTGTTTAGCTCCTGCAGGTGCTTTAGCTCGGTGCGCAACTCGGCCTGCTGGCGCGTATCCTTGTGATGGATATCCTCAACCTTCTTTCGAAACTCCTCGATCTGACTGCGAAAGGGGCTGAGCAGGGTATCCATCGACTGCTTACTCTTCTCATCAAAGGCCTTGCCCTTCTCCTCGAAGATCTGGTTGGCCAGGTTCTGGAACTCCTTCTTTAGTCGCTCTTCATGCTCTTCTAACCTGGCGAACTGCTGACGCACATGCTCTTCCCTCTCCTTCTGGCTGGTACGCAGCTCGGCATTTTCAGACTGCAGCGAGGCCACGCGCTGCTGTTCACTCTTAACCTCACCCTTCAGTACAGCAATCTCATCCAGCGCCTGCTGCATCCGCTCCTCCAGCGCCTGCAGTCGCGCCTTGCTGACCTGACCATCGCGCAACGCCTCATCACGCTGCTGCGTAACCTGCTGCAACTGCCCCTGCAATAATGTCTGCTGTGTCCGCAACTCCTCCAGATGCCTCGCCCGTGCCGCTTCTTTTTCGTGCATCACCGCCAACTCCGTCTCCAGCGGTTTGCGGGCACGGCCGGATAGGATCATCGCCAGTAGATAGGCAATAGCAGCGCTAAGAAGAGCGATCAGGGTGGGCAATGCCCAGGCTTGGCCTTGTAACATAATTTTGCTCCGAATTACTCGTGTGCGGTCAGCGGGGGACCGACATGGAGCGATTGTACAACGGCTGCGATTAACGTGCCTGATTGCAGCTGTAAAGAAAAAAGACCAGTACCGGAAATACCGGATACTGGCCTTATGAAGCGGATAATGGCTACTTCTCCATAAACTTAATGTTCACCACGGGTACGATGAATCCCGGCACACCGATTTCCCTGCTTCTGCGGACCGCCCTTGGGAAAGATGTCGTGCAGGTAACGATTATTGCCATGCTCCTTCCCCCACTTCTTTCTGAAGTGCTTTATCATCTCGCGTACCTGTACCTGAAAATGGTGCTCCAGGTAATAGTCTCGGATATAGTGAATCACATCCCAGTGCTCGTCCGTCAGCTCCAGCCCCTCCTCGGCAGCCAGGGCGATGGCAAAATCCTCTGTCCACTCGGCGATATTAATGATGTAACCTTCTTTATCAGTTCGTACCTGCTTACCATTAACATCAAGAAGTTTTTCGTTATGAATACTGGAATCAACGTGCACCGTTCATCTCCGTCAATCTGTTCAGTGGGGAAAGTAAAAGCTATCTCAAAAATCTGAATCGTTAGCTGAGACTAATCACAAAGCCTGTATGGTCTGTGAAACCGTATCCACGATACGATCAAACTTTTGAGATTACTTCTATTCAAAAAAGAAAACTGCCTGCGAGTGCAGGCAGTTTTTACTACTTTTAGTAACGACCTACCCGCTTCACACGTACAACCTGATAGGCACGTGTGAGGTAGCCAATTGGCACACTCCACACATGAACCAGACGGGTGAAGGGGAAGATCAGGAACACTGTCATGCCGAAGAAGATGTGGAGCTTATAGACTCCATCAACGGTGGCAATAAGATCAGGGTTCGGCTGTAGGGTTGCTACACTCTGTACCCAGTCGACCAGCATCAGCATAGTCGTTGCATCACCATGCCCGGCGTGACCGATAGAGGTAGGGATAGTAGAGAGACCTATCATCAATGTCACTACAACCCAACCAATGGTAAAAGTATCACGTGTACGGCCCGCGGCACGGATACGATCGTTACTGATGCGGCGTAGCCACAGCATGAAACCACCAATCAACGCCATCGCGCCAAAGATCACGCCGGCACCGATAGCGATGTACTGGTGCTGGATATCGGAGATACCCATTGCCAGGAACACGCTATGCGGCGTCAACATACCAGCAAGGTGACCGAAGAAGATGGCAATAATCCCTACATGGAACAGGTTGCTCGCCACCCGCATACCGCTGTTACTGAGTAGCTGGCTGGAATCGGTCTTCCAGGTGTACTGCTCACGGTCGTAACGGATCCAGTTACCCAGCAGGAAGATCGTTCCGGCCAGGTATGGATAGGCACCAAAAATAAAATCGTGCAATGTCATGATTCTCTCCTCAAGCGGCCTTGGCCAGATAGCCACGCTTTTCAATGACTCTAATCAGACGGCCATAAGGGCTGTCCACATTTTCCAGATTATCGGCTAGCACCGTCAACACCTTTGCCGCATCACTCAAAAAGAAGCGAGCCTGCACCTCATCCAGAGTCGATACATACTCCAGAATCAGTGGCAAAAAATCAGGGAGTTCACCGTTAGACACCTCAAGGCCGGCGGCCTTGTAGTGTTCGGAGATCTCCACCATTGCCGGTCCACGCTCACGACTCTCACCAAATAGATGGTGGGTGAGGTGCAGATCATGCTCAGGGGTAAGGTCGAAGGTATCGACATACACCTGCTGCATACGTGTCAGATCGTGTGAGCGCATCCACGTCACAAGATCATCCACTACCTGCTTCTCATCCGCGCTAACCTCAGGATCACCCTTCACCAGCTGCATCACGGCATCCAGGTTTTCCATCAGTTCAGCATCCGGATAGTCGAGTAGCCGGGCCATCACTTTATAGAATTGCATCGTGATGCCTCCTTAGCTCTTACCTTTTGTGTCTACCGGTACCACACCCTTGGGGTTGTGGGTACTGATACGACGTGCCGGGAACAGGGTAACGCCTGCGCCACCATCTTCACCGTGCGAACTCATATTGCCGGCGGTAAAGCCAACCTGGCCCTGGAAGGCGTAGGGGTCTTCCTGCACCATCTCCTCATGAGCCGTCGGGATGACGAAACGGTCCTCGTAGTTGGCGATACCGAGCAGCTGATACATTTCATCAGACTGTGCTTCGGTAAGCCCTGCCGTCTCCAGTGCTGCGACATTAGTCGTGCCTTCAACTGCCTTGCTACGCTGATTACTACGCATAGCCAGCAGTTTCTGCAGTGCACCAATAATCGGCGTTTCATCACCAGCGGTTAGCAGGTTCGCCAGGTACTTCGCAGGGAAACGTAGCGCCTCGGCCTTGGGAATATTGCCATCGGCTTCGGTAGGCAGATTCTTCTGGTCGATCTGGCTCTGTACCGGCGAAAGCGGCGGTACGTACCACATCATCGGCAGGGTGCGATACTCAGGGTGGATTGGGAATGCGATCTTCCACTCCATTGCCATCTTGTAGACCGGTGACTTTTGAGCCGCTTCAATCCACTGCATCGGTACACCGTCTGCCTCGGCCTGCTTGATCACCTCTGGATCACTAGGGTCAAGGAAGATGCCCATCTGTGCATCATAAAGCTTCTGCTCATTGTCGGTACCGGCGGTATCGGCAATCTTGTCGGCATCATAAAGCATCACACCAACGTAGCGGATACGACCCACACAGGACTCGGCACAGGCCATCGGCATACCCGACTCAATGCGCGGATAACAACCGATGCACTTCTCTGATTTGCCTGATTCCCAGTTGTAGTAGACCTTCTTGTAAGGGCAGCCACTGATGCACATACGCCAGCCGCGGCATTTGTCCTGGTCTACCAGCACGATACCGTCTTCACCACGCTTGTAGATAGCACCTGAAGGACAGGAGGCAACACAGGCCGGGTTAAGGCAGTGGTTACAGAGTCTGGGAAGATACATGTGGAATGTCTTCTCGAACTCCTTGTACATCTGCTTTTCAATATTTTTGAAGTTCTGATCCACCGAACGGTTCTCGAACTCACCTGCGAGGTCATCCTCCCAGTTGGGTCCCCAGTGGATCTTCTCCATACGCTTGCCAGTGATCTGCGAGAACGGACGTGCTGTCGGTGCCGCCTCAGAGAGGGGCTTGTTCTGCAGTTTGGCGTAGTCGTAGTCGAACGGCTCATAATAGTCGTCGATCTCCGGCATATCGGGGTTGGCAAAGATATTGAGCAGCTTGCTCATGCGGCCACCGGCCTTGAGCTCCAGCTGACCACCTTTTTTAACCCAACCGCCGTTCCACTTCTCCTGGTTCTCCCACTCTCTGGGGAAGCCAATGCCGGGCTTACTTTCGACATTATTGAACCAGGCGTACTCGACACCCTTTCTGTTGGTCCAGATGTTTTTACAGGTCACTGAACAGGTGTGGCAACCGATACACTTGTCCAGATTCAGCACCATGGCTATTTGTGCGCGAACTTTCATATTAGTCTCCTCGAATCTCGGTTAACCAGGGATCAGTTCTTGATTCCGGGTGGGTTGAGTTGCGCTTCGCGCTCGGGTGTCAGCGGACCTTCCAACCAGTCGACATCGGCATCTTCGATCTTGTGAACCAGAACGAATTCATCACGCTGTGAACCTACCGTGCCGTAGTAGTTGAAGGCGTAAGAAAGCTGCGCATAACCACCAATCATGTTGGTAGGCTTAACAACCACCTTGGTAACCGAATTGAGAATACCGCCACGCTTACCGGTGGTGTTGGAACCGGGGACGTTCACGTTCTTCTCCTGGGCGTGGTACATAATCGCCATGCCCTGCGGTACACGCTGACTGACCACCACACGGGCTACCGTGGCGCCGTTGGCATTCACCGCCTCTACCCAGTCGTTATCCTTCAGGCCGATGCTCTTCGCCTCATCCTCATTAACCCAGAAGTAGGGTCCTCCGCGGAACAGGCTCAGCATACGCAGGTTATCCTGGTAGCTGGAGTGAATGCCCCACTTGGAGTGCGGTGTGATCCAGTTAAGCGTAAGAGTCTTCTTGCCCTCAAGCTTGCTGGCCAGCTCCTTCGGCAGATTCTTGTGTGCACCCAGATCCTGCGGCGGGCGGTAGCAACAGAGTCCCTCACCAAAGTCGAGCATCCACTCGTGGTCGAGATAGAACGATGCACGCCCTGTCAGGGTACGGTAGGGGATATGCTCGTGGATATTGGTATAACCCGCGTTGTAGCTCACCTTCTCCGACTCGATACCCGACCAGGTCGGCGCGGTGATGATCTTGCGTGGCTGTGCCTGGATATCACGGTAGCGAATCTTCTCCTCGTGACGACCTTCATAAAGATGGCTGTGATCGATACCGGTCTTCTTGGTCAGTGCCGTCCACGACTTATGGGCAACCTCACCGTTGGTCTCAGGCGCCATCATCAGGACGGTGTCACACACGGCGATATCTTCCATCAGTGATGGACGACCCTTCGATACACCCTCATCGGTAATCACACCGTTGAGTTCACAAAGCTGCTCAATCTCAAGGTCGGTATTCCAGTCAAGACCCTTGATGTTGTTACCCAGCTTGTTCATCAGCGGGCCAACAGAAGTGTACTTCTTGTAGGTGTTCGGGTAGTCACGCTCAACCACTTTGAACAGCGGTGCGGTCTTACCGGGGATAAGGTCACACTCATCGCGCTTCCAGTCCTTAACCTGACCCAGAGGCTGTGCCAGGGCTTGCGGGCTATCATGCTGCATCGGCAGTGAGACCACATCCTTCATGGCGCCAAGGTGGGTCTCGGCGATCTCGGAGAACTTCTTCGCAATGCGCTTGAAGATCTGCCAGTCAGACTTCGACTCGAAGGCCGGGTCGATAGCAGCATCCAGCGGGTGAACGAAGGGGTGCATATCCGTGGTGTTCAAATCCGACTTCTCATACCAGGTGGCGGTCGGCAAGATAATATCCGAGTAGGCGCCGGTGGAGTTGAGACGGAAGTTGATGTCGACCATTAGGTCAAGCTTGCCGACCGGTGACTCTTCACGCCACTTGATCTCCTTGGAGTTGGCACCCTCGGTACCCTCCTGCATAACGCCGTTCTGTGCGCCAACCAGGTGCTTGAGGAAGTACTCGTGACCTTTGGCTGAACAACCCAGCAGATTGGCGCGCCAGACGAAGAGGTTACGCGGGTGATTCTCTTCGGCATCGATATCCTCAGAGGCAAAGGCGAAATCGCCGCTCTTCAGTTTTTCTGCCATGTATTTGGAAACACCGGCCTCGTCGGTAGCACCGGCGGCCTCGGCATCTTTAACGATGTCGATGGGGTTCTTGTTGAAGTGTGGTGCTGAGGGTAACCAGCCCAGACGCTGCGAGACCACGTTGTAGTCGGCCAGCATGTGTCCCTTGTACTTACCCTTGGCGGTAGGTGCGAGGATGCTGTCTGCATCAACCTTCTCATAACGCCACTGATCGGTATGGAAATACCAGTAAGTGGTGGAGTTCATGTGACGCGGCGGACGGTGCCAGTCGAGGGCGAAGGCAACCGGTGCCCAACCTGCCTGCGGACGCAGCTTCTCTTGACCCACATAGTGAGCCCAACCACCACCGGACTGACCAACACAACCGCAGAAGTGCAGCATGTTCATAATACTGCGGTAGCCCAGGTCGTTGTGGTACCAGTGGTTAATCGCGGCACCCATGATGACCATCGACTTACCCTTGGTCTTGGATGCGTTCTCAGCAAACTCACGACCGGTACGCTCCAGATCAGCGGCCTTGATGCCGGTGATCTTCTCGCCCCAGGCCGGGGTGTAAGGAACGGTAGCATCGTCGTAGCCCTTGGCGGTGTTATCGCCGAGGCCACGGTCGATACCGTACTGCGCAATCGTCATATCGAATACGGAGGTAACATAGGTCTCTGCGCCATCGATGGTCAGCTTGCGCACCGGGATATTTCGCATCAGCAGATTATCTTCACCGGGAGCAAAGTGCGGGAAGGCGACGGTAACCACATCGTCCTTGCTGTCGATACAGGAAAGTTCAGCATCGATGTCGGACTGATCGGCTGAATTCTTCTGCAGCGTGTTCCACTTGCCCTCTTCACCCCAGCGGAAACCGACTGAGCCGTTGGGTGTCACAAAGCTGTTGCTCTTCGAGTCAAAGACCACCGTCTTCCACTCAGGGTTGTTGCTCTCACCCATATTGTTGTCGAAATCAGAGGCACGAATAAAGCGATCAGAGACATAGTGATCGCCATCCTTACGCAACATCACCTGCATCGGCATATCGGTATAGGTCTTCACATAGTCAGTGAAATAGGGATCCTGCTTTTTAACGTGGTACTCAGTCAGTGCGACATGACCCATGGTCATAAAGGCAGCGGCATCAGTACCCTGTTTGACCGGCATCCAGAGATCGGCAAACTTTACAAACTCGGCGTAGTCCGGTGCCATCGATACGATCTTGGTACCGTTGTAGCGAGACTCGATGGCAAAGTGCGCATCGGGGGTACGGGTCATCGGCAGGTTGGCGCCGCAGATGATGATGTACTTGGAGTTATACCAGTCGGCCGCTTCCGGCACATCGGTCTGCTCACCCCATACCTGAGGGGATGCAGCAGGCAGGTCACAGTACCAGTCGTAGAAGGAACCGCAGGCACCACCAATCAGAGAGAGGTAACGCGAACCTGCCGCGTAGCTGATCATCGACATCGCGGGGATTGGCGAGAAACCGTAAATACGATCTGGACCCCACTTCTTAATGGTATAGGCATTGGCTGCGGCGATGATCTCGGTCACCTCATCCCAATGGGTACGAACAAAACCGCCAAGACCACGTACCGCGGTGTAACTCTTACGGGCTGCCGGGTCGGCCTGAATCGCTGCCCAGGCATCGACCGGGTCTTTACCCGAGGCACGCTCTTTACGGTAAAGATCAACCAGACGACCGCGAACCAGCGGATACTTGATACGGTGCGGGCTGTAGAGATACCAGGAGAAACTTGCACCACGCTGACAACCACGAGGCTCGTGATTAGGAAGATCCTCGCGAGTGCGAGGGTAATCTGTCTGCTGCATCTCAAAGGCAACCAGACCATTCTTTACATGAATTTTCCAGCTACAACCACCGGTACAGTTTACACCGTGGGTGGAACGAACCACCTTGTCAAAACGCCAACGATTGCGGTAGGTCTCTTCCCACTGACGGTCATCGGTACTAGCAATGCCGTGTCCATCCGAGAACGTCTCCGTACTCTTGGAAAAGAATTTTAACCTATCAAGAAAGTTACTCATTATGCTTTCTCCAACCAACCTGCCTTGTCAGGCAGGGAATAAATAGAGTGGGGCCACACCTTGTGGGGTAATCAGTCATCTCGGTGAGATGACTGAAGGAACCACTCAAACCATTTCAGAATTTGATACTTAGCGTATCAGGGATTCTTGAATTCAGCCTTTGGACCAAGGTAGTACCACCAGTTAAGTACCAGACATACCGTGTAGAAGACGGCAAAGCCATAGAGTGCATTCTCAGGGGTGGTCGCCTTGATCTGCTCACCGAAGATCTTGGGGATAAGGAAGGCACCGTAGGCGGCTACCGCAGAGGTCCAACCCAGTACCGGACCTGCCTGCTCCTTGGGGAACACCATCGCGATGGTACGGAAGGTGGAACCGTTACCGATACCGGTAGCAGCAAACAACAGCAGGAACAGCAGGAAGAAGGGCATGAAGAACTCTTCCGGCGTGGCCGAGACGTAAGCCTGCTTCAGGAAGTGGGCAACACCCAGTGCACTACCAATCATCACGAGGGCAACAACACCGGTCACCTTGGCACCACCCACCTTGTCGGAGATCCAGCCACCCAGCGGGCGAATCAGCGCACCGATAAAGGGACCCATCCAGGCATACATCAGTGCAGAGGGACCATTAGGGTTGGCCGTATCATGGCCCATTACACCGTCAACTTCTATATGCTGGAAGCCGAATACTACTTTGATGGCCAGGGCGAAACCGGCAGAGTAACCAATGAAGCTACCAAAGGTCATAGTGTAGATAATACTCATCACCCAGGTGTGCTTATTGCTAAAGATCTTAAACTGACGCTGCAGGTTCGGCTTGATGTCACCGGGGATCATCTTCATCAACATAATGGTGCTAAAGAGGATACCTGCAATGACCGGCCACTTGGCCCAGCCTGGAGCACCCAGGCCCATTGGCAGGATGATGTAGAGACCAATCGCGGCGGTGAAGAAACCGATCAACAACATGCCGGCAATTTTCGACATGGCACCAAGAGGTGAACCGATGTGAGGTGAAACCTCTTCGGTACGCAGGTTGTTCATGCCAAACCAGCCAGCAAAGGCGAGTGGCACCAGGAACAGCAGCCAGACGAAACCGGCGTTGTGTATATAGGTATCGGTACCGGCAGGGATCTTGCCGATAAGGGTACCGGAGGCAAGCTGCAGTTGCATCGCCTCACCACCGAAGATACCCATGGTCATCACCAGAGGAACCAGGATCTGCATAGTGGTTACACCCGCATTACCCAGACCGGCATTCAGACCCAGCGCCAGACCCTGCATCCGCTTCGGATAGAAGAAGCTGATGTTGGACATGGAGGAGGCGAAGTTACCGCCACCGAAGCCGGAAAGGAAGGCAAGCATCTGGAACACCCATAGCGGGGTATCCTTATCCTGCAGTGCGATACCGGCACCAATCGCCGGAATCATTAATAGTGCCGTGGTAAAGAAGATGGTGTTACGACCACCGGCAATACGTATAAAGAAGCTACTGGGAATACGTAGCGTGGCACCGGTCAGACCGGCGATTGCCATCAGCGTGAACAGCTCAGGCTTGGCAAAATCAAAGCCCAGGTTCAGCATCTGTACGGTAATAATCCCCCAGTAGAGCCATACGGCAAAGCCGCACAACAGGCTGGGGATGGAGATCCAGAGATTACGATTGGCAATATGCTTGCCTTTCGATTCCCAGAACCCCTCGTCTTCTACATTCCACTCTTTTATGTCAGACATTATTGCACCTTGTTTGTTGGTTGCATTGATTCTATTTGAAAATAATTTTCACTAAGTCCTGCTTATTCTTATTCCATCGTGTCCGTACCCGTCGGCTTATGCATCGCCTTATCACGGGCACGTTCACCGGAGAACTGCATCCACATAATCGATATCAGAGTGATACCGAACAGCAGCATAAAGGCCGTAGTGCCAACACCGGTATAATCGAGCATCACACCGAACAGAATTGGCAGGGTGAAACCGCCCATGCCTCCGGCCAGACCAACGATGCCGGACATTACGCCAATTTTTTCAGGATACTCATCGGAGAGATACTTAAAGACCGACGCCTTGCCGAAGCCCCAGGCAATACCCACCACAAACAACAGCGCGGTAAAGACGTATTCATTCACACCCAGGCTCATAGCGATCGGGTCACCATCTCGGGTGGCGATCAGGATCTCGGTTGCAGGATAGGACATAAAGAACAGGGCGATCAGCGACGACCACATGACCCAGTAGGTCACCTGATGGGCACCAAATTTATCTGAGAGCCAGCCACCCAGAGCACGAATAATACCCGATGGCAGTACAAAGATAGCGGCCAGCAGTGCCGCCTCCTGAATCCCGTGGCCATACTCGGTCATGTAGTACTTGGTCATCCACAGTGAGAGTGCGACAAAACCACCAAACACCAAGGAGTAATACTGGCAGTACTTCCAAATCACCGGATCTCTGAGCATACGCAACTGATCCATCACCGTTACCGAGGACTCTACCTTATGGCTCTCATCGGAGTAGGTGAACATCCAGAACAGAGCCACCACCACCGTCATGGCGATGGCGTAGATAATAGGAACCATCTCCCAACCCCAGGCGACCACGATGGAGGGGGCGACGAACTTGGTCAGCGCTGCACCGGCGTTACCAGCCCCGAAGATCCCCATGGCAAAACCGGCGGTCTCTTTGGTGAACCAGCGAGAAGTGTAGGCGATACCTACAGAGAATGACGCACCGGCAACACCAACAAACAGCCCCAGAACCAGGAACTGCCAGTACTCGGTCGCCTTGGAGATGAGGAACAGCGGAATGATGATCGAGGCCATCAACCAGAAGTAGACCGGTCGCCCACCAAACTTGTCCGTCATCATCCCCAGCGGCAGTCGCAATATGGAGCCGGTGAGGATGGGGGTTGCGGCCAACAGACCAAACTGGGTATCAGAAAGATTTAACCCCGTCTTGATCGGAATACCGATAACAGAAAACATGACCCAAACCGCAAAGCAGGCAGTAAAGCCTACCGTGTTCATAGTCAAAACCGAGAGTTGTTGATGTCGATAACTTGGCATAGCCAGTGTACCTCCCGTCTTATTTTTAATTAATACCCGATAAACAGGGTCTACCCAAAATCTGCCTTTTATAGGCTTGCGAACAGTCTAGGCCCCCCCTTTCCCCCTTAACAAGGCCGTATATTCTTTACCAATAAACTAGGAATACCACCAAAGAGGTAATGTGGTAGTCATTTGTAACCAACTGATATCTCTATATATTATGGGCACAAAGCCCTCTCATTCACTCTATTATCTGTACCCCAGGAATTTTAGTGGTACTACAAGAAAGACGCTGTCGTAATGAGGAGAGGTACAGGCTAAAATCACCTGCATGGTTAAATTGTTTGAAAAGTCGCTATTAATACGCCTCGGCCTTGCAATGGCAACAATCACCACCCTCGCCTTTCTCGGTATGCTTAGTTCGGTCTTTATCGCCGAAACCTCAGAGGGGCAGGCTGCTGCCATCAATCAGGCCGGTACCCTGCGCATGCAGTCCTACCGCATCGCCAGCGCACTGGCCCACAACACCAGTAATCAGGAACCCACACACATGCAGCGTGTCGCACCGTTGGTCAAGGAGTTTGATCAGCGCCTGCACAGCCATCGTCTTACCGGGGTACTGGCCAAGGCCTCAGGTCAACAACTTCCCGCTGCCTATAACCGAGTTAAACTGCAGTGGGAGCAACAGGTTCACCCCATACTGGATGCCTACATCACTCTCAGCAAAGAGAACATCCACCCTCAGGGTAATATTAAAGCGGTGGAGAAGCTGCGCACCAACTACCTGGAAGTAGTCGGCCCCTTTGTCGCCAATATCGACGATATGGTGAAGGTGCTGGAACTGGAGGCCGAGAACAATATCCAGCAGCTGCGCCTGATTCAGGTGTCCTCGCTATTTCTTACCATTCTGGTAGTCATCATCACCATGTACATGATGAATACCAACATATTGGCGCCGCTACGCGATCTGCTTGGCTGTGCCAGTGCCGTTCGTCGAGGCGACTTCTCGCGACGCACACGTTATAAAAGTGAGGACGAGCTGGGGCAACTCGCCTACACCTTTAATCTAATGGCCGAAGACCTCTCCAAAATTTACAACGATCTGGAGAACCGGGTACGCGAGAAGACCGTTGTACTGGAACACCGTAACCAGTCACTGGAACTACTCTATAAAACCACCCAACGGCTCAGCGAGATGCCGCTGGATAACACGGTCTATGAAGAGCTGCTTAAAGATATCAGGGCACTGGTTGGTACCGGCCCCGGTACTATCTGCCTGGGAGAAACCGGAAACAACCAGGCATTTAAACTTGCCTCTCTTCGCCCCGATGTTTTTGATAAGCCCGACATCTGTAACCCTCCCAACTGCCAGGCCTGTTTCGAGGGAAACCGGACACACTCCATCGAGCTTGCTCGTGGTATCAATGACACCCTACGCGTCTTCTCCGCCCCCATTATGGACAATGAACAACAATATGGCGTGCTACTGATAGAGGTACCCGATGACCACCCGCTGGAACAGTGGCAAAAACGATTACTGGAAACGGTTGCCAGCCATATCGCCATCGCCCTCAATATCGCCAAGCGTCACTCACAGGATCGCATGCTGGCACTGCTGGAGGAGCGTGGCGTGATCGCCCGTGAACTGCACGACTCACTGGCGCAATCACTCTCCTATCTAAAGATACAGGTAAGCCGCCTGGACTCCATCAAGATCCAGCCCGAGAACACCGATAAAGTTCGTCAGGTCACCACCGAGTTACGTGACGGCCTTAACAGCGCATACCGCCAACTGCGTGAGCTGCTCACCACCTTCCGCCTGCGCATGGATGAGGCAGGCCTTAACAGCGCACTTGAAAAGACCGTGCATGAGTTTAATGAGCGCAGTGAGACCGATATTAAACTGGAAAATCGACTCGGCAACTGTAAACTCACTCCTAACGCCGAGATACATGTAATCCAGGTCGTGCGCGAGGCACTCTCCAATGTACTACGCCACTCACAGGCCAGGCATGCCGTGGTCTCGGCTGAATACAGTGTTGATGGTGATGTAATTGTCGCTATCGACGACGATGGTATTGGTCTCCCGGAGGAGACCGAACGCCAACACCATTATGGTCTGACCATTATGAAAGAGCGTGCACACGGCGTATCCGGTGCACTATGTATGCTTCCCTCCAGGATGGGAGGCACCCGTGTTGAACTGATCTTTAGCGCGGCAGGAAAATGGCAATGCAAGGACGTTCACCAACAAACCACTGCGGAGAAAGTATGAGTGCTGAAATCACCACCCTGATCGCCATTGATGATCACCCCCTGTTTCGCAAAGGCGTATCTGACCTCATCGACATGGAAGATTGCCTGTCCCTAATCGCTGAAGCGGCCAACGGTGAAGATGGCCTGGCACTGGCAAAAGAGCTCAAGCCAAACCTGATCCTGCTTGATCTAAATATGAAAGGGATGGATGGCATCGCCACTCTCAAGGCGATCAAAGAGGCTGAACTCGATGCCCGGGTTATCATGCTCACCGTCTCCGACCATGAAGAGGATGTCGTCGCCGCGCTGCGTGCCGGTGCCGATGGCTACCTGCTGAAAGATATGGAGCCGGAGGATACCCTCGACTACCTGCGCCAGGCAGCCGCTGGCAAGATGGTGATCAGCGAACGCCTGACCGCACTGCTGGCACATGCCCTGCGCCACGAGGCAAGCCATCCCAGTGATTTGAATCAGGCGGGGCTTACCGCCCGTGAAGATCAGATCCTGAAACTAATCGCGCAGGGACTAAGTAACAAAATGATAGCGCGAAAACTCGACATTACTGAGGGCACCGTAAAGGTACACGTCAAACACCTGCTGAAGAAGCTCAATCTGCGTTCGCGCGTTGAAGTAGCTGTATGGGCAGTCAACAACGACCCATCTCTAGCCAAGCAACAACATTAATTCAAACTAACCGCTGTCCAAACTATATGTGGTGGTAATCACCGCCTGTCACAACAACACCGAGCAAGACATGCTCGCTACTCTAGTACCAATTCCGGTGGTAACACCACCTCCATGGCTATGGGCAAGTGATCCGAGTGGGCATGATTAAGCACATGACACTCAGCCACCTGCAAGCCGCCACTAACCAAAATATGGTCGATATTGTGCTGTGGTCGCCAGCTGGGGAAGGTATGTAATTCCTCTACTGGCTCTCGCAGGCCGGTGGTGCGGAATAATTCCATCATCTCGGCACTGCTCGGCGAGCAGTTCATATCCCCCATCATCACCACGTGTTGATATTGATTTGCTAAATCCCGTACAAAGGCCAACTGGTTGCGTCGTGCACGCCGACTCAGCGACAGGTGCACCAGAATCACTGCAAGTGACTGCTCACCACGCCCGTAACGCACCAGCATCGCCCCACGACCAGGGATCAGGCTTGGTAGACGATGTTCACTAATCTCGACCGGGCGCAGGCGGCTCAAAAAACCATTTCCATGCTGCGCCAACGGCCCGTAATTGCGATTAAGTTGATGATACCAAAATGGATATTCTGCCTTCTGCGCCAGATATTCGGTAAGGTCAACATAGCCTGTGCGATGACTACCCGCATCCAGTTCCTGCAGGCCGACGATGTCGTGACCTCGAAGCAGGTGGGCAATATTATCGAGATTCTCAAAGCGGCGGCGCGCCTGAAAGACGTGTTTCCAGCTCTTGGTTAGGTAGTGGCGTGGCAGGGTGCTACTGATCCCTACCTGGATATTGTAGCTAAGCAGTCGCAGTCTGCGCCCCACGCTAGTGGAACTTGCGGCCTTCGTCATGCAGGTACTCCTCTATATGGGGCAGACCATCCCGCCCAGTGCAGTGGTGAGTTTAAGATTCTCTCTATAATCTACGCGGCAATCGACAATTTTAACGCTATCGCTTCGCAGCGCCTGTTTCAATACCGGTAGCAGCTCTTTCGCACTATCCACTTGCAACCCCAC
The DNA here is from genome assembly GCA_039714395.1 of Pseudomonadota bacterium. Lineage (GTDB taxonomy): Bacteria > Pseudomonadota > Gammaproteobacteria > Thiohalomonadales > Thiohalomonadaceae > JAPHSX01. The sequence continues at coordinate 85,390 of JBDLJH010000005.1, read as the reverse complement.
CACTCTAAACGACTCTCCCAGCTGCACCTCAAATGCAGGCTTCGGCATGCCTCGAATTACTCAGCGGCAGCAGTAACTTATCCATCTCAGCGATGTTCTCAGAGAATTCTATAAAACAGGCACCACCTAAGAAATGATATTAGGTGTTAACAGACGGGAAAAGTACTAGGTAACCGGCTGGAGCGTGATCCATATTGGCATCGGCCATAAAGGCGGGGCCCGCGGCTCATGCTTGACGGTGACGAACTTGATGCTCGACACCCTCGTTCTCCAAACAGCAAACAAACAGCTCCGCCGTCTTCACCGGAAACTCCTCAGCGCATTACCCTGGCAATGCACTAAGTCTAGACCTATTTTGTGGCTGATTCCTTGGCCACCAGGAAATCAACGATACGTATGATGTTCTCGTTGGTACCGGCCATGCGGCCACCCACCCGATACTTCCCCTGCACCGCCATCGTCGGTACGCCGTCGATACCATACTGCTTAGTCAACTGCGCCGCCTGACGTACCAGGCCACTTACGGCAAAGGAATCGAAGGTTGCATCAAACTCACCGCCATCAATACCGCGCGAGACGAAAAAGGCACGTATCGCCTCTTTAGTGTTGATACGCTGCTTCTTAACATGCATGGCATCAAACATGGCCTCATGCACCTTATCCAGCACCCCCATCACATCGGCGGTGTAATAAGCCTGAGCATGAAGCTTCCAGGTAGGATTGTTAAAGATTGCAGGAATACGCACAAACTCAACATTGGCAGGCTTAGTCTTGAGCCATGTGTGCAAATAGGGGTCGAACTGGAAACAATGCGGACAGCCGTACCAGAATAGCTCCACCACCTGCACCTTGCCTTCAGTAGCACCAGCTAGTGGTGGCACAACTGCCGCATAATCAATACCTTCTGCATAATCAGCAGCAGGGGTTACTTCCTCGGCACAGGCCCACAAGGGCAGGCACAGCAGCATTACAGAGAGAATTTTACGAATCACCTTTAACCTCCAAATAGTTATGTTAATTATTTGCACCCAGCGAGTGGTTTGCTGTCACTACTATACCCCATGGCTCCCAATGCGCACACCGTGCTTTCCCGTTGGAATACGTTATAGCTAAACGCGATTCAAGGAATTAGCCATAGACCAACAGCAAAACATCAACCTTACCGAGTTTCTCAGCCAGCAGTACCCGTGCAAGTGTCTCACCACCGGCAAAATCCAGACTCCTGTTGGAGTTCGCCTACGAGGTGAAGTTCACTAAAAATGAGGTGATCGCCAACATCGGTGAGTTCGGCCGCACCAGGGCTGGTACATGATCCGCTCCGAGCCTTTCTTAAACTGTCAACTTTGCTCCGTCCACTCGTCGCAATATATACCAGCGCCTACGTGTTGAGCACACATTTGTAGAGGGTTACGGTAAACATCATTCATTGCTCTGAAATTAAAAAGCCCCGCCATGATGAACATGGCGGGGCTTTTTATTATGTGGCACTAATAGATATACAAACTACAGTGTAATCCTTGGCAGACAAATACAATTAGCCGTTACTGCATACTTCGGCCAAAGTAGATAGTCGCGCTGGATCTTTCACATAAGGGTTTTCAGTATCCCAGGCATAACCTGCCAGAATAGAACTAATCATCCCCTTCACATCATCATTCTTATCTTCTGCAAAGATAACATTCTGCAGACGCTCATCATACCAGCCGTTAACAAACTCACGGAAAGTATTAACACCTAACATAAGGGATTCAGCATACTCCTCATTCCAGTCTGGCTTCGCACCCTTCAACTCCCTATCCAAAACACCTGCAGCAAGGCTAGCGGACTTAAGGGCGATCGTCACACCCGATGAAAACACCGGGTCTAAAAACTCTCCAGCATTACCCAACAATGCAAATTTATCGCCATATAGCTGCTTCACATTGCAGGAGTAACCATCAATTATATTAACCGGCGTATCATACTCCGCATTCTCCAAAACCGAAGCAAGCATACATCCTTCTGAAATCAGAGTTCGCAATTTACTTTCTGCATCGCCTTCCATTTTTGCAAGAAATTCCCGGGGTGCAACCACACCGACAGAAGATCGTCCATTACTGAATGGAATCAACCAATACCATATCTCATGATGCTCAGGATGAACCGTAATTAGAATCTTATCGCGATCGTAATCACTATCAATGTTATCTTTTATATGGGTAAACGCAGAGGTTCTAGAGGCCAGGTGTGAAGGCAGCTCCAGATCCAGCAAACGCGGTAACACCCGCCCAAAGCCACTGGCATCCAGCACAAACTTGGCACTAATTTGATAACTCTTACCTGCCTCATTCTCTACCGTCAAAGTGGCCTTGTCCGAGTCAGCCTCATAGGCCGTTACCGTCTGACCATAGTGAATTTCTACCCCCTGCTTCTCTGCCTCATCAGCCAATACCTTGTCGAAGCGATCCCGCTGTACCTGAAAAGTAGTCCCCCACCCTTCGGTAAATTTCTCTCTAAAATCAAAAAAATCATATCGATCAGCACAGGTAAATGCCGCACCATTTTTAAACTGAAACTTGGCATCTTCTACCGCTGCAAGCATGTCGGCTTCTTCTAAAAATTTCATACATTGCGGCAACAGACTCTCACCAATTGAAAAACGAGGGAAGTGCAACTTCTCTAATACCAGAACTTGATAACCCTTCTTTTTCAATAAGGCTGAGGCCACTGCACCTGATGGGCCGGCACCAATAACCACCACATCAAAGTCACCTTGCGGTATGCTCATAAATAAAATTCTCCTGAGTTATTTTTCTCATAAATGGCACGCGTATAAAAAGAGGGAATAACAGTAGCCCACCCATGCATGGGCTATATAAAGCTTATGAAATCACTCCCACCAATCGAGCTTAATATTAACGTGCTCGCTTACTTTACAACTTATTCTTATATCCAGAATCGTCCCGGGATTCTACCAGTGTATTAGCTTGCATGTGAAATCCACCTAATGAAAAGTCACAGGATCAAGTTTTAGGGGGGAGGAACCTGTACAGAATGAAGACCAAATATTGAGGAATATCATATATTCCCACAATATGACCTGCCAATATGGAGCGTATAGCACAATGTAAATTGAGCCTACAAAATAGCGACGCCCATAAAAAAGCCCCGCGAAGCAGGGCTCTTCAATACAACCAAATCAAATATCACAAGGTTCCGTAAGAGTGTAATCCTGAAAGGAACATATTCACCCCGACAAAGGCAAACAAAGTCACAAACAGTCCAACCACCGCCCACCAGGCCAGCGGACTTCCGCGCCACCCTTTGGTCAGCCGCAAGTGCAACCATGCGGCATAGTTAAGCCAGACGATCAGCGCCCAGGTCTCCTTGGGATCCCAGCTCCAGTAACCCCCCCACGCTTCAGCTGCCCACATCGCACCAAGTACTGTGGCAACGGTAAAGAAGGCAAAGCCAAGTGCGATCGCTTTGTACATAATGTCATCAAGTATTTCGGGGCTAGGCAGGCGTTTAGCCAACAGACCGTTTGGCCTGCGCTCCATCAGCAGATAGGCGACACCGAGCATTGCGGCCAGGGCGAAGGCCCCGTAACCGACAAAATTGGCAGGCACATGGATCTTCATCCAGTAGCTTTGCAGTGCAGGTACCAGCGGCTGAATATGGTGGGCCTCTCGATCAAAGGTGTACCAGAGAATGAAGCCAACAGCAGCGCTGATCACGGTAAGGACAAATGCGCCCATGGCACGATTGTTATAGCGGCGCTCATAGGTGAGATAAAGCAAAGCGGTCATCACCGAGAAGAGGATAAAGACTTCGTAAAGATTGCTCACCGGGATGTGGCCGACATCGGCCCCCATCAGGTAAGACTCACGCCAGCGTACCATTAGGCCGACGGTGCCCATTACGGTGGCCGACCAGGTCATCGCGCTGGCCACCTTGCCGGTGAAGTTCGAACCAACTGCCAGTGCAAAGATATAGGCGGCGGTGGCCATTACGTAGAGGGCACTCATCCACATTACTGCCGACTGGCTGGAGATAAGGAATTTAAGGAAGAAGCTGCTCTCACCACGAGCCAGCTCACCACCATAGAGCCCGATGGCGGCGAGACTCAGCAGGGCAACGGCAATGCTGAAACCACGCATCGGTTTCCAGCCCCAGCCAAGCCAGATAAGACCCCCTGCGGTGCCATACAAAATACCCACCTCGTAGCCGTCCATCAGGCTACTGTAAAGGCGCTGGGCGACAATACACCCTGCTACCACCATTAGTGCCCACAACCAGTCGAAGACACCCAGACGCTTGAGGAAAGGGGTAGTGTCTAACTCGCTGTGCATAGCTTCTGATGAGACGGACATTCGGGGGAACCTCTTCTAAATTCTAGTTAAACGGAGTTACTGCTATGGCGCAGATCACCACCCAACTGCTCAAACTCTTTGTCAAAATCACTGCGTTCGCGGTGAGGCGCGGCGGCAAGCAAGATATGGGTTCTTCCCTCGCGCTCTTCAAGGCGCACCCACAAACGACGATGGTGAAGATAGAACATAAAGAAGACGCCTGCCATTAGCATCACACAACCAAGGTATACAATATTTTGCCCTGGTGCCCGAGTGATCTGCAGGCCGGTGGCCTCAACATGCTCATATTCCTGCAAGCGCAGGAACATCGGTGATCCATAAGGGCCGAGCAGGGACAGGGCATTTAGCGCATCATCGAAATAGAGCGCCTGTTGCTCACTGATCCCCGCCGAGACATCGACACCCTCTTCGCTCAGCAAGTCCACGTAGAGGCTACCGAGTATGCCCTGTACCACTTTGATGTAGGAGGAGATCGCCTCATTACGTTTCTCTGCCGGTACACTTTGCTCTGCCAACTCGACAACCGCATCGATTCCCTGTCGGGTAAATAGCCGCACCAGGCTGACCATGGACTGGGTAAAGTCCTTGTAGGTGGCGTCATCCGCGGTTAGCCCCAGCTCATTTTCAGCCTGCTCCTTCGCCACCTCGATGATGCGTGCCTCGTCCAGCGCCATACCCAGGAAACGCATAAAGCGATTAATCTCGCCATCGGCATCCATGGGGATGTGAATGAAACGGTACTCCTCGGAGGGGGTGGCTCGCATGCCACTGAGCAGAAACGGGCGCTCCTCAACCATCAACGGTACCTGGTAATTCACGTACTCCCGCGCCTCACCATTGGCCGCGCGCAGCTTAAATACCACGCTGGGGCCATAGTTCTTAAACTTTTTGCCACTGTCCTCAGCGGCGGGGAAGACATTAAAGGGCTTGAAATCGATGATCTCCAGGCCATACTCCCCTCGCGGTGTGGTGAGGCGACTGGACTCATTGACCACACCCTCGATCTGCAGTGGCTCCGCTTTCGGGTTATCCAGTGACCAGGCCTGTAACTGCACTATGGAGCCGCCATCGGAGAAGCTCGCCTGATAGATGGCATAGCCCTTGTAAATCCACGGATGATTTACCGCGATAGTCTTACGCAGTGGCTCTTCCAGCTCCTCATCGATGATCAGCAGGTCACTCTCAAACGATTTGGGCATACCCGAGGGGTAGTGCTCAATACGAAAGTCTTCCAACGCTACGGTAAAGGGGAGTTTCTGTAACAGGTAGCCGTCACGCATCGCCATGAAGACAAAATCGGCCCTACTCCCCTCAGGGATGTTGACGCTGCCACGAAAGGAGCTGTTATCGACACCCAGGGTACTTTCAGCGGGAATCTTACTCACCGGCACATCACGGGTCTCGATCTTAATCTCACCCCTCATCTCTGCCAGCTTTAACGGCAGATTACCGTCGAGCAGGCCACCAATACAAATCACCACGATTGATGCATGCGAGAGGATATAACCCAGGCGACCCATGCCCCCGCGCATCGCGGCGACCATGCGGTAATTATCGTACTGCTTGTGACGCACCTTATAGCCGTGCTGCTGTAATCGCTTGCCCAGGGTATCGGCCACGGTTTCGGCAGAACCGGTGGCCTGCCACTCATCCGCGTGGTGGAAGGCACGTAGTGACTTCTCCTTCACGCCGAGACGGAAGTGGCGCATATCCTTGATGATCGTTGGGGTATTGCGGTAAACACAGACCGACGTAGAAATCAGGAGAAAACCGAGTAACAGCAAAAACCACGGGGCCGCGTAAATATCAAACAAACCCAGGGCCTTGAATACCTCGAACCAGTAAGGGCCGAACTTCATGATGTAGTTGTTATAGGGCTCGTTCTGCTGCAACACGGTGCCGATTATCGCGGCAATAGCGATGGCCACCAGCAGAGTGATGGCCAGATTCATTGAGCCGAGGAACTCCAGCAGGATGGCCCCCAGGCCACGTTGTCGGCGTAACGGTTTTTCTGTCTGACTCAAGGGTGTACTACCACGCGATATCAAGGGTGATCGGATTTTATTGGATGCCACTCTCGCGAGGAAAGTTGCATCGAATAAAGACTTTTCTTTAAAGGGCACCTCTAAATATTCATGAGCACACATCTTAAACGCTCATATTTACGCTCTCTACGTTGCAAATCTTCGCAATAGCTAGCTATTACGTGCGATTTGCGCCTTGATAGCACAAATCTGAGCATTCAATCTGATGCACTCAGAATAATTAAAGGTGCCCTAGAAAATAAAAGGCGGCCCTAAGACCGCCCCTTATACAACAAACAACTAAACGTCGTTTTAGTGCAAACCGCCGATGTACTCAGCTACCGCCTCGATGTCTTTATCACTCATCTTGGCCGCAACGTCGCGCATCATACTATTGAGGTCGTTGCTACGAACACCTGTGCGAAAATCTTTCAGGGCCTTCACAACGTATGCACCGTTCTGACCACTTAGTGTGGGGAACTTGGCACCGGGATTACCTGCGCCGGTGGGACCATGACAGGCCATACAGGCAGAGATGCCCTTAACCTTGTCACCACCTTCGTAGATTTTTTTACCGGTAGCAGCCTTTTCCGCATCGGCGGAAGAGCCGACAGATGCAGTGAGACCAGCGAAGAAGGCACCAATATCGGCCATATCTTCAGGACTCAGGGCAGCTGACATACCATTCATAGTCGCATCCTTACGGAGGCCGGACTTGAACTCTTCCAACTGCTTGGCAATGTAAGAGGCGTGCTGACCGGCCAGTTTCGGGTAGGTCGGCATCAGCGTCTTGTTACCATCGGCACCATGACAGGCGACACAGGCCGCGGCCTTTGTTTGACCTGCGGTTGCGTTACCTGCTGCGTTAACGGTGCTTACTGCACCAAACATTACCAAAGCGGCAAAAGCTAATTTTTTCATTGGTTCCCCGTTTCGTTTGTTGTTGGACCTCTGTCAGCCTTACTTGCTGCTAGAGACCATGTACTCGACGGCTGCATCAACATCTGCATCTGCGATGTCGGCACGACCGCCCTTGGCAGGCATGAAGCCAGTCTTACCTTTATAACCTTCTTTAGCGTGCTTCTTCAGCAGGTCCATACCTGTAGCAATACGTGGAGCCCAAACGGCCTTGTCGCCGAACTTGGGGGAACCCGCAGCACCGGTACTGTGACATGCGAAACAGGCGCTATCGTAGGTTGCCTTACCGTCAGCCATTGCGGACTGACCAGAAATCATGAATGCGGCGCCAATGGCGGCGGCAATGATGGTTTTATTCATTTTATAAATACTCCTCACTAGAATTGTTTACCCCCCACCCACTCAATTATTTAAGCTGGTGGTATTTATAACCTTTTCCAGTTTCCTGAACTTCAATTCAGGCCTGACAGCGCGCATGTTACCATTGCAAAGGCCGCAGAGAAAACTGAAAAGGTCGCTCTATATAGCAATTTATCCTCCTTCTGGTCAATGACGGGGTTCACCCCCTGGAATAAAATAATATGACTGACACGCAACGCAACAACCCATTCCGCCAGGCTCAATTCCTTACCAGCGCCAATAAAATCAGCCAGTTGCCACCTGACGAGGGGGCCGAGGTTGCCTTTGCCGGACGCTCCAATGCGGGCAAGTCGAGCGCCCTGAACACCATTACCGATAACAAAGGACTGGCAAAAACCAGTAAAACCCCGGGGCGAACCCAACTTATCAACTTTTTCGCGCTAAATGAGAGCTACCACCTGGTAGACCTCCCCGGCTACGGCTACGCAAAGGTGCCGAAGGCGGTAAAACAGCACTGGCAGAAGGTGTTATCCGACTACCTGCGAGACCGCCAGAGCCTGCGAGGCCTGGTGCTACTAATGGATATTCGCCATCCACTCAAGGAGTTTGACCGCCAGATGCTCGATTGGTGCCATAGTCAGCAACTTCCAGTGCATATTCTTCTTACCAAAGCCGACAAACTTAAGCGCGGCGCCGCTAGCAGTACCCTGCTTAAGGTAAGAAAAGAGATAAGTGGCGACCATCCACAGGTAACGGTACAGCTCTTCTCAGCCGTAGATAAACAGGGGCTGGATGAGGCGCTGCGACAGTTAAAACAGTGGTTGGGACTGGATCAGGAGGCCTAATAAAAATAACCCCGAGCACTCCGTTGGGATGGAGAGACTCGGGGCCAAGTAATTCCGGCACTTGGGGTTACCGGAAATCTGCTACCCGTTAAGGAGTCAAACGGGACAGCACATAAGCACTGTACAAAGTATGACTGGCACCCCATCAAAAGGTTCAAATAAAATATCGAGGCATAGCCGCTCCTACGGTGGCATGGTGGTGGTGTAGGAGCGCCTCTGGCGCGATACATTTGGAGATTACGACACAACGGCATCGCGGCATAGCCGCTCCTACGGGGCGGGTTAAGGTTGCGGTGGTGTAGGAGCGGCTATGCCGCGATAAATTTTGCCAGATAACCCAGGGAGGGGTTATGCAGAAGAGAAAGAGACGACCACATGCACGGGATCTCAGGAGGGGCCGGTTTTCCGAACAGGGCCAGATCTATCTGGTAACAACGGTAACGCAACACCGATTACAGCATTTCTTGAATTTTGATTGTGCACGGGCCGTTGCAAAGACGATACAACAACAGGATGCCTCAGGCGCCTGCGAGACCCTAGCATGGGTGTTGATGCCAGATCATATCCATTGGTTACTTGCGTTGCATGATGGCGAGCTGTCGTCTTTGGTGGCACGATTTAAACAGGCCTCCGCGCGCAAGCTCAATCGCATAACGGGCAATCCCGGACAGGCTCTCTGGCAGCGCGGGTTTCATGACCGGGCTGCCCGGCAGGATGATGATGTGGTGGGGTTGGCGCGGTATGTCGTAGCAAACCCGTTACGGGCCGGGCTGGTGGAACATATTGGGGACTACCCTTTTTGGGATGCGGTTTGGTTGTAGGGACGGTATCGCGGCATAGCCGCTCCTACGATGGTGTTGGCATTAGCGCGGCGGGTATCATGATGGTGATGTATCGCGGCGTAGCCGCTCCTACGAGGCAGGTTGTGGTGCTGTGGCAACGCCTCCGGCTCGATACCCGGTAAATATCGCGGCATAGCCGCTCCTACAGGGCAGGTTGTGGTGCTGTGGGAACGCCTCCGGCTGTAAATATCGCGGCATAGCCGCTCCTACGGGGAAGGTTGTGGCGTTGTAGGAGCGGCTATGCCGCGATAAACCTCAGTGAGCCTGATCCCAGTTATCCCCAACACCCGCCTCCACCAGCAGCGGTACATTCAACTCGGCGGCCGCCGACATCAGCTCGATAATCTTGCCTTGAACGGTATCCAGCCGGGCCTCCGGCACCTCAAACACCAGCTCATCGTGCACCTGCATCACCATGCGAATATCGGGCTCGTCCTGTAGCCAGCCATCCACCGCCAGCATCGCCCGCTTGATGATATCAGCGGCCGTCCCCTGCATCGGCGCATTAATGGCGGTGCGCTCGGCGTACTGGCGGCGCTGACCATTGCTCGATTTAATATCGGGGATGTAGAGGCGGCGACCGAATACCGTCTCCACATAGCCCTGCTCGCGGGCCTGCTCACGGGTGGCCTCCATATAGGCCTTCACCCCGGGATAACGGGCGAAGTAAAGGTTCACATACTCCTGGGCCGCGGCACGGTCGATATCCAGCTGCTTGGCCAGCCCAAAGGCCGACATACCATAGATAAGGCCGAAGTTGATCGCCTTGGCACTACGGCGCTGATCGGAGGTCACCTCATCAAGCGGTATCTCAAACACCTCGGCGGCGGTGGCACGGTGAACATCCTCACCGGCGGCGAAGGCCTTAAGCAGCCCCTCATCACCGGACAGGTGGGCCATAATACGCAGTTCGATCTGTGAGTAGTCGGCCGCAAGGATCTTGCTCCCCTCGGGGGCGATAAAGGCCTGACGGATGCGTCGCCCCTCTTCGCTACGTACCGGAATATTCTGCAAATTGGGATCAGAGGAGGAGAGACGTCCGGTGGCCGCCACTGCCTGATGATAGGAGGTGTGTACCCGCCCGGTGTGGGGGCTAACCATCTGCGGTAGCTTGTCAGTATAGGTCGACTTGAGCTTGGAGAGGGAACGGTGCTCAAGAATCAATCGTGGCAGCGGGTAGTCCTGCGCCAGCTCCACCAGCACCTCCTCGGCGGTAGAGGGCTGCCCCTTAGGGGTCTTCTTTAACACCGGCAGCCCCATCTTCTCGAACAGGATCCCCTGGATCTGCTTGGGTGAGGCGATATTGAAGCTCTCACCCGCCTCCTTAAATGCCTCGGTCTCGATCTGCTGCATCTTCGCCGCCAACTCGCCGCTCTGCTGCTGCAGCATCGCGCTATCAACCAGCACCCCGTTACGCTCGATGCGCGACAGTATCGACAGCAGCGGCACCTCCATCTCTTTATATAGGGCGGCCAGTTCAGGCTCACCCTCCAGCCTGGGCCACAGGGTCTGGTGCAGTCGCAGGGTGATGTCGGCATCCTCTGCCGCGTAGGGGGCCGCCTGTTCCAGTGCCACCTCGTTAAAGCCGATCTGCTTCGCCCCCTTGCCGGCCACCTCTTCATATTTAATGGTCTTGTGGCCAAGGTACTTGAGCGACAGCGCATCCATATTGTGGCGGGTAGCGGTGGAGTCGAGTACGTAGGACTCCAGCATGGTGTCGTAGGCGATACCGCGCAGGGTGATATCGTAATTGGCCAGCACGCTCATATCGTACTTAAGGTTCTGCCCGACCTTGAGCTGGTTCGCATCCTCCAGCAGCGGCTTGAGACGGGCTAGCACCTCATCGCGCGGTAGTTGTGCCGGGGCACCGGGATAGTTGTGGGCCAACGGCAGGTAGGCCGCCTTGCCTGCTTCTACGGCAAAGCTAAGGCCGACGATGGCCGCATCCATATAGTTAAGGCTGGTGGTCTCGGTATCGAAGGCGAAGAGTTCTGCCTGTTGAAGCTTTTCCAGCCAGCTGTCGAATTGTTGCCATTCCAGTACGGTCTCATATTCTGCTGTGACAACAGGGGTCTCTACACCCTCATTGCTGGTTTGCTCCTGATTCTCGCCAGCATCGCTGTCGTTGTTGCTGAGAAGTTCAGCCAGCCAGCTCTTGAACTCCATCTCGCCGTAATACTTCTTCAGGGTCTCGGTGTCGGCAGGACGACGCAGCAGCTCAGCAGGCCCCTGCTCCAACGCCACATCACACTTAATAGTAACCAGCTCGCGGGAGAGCAACAGTTGCCCGGAGGCGATGCTCTCTCGCAGATACTCCCCCACCTTGCCCTTGATCTCATCCGCCTTTGCGATAATGGCATCAATAGAACCATAGGCCTGTAGCCATTTCGCCGCCGTCTTTGGCCCCACCTTGGAAACACCGGGCACGTTATCGGAGGTGTCCCCGATCAGCGCCAGGTAGTCGATGATCTGCTCAGGAGTAACACCAAACTTCTCCTCCACCCCGGCCACATCCATCAGCGTATCGCTCATGGTATTTACCAGCGTGACCTTAGCGTCCACCAGCTGGGCCATATCCTTGTCACCGGTGGAGATCAACACACTCATCCCCTGCGCCTCGGCCTGTACGGCCAGGGTACCGATCACATCATCGGCCTCGACCCCTTCAACCATTATTAGTGGAAAACCCATCGCCTCCACCATCGCGTGAATGGGTGCGATCTGGCCGCGCAGCTCATCGGGCATCGGCGGACGGTGCGCCTTGTACTCAGGGTAAAGCTCATCACGAAAGGTCTTCCCTTTGGCATCAAATACCACCGCCACATGCTGCGGGTCGTAGTCGTTAAGCAGGCGACGCAGCATATTAACCACCCCGTAAGTGGCCCCGGTCGCCTCACCACGCGAGTTGCTCAGCGAGGGCATCGCGTGGAAGGCGCGGTAGAGGTAGGAGGAGCCATCTACCAGCACGAGTGGTTTGGAATCTGCCATAACGGGGTCTTTAAAGGTTTATGTGTAAGGGGTGGCAGCATAAACCAATCGCGCCGCACAGTGAAAACAAGTCGTTATCTCAGTAAAAGCCTGGCACACGACTGTAGGAGCGGCTCTGCCGCGATGAGCCGTGAAATCGCGCTAGAAGCGCTCCTACAACAAGACAATTCAGAGGCTGGGCCGCATAAACCAATCGCGTTGCACAATGAAAACAAGTCGTGATCTCAACATCAATAAACACATCACAGGCGCATTAGAACTTTATAATATACTTTATAATCAAATACTTAAATATAAACGCAGTGTTGACAGGATTTTTTAGAACGTGTTTAATGCGCTAAAACCGCACATAGAAGCGGGTTATTTCTGACGATTTTACTCAATTCTAAAAGTTAAAGAGCACACAGCAATCGGAACAACAACATAAATGCCGGTTGTCATTATCAACAAATGCTCCTGGAAGGGAGCGCATGGAGGAGTCACACTATGAAGCAATACAACAAACTACTTATCGGCCTTGCTGCCGGCCTGTTAATACTCAGTGGTAGCGCTAGCGCCGCCGTTGTCGGTTCCAAACACGATATGACCACTGCCACCGGTGCTGCCGTCCAGACCACTGCCGCCACCGACCAGGTCTGTGTCTTCTGTCACACCCCGCACGGCTCAGACGCCACCGTTACCGCAGCCCCGCTGTGGAACAAGAGCCTGCCTCTCGCGACCGCCTTTACCGAATACACCAGTTCTACTATGGATGGTGCCGCCGACCTGACCAGCAGTGTCTCCCTCGCCTGTCTCTCCTGCCACGACGGCACGCAGGCAATGGATACCGTACTCAATGCACCGACTACCTATGGTCCCGACAATTATAACTACAATGCTGCCGGTGCAGAAATTTCTTTGACAGAGATTGCTGCCATGGCCGGTACACCCGTGCCGGTACTCGGTACCGACCTGCAAAACGACCATCCCGTAAGTATGCCTTACGGTGGTGGTGGTGCCGCTTTCGGTGCCATAGTTGCTGCAGGTGCTACCATCGATACAGCATTCGAAGCGGTAAGCGTATCAGCAGGCGGTCAGAGCTTTGCGGACGACGGTATCAACACTTTGCCGCTTTATGATAAGGGCGGTGTTGCCTTCGTCGAGTGTGCCAGCTGCCATGATCCGCACGGTGGAATCGTAGATACTCCGTTCCTACGTGTTAGCAACGCGGGCAGCGCAGTCTGCGTTACCTGCCACGTAAAATAAGAAAAACCTGGCAATCTTCACGGCCTATCCCCTTTGCGGGGGGTAGGCCGTTTTAGACTATAGCCCCTGCATTCATTAGTTCATTCCAATAAATAGAGTGATGCGGGGTAGCTCCACAAACTGCTTGTCACCTTTTCACCGTGCACCACGGTGCCCGACAAGCGGTTTCTAGAGTTACCTGAAACAATCTACAAAATTACAGACCATGAGGTTCAGATGGCACCTATTAAGAAGATCGCTCTTTTACTACTACTCAGCATTATTGCCCCTGTCGGCATCGCCACCGCCGGTGACAACAAGGGTCTGGATAACAAAACCTTTGCCATCGTCAACGGTGAGCCAATCAGTGCCACCAGTTTTCTCTCTGCACTTAACAGCGGTATGCGGCAACGCTTTTACCACGGTAATATTCCTGCCGCACAGCTGGCCGCCTTCAGAAAAGAGACCGCCGAAAAACTCGTCGATAATGCGCTGCTGCTGTCAGAGGCCAGGCGCAGAAATATCGAGCCCGCTCACAAGGCGGTACAACAGCAACTTGACGGCTATGAGAGGCGCTATGCCGACAGTGCCCAATGGCAGGCGCGACGCGAAAAACTGCTTCCCGGACTACGAGCACAACTGGAAAGCCAGAGCCTGCTCAAACGCATCACTGCCGAACTGAAAAAGCAAGAGATGCCCAATGAAGCGGCCGTGCTGAGATATTATCAGGACAATCCCGACAAGTTCACCACCCCGCAAAGAAACAAGGTTTCACTAATCCTGCTCAAGGTCGACCCCTCATCACCAAAAGATGTATGGGACAGCGCCCGTAGTGAGGCGGCAGCACTCATCAAAAAAATTAAAGCTGGGGAGTCGTTTGCCGAGCTGGCAAAGATCCACTCGACCGACACGCAATCGGCAGCCAGCGGTGGCGATATGGGTTACCTGCATCAGGGCATGCTCGCCGAAGAGGCCGAGACTGTATTGACCCAGCTTAACGTCGGAGAGCTGTCCGAACCGGTCACCACCCTGCAGGGTGTGGTGATTCTAAGACTGGATGACATCTCATCATCAAAGTTAAATGAATTTCAGAAGGTCCGGGAGAGGGCCACTGCCCTGCTGCACAGAGAACTGTCCGAGCAGCACTACCAGCAGTCGTTACAGAGACTACGCAGCAGTGCCTCAATTCAGGTAAATACGGCCCTGGTTGAACCACAACAAAAATAGAGCGCCACTCCGTGAACAGCGCATTCTTTTAACCGTATCCAGCATTACCGGTGACCGTAGTGGGAGAGAGAAAAAAGCAGCCTGGCCTCATCGTTATGCTGTTTCTTCTCGTCCCCGATTTGGCCTCTGCAGCAATACTCTCAACTCAGGACTGGTGGGGAACTATTGGCTTCACCCACCAGAGACGGATGCTGGATGGCGACACTACAGGTATAAAGAGCCAGCTGACCGGTGACATTAACGGCAAATACTACTTATGGCAGCCGTGGTTCCTCACTGGCAATCTGCGCCTCACACTCAGTACTGACACTACTGATAGCGGCGGACAGACACGCGACAGCACCGCCATTGGCGGCAACTTTTCCGCCAATGTCCTGCCACTCAGCCGTTATCCGTTCTCAATGACCTATCGTAAAAGCGATAACACCATTAACGACAGCAGCAATTTCGTTAACAGTAGCGGCCAATTTATCGATCTCGGCGACAGCTACACTACTACCAGCTATTCGATCACCCAAAAATATCTGGGCAAACACCTTCAGCTTAGCGCCAGTTTTTTGAGTGATGAAAATGAAAGTGACCATTCCGGGCGCTTTAGCGGCACTACAAAGAAATTCGGCCTTGTGCATCGTGTCCCGCACAATGACACCAACCTCACTGTTCAGCAGCGTGAAGATCAACTGAGCAATAGTGATGAAGAGCGTGACAACCAGATGGCGGTATTAACTCACAACTTCTATCCGTCTCAGGACTTCAACGTTAGCAACTTCGCCAGCAAGGTTGATCAACTTGACCATATCGATCTTAACGATGACGGCATTGTCGATGAGTACCGTCATGAGATCGATCAGTTCTCAAGTACCGCCACCTGGCGCAGCGAGGACAAAAAGACCCACATTAACGGGAACCTGCGCTACACCGGCATACTTACCGAACAGCAGGCCAGCTACGAGAACCTCAGCACCAACGTGGGGCTAGGCATGCGCTACCGCTTCACCAAAAATATTAATGCACGCGCCTCTACCAGCTACACCGAGACCGAATTAAATGGTACGCCAGGCGAACAGAGCAGTTACGCCACATCACTCGATTACAGTTCTGATAGCATTGACCTTGCAGAATTTAACTACAACTGGGGTTCCTCCCTCGGCCATACCCAGCAGGATACTGACAGCAGCAGTGAGACCACCTCTACGGTTTCGCTAAATCACAATGCCTCGCGCAACTGGCGTCACGGCAGAAAGGGGCGGATTCGATTTAGTGTCAATCAGGGAGTAAACCATCAAACCCTTAGTACTCAGGACGATAAACAGACACTTAACCACACCCTGCTTCTTGGTTACACTCGAGGTGGCAACGGTGGCACTCAATATGCCCAGGCCAGTTATTCGGAAAACCGCAACATCAGCGGCACCGATGAACTAACACAGCAACTGCATCTGCAATACAGCAGACAGCATAAACTAAGCATGCGCGCATCACTTAACGGCAGCCTGACACACCAGCAAAATACCTACCAAAGCGCCACTCAGGACACCCGTAGTGACTCCAGCAGCGCCCTGTTAAACTACTCGCTGCGTCACAATTTTTCATTTCAGAGTTTACATTTTAACTCTATTTTCAAGTATTCCATGCTCCACTCCAATATAGCGGAGGATAGCAATAGATATACCTGGGATAACGTTTTAAAACACCAGATCGGACAGCTTTCGAGTAGCCTTACTATTCGCATACAGGAAGCCCAGAACCAACAAACTTCACTAATTCTACTTAATGTAAAACGTAGATTTTAATTGCAGAAATGAACCACCACAGGAGTAGCAAATGAAATTACCATGTCAATACAAAAGAAAATTTACGGCACTCTGTGGTGCCCTCATGTTATCGCTGCTTTTCGCCTCACCGGCGGCACAGGCCGAATATGGAGACGTAGTTATCAATAACTTTGCCGATGCATCAGGCATGCGCCCGGTGGTATTCCCACACTGGTTCCATCGCATTCGTTTTCGTTGCAAGGTGTGCCATGCCGACCTCGGTTTTAAGCTCAAGGCGGGTGGCAATGAGATCACCATGGCACAAATTATAGAGGGTCAGTACTGCGGCGCCTGTCACAATGGTGAGGTCGCCTGGTCGATTGAGAACTGTGATGTCTGCCACTCGGGCAAGCAGGGTACGCCGACCCAGGTACACGGCAATACCGCCAAATCAATGCTAAGCAGCAAGAAGAAATAAGGGGGCGATACGATGAAATTCTTAACACCGATTATCATGCTTCTCTCCTCATTGCTGCTGAGCGGCAATGCCCTTTCTCAGGAGCCGGCAACTGCAGGCAAGAGCGTCTCTAACGTCAACACATTCAATCGCCTGATGAAACCAAAAATGAAGGTCAATCCGTCTCCCATGGAAGACGGTATTCATGACCCGGAAAATCCAGGCACCGCGTTATTGCAGCCGCCAAAGGCGGCCTTCGATTCACTGGATAAGAGCAAGCACGGTAACAGGGTCAACTGGGTCTCTTCACTGGAGAACACAAAGATCAGCCCACGCTGGGATCGCATCGATGAGACCATGCAACCCATCGTCTTCGACCTGAACATCGTACGAGAGGTCAAAGGCTCCATGCCCAATGTTGTCTACCCGCACAAGCAGCATACCGAGTGGCTGGATTGTTCCAACTGCCACCCGGATATCTTTATCCCGCAAAAGGGTGCCAACCAGATCAATATGGCCTCTATCCTGCTGGGTGAGAAATGTGGCGTTTGTCACGGTAAGGTCGCCTTTCCCGTGACCACCTCTACCTGCCGTCTCTGCCATTCTCAGAAAAAGGAGAACACCAATCTCAAGCGCAGCTCTGCGAGCACACAACCATGAAAATGGGCACACTGCTACTGTTGCTGGCCTGCTATAGCGTGGGGCTGAGTGCAGCACCCTCGCTACAGTTACCAATGAAGCTTGATTATGCCGAGGGTGTGATCATGCGCTCCAAGAGTGCCGAGCGCATAGAGCAGAGTAGCAACGAAGAGGCAAAATCCGGGCTTAAGGAGGCGCGCGATAAATACAAGCAGGCACGCCAGGCCCAGAGTGACGGTGACTTTAAGCGTTCTGAACAGCTTGCTAATGAAGCGATCCGTTTAGTCACTTCTGCCGCCATGAAGGTACCTAATAAGGTTGATGAAGGTGCCGTGCAGAAACGGCGTTACAAGGAGCTACAGGCACAAATTGCAACTTATCGTGACTGGGATCATCAGAGTAGTGTGATCGATCCCGAGACACAGCAGCAGATGGACAGTGCCATTCTCGAGATCGAAAAAGCTGCCACTTACGCGGCAAAGAATGACTATGCCAAGGCCAATGAATTTCTTGGCATGGCCCTGAATATTGTGATCACGGCAAAGAACAGTTCACTCAAAGAGAGGACCTTTAGCTATGACCTCAACTTTGAAACACCGATAGATGAGTATAAATACGAGCTTTCACGCAATGATGATTATCTACGACTAGTGCCAATTGCTATTACACAGAAGCAGCCATCGGCAGGGATTCAGAGCCTGATGGATCGCTTTGTTAAGCAGGCACAGACAATACGTAGTGATGCAGAGACTCAATTTGATGAGAAACAGTATGATCAGGCTGTTAAAAGCATGCAGGAATCAACCAGGAAACTTGTCAGCGCACTAAAAATTGCCGGTGTGCGCTAAGTTATGGAGATCATGATGAACACCACACGCAAAGCACTATTACCCCTACTTATTGCCGCTGCACTCTGCACCACACCCCTGGTGCACGCCAAGGTCGAGGGACCGGAGCGGCCGCAAACCCAGGAACAGGTGAGCATGGCGCTCGAGTTTGTGGACAAACTTCTAACTGTCTCTACCCTTGCCAAACATGTAGAGAACAGTAATTTCGCCCCAGCCATCGCCTATATGGAAGAGGCACGACGACTGCAACAGCAGGCAAAAATCAGCCTTAAAGAGAACAACCTTGTCCTTGCCCTGGCCAAGCGCGATGAGGCGATACGGCTTGCCTTTGAGGCGGGCCACCTTTCACAGATGGCGTCAAAACGTAAAAGTAAAGCACAGCTAGATTATGAACATCGTCTTCGCAGCATCCATGCGCTCAACAAGGCTTACGCATCCATCAGCAGGAAGAGTGGAAAAAGCGAACTATCCGACCAGCTTGATAGCAGAATAAAGGCAGACCTCTCGGCAGCAGATGATCTACGCATCGCCGGTGATTATGTACAGGGGCGTGTAGCACTCGACAGGGCCTACTCGCAGGTCAGCTCTGCCGTGAAAAAAATTCGTGGTGGTCAAACACTGGGTGAGTTATCCAGCAGTAAAATCACCGTTTCACCACTACAGCATGACTATGAAACCAAGCTGCGTAGTATTAATGCACTGCTTGAGGCGCAGCAGCGCATCGCTGATGAAAAGGCCAGCGTAAAACAGAAGCAACAGATGAAGCGTACTGTGACCGCACTGCTCAATTCAGCAGAAGACTATGCTGCTTCCAACAACTATGGACAGGCACTTAAGACGGTAAAGCAGGCCTACAAATTAATCACCGCCTCGATTGAGCAGCTGCGTGGTGGTGAAACTCTGGTACGAACCCTCCATTTTGAGACACCTGAGGAAGAGTACCATTACGAACTCGATCGAAATGATACATATAAAATGCTGATTCACATGCTGGTCGAAGATAAAAAGACGATGAATGTTACGGAGCGTGTTCAGCAGTTTCTTGATGAAGCCAATGCCCTGCGCAAGCTAGGCGAGAAACAGGCAAAAAATGGTGCCTTTGGTGAGGCCATCAAATCACTGGAGCAGTCCACCCGTAACCTCATCTTTGCCATGCGCAACGCCGGCTTTTTCATCCCAGGGTAAAAGGTGCAACAAACTATGCGAACTTTTATAGTATATTTTGGCCTGCTTTTCGCGCCTCTTGTGTTGGCCGATAGGACCGTAGTGCCATTAGCCGAGGATGGTATTCACGACCCTACAAACCCGGCCTTTGAACTGCTGCAGGAGCCCGCCGATGCATTGATGAATCTTCCTGTTGATATCAATGGGATGACCGACTGGGTGAAGACGCTTCAGAACGGTCATATTGCGCCACGCAAAGGGGTTACCGGTAAAGAGAAGATGAAGGTGGTTGACCTCGATATCACTATGAAAAACACCGCCTCAATGCCACATGTGATGTTTAGTCACCAGGCACACACCCAGTGGCTTACCTGTAGCAACTGTCACTCTCGCATCTTCCTGCCACAGATAGGTGGTAACTTTATAACCATGGCGAAGATAGTGGAGGGAGAATATTGTGGTGTCTGTCATGGAAAGGTTGCCTTCACCGCACTCGATTGTGAGCGTTGTCACACCGTGCCAAATAAAAAGACCGGACTACGCTAACCATGCGGCGCCTGCTACCACTGCTACTCAGCCTGTACTGCGCGGCGTTACCTGCTGCCGATTCGGTAGCGCACCTGACTAATATCAGTCGCGCGCCCCTGAGTGAAACCGCAAGCCTCACCTTTGCCGGGGTCGATGAGTTTGTCTCCATCACCAATCCGGTGGCCGTCGCTGCACATGAAAATCTGGTCTATATTATTGATGCCGCAAAACAGCTGGTTTACCGCTATAACAGCAGTAATGAGAACCTCACCCCGCTCTACTCGGTGAATACACACCTGCAAGCTATTCCCAATGCTATTGCTGTAGATAACGACGGCAGCTTCTATCTATCTGATCCCTTCGGTCGAAAGATCCTGCACTTCACTATGCTGGGTGAACTTCTTCGCACCTATCAAAATGCCAACAACCTCACTAACCCGGTCGCCATCAACATTAGCGATAGCACTAATATACTGATCGCAGATCGTCTCTATGATCACATTTTAGTGTTTAACCGTGTTGGTCATGCGCTACGCGCCATTGGTGAGCGCGGTACCGGTAAGGGGCAATTTCTTCAAATCATCGATATGGCAACCGGTCCCGATGGCATCTACATCCTTGACCGCCTTAGCAAGAGTGTCAAAATCTTCAGTGAAGAGGGTGAGCTGATTCGCGAAATGCCGCGCCCCGAGGTAGTGGACCCTACTGCGATCGCTATTGACTATGCGGAACGTGTTTTTATTAGCGATGCCTTTGATGATACGATCAAGGTCTACAATCGCGATGGTCTGCTGGAAACTTTTGGCGGTACTGGTTCATATGATGGTCTGTTCCGCATGGTTAGTGATCTTCACGCTGACAACAACTTTCTCTACGTCGCCGACAGCGCAAATGACAGGGTACAGGTCTTTTTGCTAAAGCCCGCCTTCGACAGTGAGCAGGATGAATAAAATATACTCCCCGCTGCGCCTCATCACCCTGCTGCTGAGCATGATTCTGCTTGGTGGTTGTGCGCAGGAGGTAGTACGGCAATTCGACTATCAGACACCCGTCACGACCGTTGTCTGGCCACAAACACCTGATCTGCCACGCTATCGTCTCATCGGCGAACTCTTTGGTGAAACCAACTTCAAGCAACAGAAAGAGGGGCGTTCACTACTACAAATTATTACCGGGTTCTTTACCGGAAAGGCACGTCCTAATTTGCTGCAACGGCCTCAAAGCGGCTATACCGATGAGCAGGGGCGCGTCTATGTCACCGACATCAGTCGTCAGGCGCTGTTTGTTTTCGATATCCCTAACAACCAGTTAGGCGTCTTCGGCTCGCTAAGTACCGATCTCCCTTTCATCACACCAGTGGCTGTGAGTGCCGCGCCGCAGGGCGACATCTACGTCTCTGATTCTGAGCATGCACTGGTGGCACGCCTGCGCAGCGATGGCACCCCGGTCTCCCTAATTGGCCGCGGTGTACTTAATCGCCCTACCGGCATCGCCTACGACCCCGTCGGCAAGCAGCTGTTTGTCGCCGACACCCACGATCAC
Organism: Pseudomonadota bacterium; assembly: GCA_039714395.1. Lineage (GTDB taxonomy): Bacteria > Pseudomonadota > Gammaproteobacteria > Thiohalomonadales > Thiohalomonadaceae > JAPHSX01. The sequence continues at coordinate 63,678 of JBDLJH010000005.1, read as the reverse complement.
GACATTAAGGTCTTCGATGAGCACGGCAATTTTGTTGAGAGCATCGGCCGGCGAGGTGAAGAGGTGGGCGAGTTTAATTTCCCCACCCATTTGAGCTTTCGCAACGGCAAGCTTTACATCACCGATGCGATGAACGCCCGCATCCAAATCCTCGATTCCACTGGCGAATTTATTACCGCCTTCGGCAAGCGCGGTCTGTTCATCGGTAACATCCCCCACCCCAAGGGAGTCGGGGTAGATAGTGATGGCAATATTTACGTCTCAGAATCCTATTACGACACCCTTCTGGTATATAATCCCGAAGGAAAATTACTGCTGCCGATAGGCGGCACGGCCGATACCGTTGGCAACTTCTACCTGCCTGCCGGTGTCTGGACCGATAACAATAACCGGGTCTATCTGGCAGACATGTTCAACGGCAGGGTCGTTGTGCTGCAATACCTGGGGGGGGAATAACCGTGAAACGCAGCATGTCACCGCTTATTGCAGTGCTGGCACTGGGGATGTGTATGGCCTTACCGCTAGCGCACGCCGCCCAGGTGGCCGACGTCGCCTCCAGTAAACACAACCTGGCCACCGGCCCGGTCGTTACCACCGCCGATACTGACCGCGTCTGTGTCTTCTGTCACACGCCGCACGGTGCTACCGCAGATGGTGGCGGTTTTGTCACCCCGCTGTGGAACCGTGACCTATCGGCTCAAACCTATACCCTTTACGATGACACCACCAGCGACGCCCTCAAGGGTGCCTCAATTGATGCCGCACTGAGTCAGCCCGGTGGTACCTCCAAGCTCTGCCTCTCCTGTCACGACGGCACTATCGCCATCGGCAAGGTGAATGTTTTCAACGGTGCTGCTACCACCTTTACCACCAGCGGCACCGAACTCGACGGCACCATGCCGGCAGGTGACGGTGTCACCACCGGCTTTACCCGCGATCTGGGGATCAGCCTGCAGAACGACCACCCCATCTCCTTCACCTACGACGCCACCCTGGCAAGCAATGACGGTGAACTGTATGACCCGGCCAGCGTCGCCCATATTGACAACCGCGTATCCGGCAGCCCTACCCCACTGGTACCGCTGGAGAGTGGAGAGGTGCAGTGCACCTCCTGTCACGATCCACACGTAGTTGACGATGCCGACCCCGCTGTTAGCGTTAAATTTATTCGCGAGGGACTTAACCGTTTCCAGCAGACGAGCGAACCGGGCAGCGATACGGCCTTTGATACCACCAACGATATCCTCTGCCTCGCCTGTCACACCAAGGCGGGCTGGTCAGATTCAGCCCACGCCCTCAGCACCGTCGCCAATGAGACCTATACCGCTACCGCCACCACACAGCGCGACTTCCCCGCCGGCATCGCCGTATGGCAGGCCGCCTGTATGAACTGTCACGACACCCACACCGTGCAGGGGGCAAGAAAGCTGCTGCGCGAGGGAACCGACGATACCAACACCCCCAAAGTGGGTGGTAACCCGGCGCAGGAGGAGACCTGTTATCAGTGTCACGATGTAAGCGGTGGTGTGAACAATATTCTGACCACCACCAGCAATCTGGTGCCCGATATTAAGAGTGATTTTGCCCTCGCGACCCACATGCCGATAGCCACCAGCGAGCAGCAGGCAGCCACCGAGCAGCACGCGATCACCGACAAGGACTTTACCGAGTCACAGGCCCAGCTTGGCAGGACAAACCTCAACAACCGCCACGCCGAGTGCACCGACTGTCACAACCCGCACCGGGTACTGAAGAACCGTCTGTTTAACGATACCACGGGTACTCCCGATGCTGCTGCCACCCACAACCATAATCTTGCCGCCGGGGAGACCCACTCCAATATCGCCTCCGGTGCACTCTCCGGTACTACCGGTGTGGAGCCCAGCTATGCGACTACCACCTGGGGGCAGGCCGATGCAAACATCACCTTCACCTTGAAGCAGGGTCTTGCTGGGGCCAGCACTGATGTTAATAGTACCTATGTGACACGTGAATACCAGGTCTGTCTCAAGTGCCACTCCAACTATGCCTGGCCCGATGACTCAGCGCCTAGCATCGGCCCCTCCATCGGTACCAATAGCGTCAATCAGTACACCAATCAGGCGATGGAGTTTCAGGCACCACTGGCCGACAAGGGTGAGAGCCCGGGAACTCAGGGGGCTGCGGCCAACCACCGTTCCTGGCACCCCGTCATGGACAATACCGGCCGAACTGCCGCGGTACGCGGTCTTGATGCCGCCTCGGCCAACCAACCCTTCCTTGCTCCGTGGAATGACGCCACGGCGACCAATATTGGTAACCAGACCATGTACTGCAGCGACTGCCACGGTTCCGGTGTGACCTCTCTTACCGATGTGATCCCGGATGGTGGTGAGGATGGCAACCCCTGGGGGCCACACGGCTCGAACAACCCCTTCCTGCTCAAGGGAACCTGGGATAACGAAACCGGTGCGGCCGGGGCGACCGACAGCGGTATTTGCTTTAAATGTCATGACTGGAATGAATACGGTAATCCTAATAACAACGCCCCCAAGTTAAGTGGATTCCGGGCCACCACCAACAACGCGCAGTGTAATCTCAACTTCGATCAAACCAACTTGCACATCGGTCATGCCGGGCGCATTGGTGCCAACCTGGAGTGCACCTGGTGTCATGCCGCGGTGCCGCACGGCTGGAGAAACAAGGCGTTGCTGGTAGATATCACTGATGCCGATGGCTGTGGTGGTGTTGAACCGTGTACCAGTGGCCCCTATTACCTTGAGGCTTACCTTGGTGGTTCAGGAACAGGTACAGCGGGTACTGTAAACTGGCGCGCCAGTGGCGAGTGGACCGCGGCCGATTGCGGTGGTCGTAACTGGATGAACAACACCTGCGCCAACCCGCAATGACGATGACCCAGCAAACTGCGAATGGGCACTTCCCCAGGGAACAGATTTACCGCATAAGGGCTGGCGTTTGGCATGCACTGGTACGTATGGGCTCACTACGGCTGACGCTTTGGCTTTTTATTCTGTTTGCCCTGTGCATTGCGGGCTACTATTTTGGCGGGCAACAACACAACGGTCTCATCATCACCCCCTTGCTCCTGCTCAGTCTGAACCTGTTGGCGACGATCGCCACCCACACCACTTTTCGCCGCCAGGTGCCACTGCTGGTATTTCACCTGGCACTGCTCGGCATGCTGCTGCTTCTCGTCCTTGGTCGCCTTACTTACCTCAAGGGTGAGGCCGAGGTGACCAGTGGCAGTGACTTCGAGGGACTCCTGAATAGTATCGATGCGGGACCACTACATCACTGGCCAGGCAGCAAGCTGCATTTCCACCTCACCGACTTCAGTATCGATTACGCACCCGGGGTACAGCGGGATGCCACCCGCGCACAGGTGTCATGGCAAGATAGTGTGGGCAATACCCATCAGGGCATTGTGGGCGATCAGTTGCCACTGGTACTCGATAACTACCGTTTCTATACCACCCACAACAAGGGGTTTGCCGCATTATTCCAGTGGCATCCGCAAGGTGCGATGGCACAGGCGGGCTCCATCCATTTTCCCTCCTACCCGGCCAATGAGTACAAACAGGCCCAGAGCTGGGTGCTTCCGGGCACTCGGCATGAGGTATGGAGCCAACTCGATTTTGATGAGCTCATCCTCGACCCGCAGAACACCTCCCAGTTTCGCCCCCCGGTTGAGCACCAGTTGATCCTGCGTTCTGGCAGCGAACGTCATCTGCTTCGCCCCGGACAGACACTGCAGCTAGCACAGGGCCGTTTGCACTACCAGGGGCTTGGCACCTGGATGGGCTTTCGCGTTTTTTATGACTGGACCCTGCCATGGCTGCTGGCCACCGTGTTACTGGCCGTACTCTCCCTGGGCTGGCACTATTGGGTAAAGGCTGCCGCGCGGCCTTGGTTGAATGATGAGGAGCTCTCCTAAGTGGAACGTGAACTGATCCTGCTGTGGTGCGCTATCAGCGTCTATGTCCTGGCGGGGGTTATTGCGATCTTTGGTGTGGTACTGGGCAAACGGCCCGAACGCACCGTGCTGGCTACCCTGATCATCGCCCTGCTGCTGCACGGCATCTCTATTCTGATGCGCTGGGATCGACTCGATCACGGTCCCTATCTCACCATGTTCGAGATCCTCTCCAGCAACGTCTGGAGCCTGCTTTTCCTCTACAGCATCGCCTACTGGCGTTACCGCCCAATACGTCCCACCTCGGCTATCGTGTTGCCGCTGATGTTTGTGATGATGGGCTGGCTGATGCTCTCCAGCCCCGGCGAGGGACATCTGCCCCCCACCTACGATACTACCTGGCTGGTGATCCACATTCTGTTTGGCAAGGTCTTTCTGGGTTCTGTTCTAATTGCCGTAGGCATGGCCGGGGTTATTCTGCTGCGTCGCTACAAGCTCGGCACGCACAGGCTCAGTCGTCTACCCAGTGACCAGCGCCTGGATGATCTCGCCTTTCGGTTTATGGCGCTGGGGCTGATTTTCGATACCCTGATGTTGATTGCAGGGGCCATCTGGGCACAGGATGCGTGGGGACGCTACTGGGCCTGGGACCGCCTGGAAACCTGGTCTTTTCTTACCTGGCTGTTCCTCGCCTTTTCGCTGCACCTGCGGGTGACCTACAGGCCGCAACCGGTACGTGATGCGGTGATGATAATGGTTGTCTTCCTGCTCGCCTTCCTCACCTTCTTTGGGGTCCCCTTTGTCACCACCGTGCCGCACCAGGGGGCCGTGTAGCTCGATGCGAAACTCAACAGCCATCAATCCCTTGAGCCGCCCCTGGCTGTTGCTGGCGATAGGGGCGATCGGCCTTTCGGCGCTCTTCGCCATCCTGCTGGTGGTGGCACGTACCCCGCTATTGCAACAGTGGTTTGGCGGGGCTGACCTGTTCCATACGGTACTGGTGTTGCATGTGAATTTCTCAGTTCTGATCTGGCTACTCGCCTTCGCGGCGATGTTATGGTCACTGGCAATTCGTAACTTCCATCCGGTTATCGATCCCCTCGCCTTTGGGCTGGTGATTGCCGGGGCTCTACTGATTAGCCTCTCTCCACTGCTCACACCACCTCCACAGCCGGTGATGAGTAACTACATTCCCATTCTGCATAGCCCCGCCTTCCTCACCGGGCTATGTGCCTTTGCTGCGGGCATCGGTATTTACGCCCTGCGCCGCATAACGACCATCAATGATCGCATCGGCTGGCTGGCAGCACTGGCCCTGCTTGTTTCACTCGCTGTATTCGCCATAACGGCATGGCGCTTACCACACCCCATAAACAGCCCATCCGACTTCGAGGCTCTGTTTTGGGGTGGTGGTCACATGCTGCAGTTTGTCTACCTTCTACTCCTGATCAACTGTTGGCAAAAATTACAAAACACCCCCTGGCATCCATTATTAGGTCGTGTACTGTCCATCATAACTGTAGCCCTGCTTGCCATCGGACTGGTTCTGGCACTGTGGCTTGAGCCTGGCTCTGCCACCTATCGCGACACTTTTACCCAACTGATGCGCCTCGGCACGCCACTATTAGCGCTGCCCCCCATCTTCCTGCTGTGGCAAAGAGATAGCAGCAGTGGCATGCGCCTATCGCAAATTCTGTTACTGGCAGGCCTGCTGCTGGGGGTAATGATCAGCGGTGATAATGTCTCAGTAACTGCCCACTATCACGCCACCAACGCCGCCATCACTATCGCCTTTATGGCGCTGGCCTACCGGCTCTTTGAGCAGTTGGGTCTGGGACGACCCAATCGGCGCTGGGCAGAACGACAGCTACAGGTCTACTTTAGCGGTATGGTGGTCTATATCGGCGGCATGGCACTCTCCGGTCTACTCAATGTACCGCGCAAAGTGGCAATGACTGCCGAGGGACTTCAGGCCTTCGCCATGGGGCTGATGGGCTTGGGTGGACTTATTGCCATCACCGCCACCCTGATGTTTGTCTTCATTCAAATACACGCCGCACGTAATCAACGCACCTCGCTAGAACGTCACGGAGAACATAATGAAACCACGTCGTGACCAACGCCTTACCGGCCTTGTCATCACCGTTGCCGCTGTAGGAATATTGGGTGGTCTCATCACCCTGATGCCCAGCTCACAACCGCAGCCGGTTACCTCAGTCGAAGCACCAACTATCGCTGATGGTCAGACCAATCCCAACCAGCACGCCAAAGATGCACGCAGCCGTGAGATTGAGATGCGCTTTCAGCAGTCCATTGCCATGCTCCACGCCAAGCAGTTCGACTATGCCGTGAAGTCATTACATCGGGTGCTGGAACTCTCACCGAGACTAGTCGATGCCCACGTTAACATGGGCTATGCCCTGATTGGCTTGAAGGAATATAAGGCAGCTCACGACTTTTTCCTCAGTGCCACTGAGTTACGATCCGAACAGGTTAATGCCTACTACGGCATGGCGGTAGCACTGGAGGGAATGGGCGACCTGGAGGGGGCTCTGGGGGCAATGCGTACCTACATTCACCTAAGCGCCAAGGATGACCCATTTATTGCCAAGGCACGCGCAGCTCTCTGGGAGTGGCAGGAGAAGGTGGCACAACAACGCCAGCAGAACGAAAAAACCGCTGCTGAAACGGCGAGCAGCAAGGGATGAACAAGACTGTCTTTTCGAGGATAAATAGAGACCTTCCGGCATCGCGCCAGAGGCGCTCCTACGACAATACCACCACCGTGATAGCGCCAACATTACCGTAGGTGTACCTATGCCGCGATACTGGTCTTTTCAGGGCCGTGGTGATAGAGTCGATAATCCTAAAAACTCTAATAATAACAACAAAATAACATAGTAAGTAGAATGGCTATAGACACTCAAAAACCATCACATCCTGAAGGCGCCAGCAACAATGTATTGGTACGCCTGGTTCGCCTGCTCTCCTCAATGCCGGTGGCGGTATCTCTGCTCTGTCTGGTGGCACTCGCCAGTATGATCGGTACGATACTGGTACAGAATCGCGAAGAGGATTTCTACATCGCCAACCTGGGGCCAACCTGGTACAAAATCCTCAACGCCCTCGACTTTTTTGATATGTACGGCTCATGGTGGTTTATCACTATCATGGGGCTGCTGGTGCTCTCGGTGAGCTCTGCACTGCTGCGCCACGGTCCACGTTTCTGGCATATGTCACGCCCGATGCAGGCGATGCGTCCCTGGCCGAAGAAGAGTGATGGCAGCTTTACTATCAACTCGCCGCTGGCAAGCGACCCTGAGGCCACCGAAACACTGCTGCGTCGACTCGGTTTTTCCGAGTTTCGCCATCGTGAGGATCACGGTAAACCGCTACTGCTGGCCCGCCAGGGGCGCTTCAGTAAATTCGGCTTCTTTCTGGTACACGGCGGGGTGGTACTGATCTGCATCGGCGGCCTCATCACCTCGCAGCTAGGCTTTCGCGGTGTGATGAACCTGCCAGAACACGACAGTGACAATAGAGTCTATGTCGCTGACGGCAATAAATATCGCACCCTGCAACTCCCCTTCCAGGTGCGCAATGACGACTTCGACATCAGCTTCTACAAGACCGGCATGCCCAGCGAGTACAGCAGTCAGCTTACCCTGCACCAGGATAGCAAGGACATCGTCTCCAAACGCATCACCGTTAACGACCCGCTACGCTATCAGGGCATCACCTTCTACCAGGCCTCCTTTGGTGACGCAGGTTCCGGGGTAGAGTTCACCATTCGCGACCTGAGCGAAAAGGGCTTTCCAGAACAGAAGGTAAAGACCGAGGTTAACAAGGTGCTGGAAGATGGCATGGGCCTCAAGCTCACTATTAAGGAGCTGCGCCAACACAATGTGATGAATATGTCGCAGGAGGAGGGCAAGACCAAGCTGAGCGATGTCGGCCCGTCACTTGATATTCACCTCTCCTCACCAAGCAGCGGCAATCTCACCTACCGGGTCTATATGTCCTACCCCCACATGCTCGCCTTTGGCCGCACCGGGGCTAGTGAGATGACCTACGATGACCTCGGTTTCTCACCCGCCGATACACTACGCATGGAGCTACTAGGTGCCTACCTTGATGAGGTAAGCAAGATTGAGGGTGAGCGAGGCCCCGATCAAAATCGTGCTGCCTTCGCCGCTGCCATGAAGAGCCTGGATCTGCCAATCAGCCGCGCTGCCGAACTCGGCCCCTCTATCGCCATTGCTGAACAGGTGTTGCGTAAGCACAAGCTACCGATGCTCTTCAGCTTCACCGGTTTTGATCCGAAGATGTATACCGGCCTGCAGGTGGCCCGCGACCCCGGCTCACCACTGGTATGGTCGGCCTGCGCACTACTGGTGATCGGCCTTTATATGATGATCTACATGCACGAGAAGCGGGTCTGGATTCGCTTCAATAAGGAACAACAACAGCTTGAGGTGTGCGCCCTGCTATCGGGCAAGGATAAACACCCCCTCAATAGTACACTGGCACATCTGCAGCAGGAGCTCAGCGCGCCAACCAACACCACAAGTTGAGAGAGAGGTAACACCGTGAACGATACGACGCTTACAACAAATAACCGCTACCACGCATCCAGTGGCATCTGGAGTTACTGGCTAGGCATGCTGGTGCTCACGCTGGGGCTGGCCGGACTGGCTATTACCGGTGAGGCCGATAAGCTGAGCATGGGCACCCCGTTCATTGAGTTACTCTCCTACAAGCTCACCGGCTACGCCAATGTGCTGCTGGCGGCAGCGACCGTGGTCTATATCGCCCATCTCTGGTTCACCAAACCTGCGGTCGGTAAGTGGGCCAGTGGCCTGGCCACCGCCGGTGCCGTCGGTCTGCTGGTAGCCCTGCTTACCCGCTGGTTCGAGAGCCATCAGATCCTGGAGGAGGGACATGTCCCAATCAGCAACCTCTACGAGGTCAGCATATTCTTCACGGCTTTAACCACGGTGATCTACCTGGTACTGGAATCATTTTCACGCAACCGCCATCCCGGCGCCTTTGTCATGCCCATCGTAATAATGGCTATCGTCTTTGAACTGTGGCTGGTGAGCAAGGGCAATGCCGGGCCACAAAATCTGGTACCGGCGCTAAAGAGCTACTGGATGCATGCCCACGTGCTGGCCAACTTCATCGGCTACGGGGCCTTTGCCGTGGCCTGTGGCGGCGGGGTGATGTACCTGGTGCGCCACCGGGCCGAAGCCCAGGGGCGAACCGACGGCATGGTGATGCGGGTGCTACCGAGTCTCACCGAGGCCGATACCCTGATGTACCGCGCCATCGCCATCGGCTTTATCACCTTCACCATCGCCACCATCCTCGGTGCGGCCTGGGCCTACGATGCCTGGGGCGGCTACTGGTCGTGGGACCCCAAGGAGACCTGGTCGTTGATCGTCTGGATCACCTATGCGATCTACCTGCACCTGCGCTTCGTCAAGGGCTGGGCTGGTACCCGCATGGCCTGGTGGGCGATCCTCGGCTTCGGGGTCACCCTGTTCTGCTTTATCGGCGTCAATATGTTCCTCTCAGGATTGCACTCTTATGGCCAAGTCAGCTAAGTCCCTCACCCTACTCCTTGCCACCATCCTGCTGTTCGCCTGTGGCGAGCAGGCCGAGGTGGTCGAAGTCGGACCGGTAGAGATGCCCGCGGATCACGATATTGTCGCTAAGCCCGAGTCTAAGCCACAGGGACCACGCCAGGTGGTAATGCCCGAGGCACTCCAGGGGAAATACCAGAGCGCAACGATGACTGTGCAACTACCCGGTGCCACCGAGGTAGTCACTATTGAGTTGCCGCTCAATGGTGAGCCACAACAGACCGACTACGGCACCCTGCTGGCACGCGACTATCTGCCCGCCTTCCTGATCAGTGGTAACACCATCACCAGCGAAGGGATCGAGGAGAAGAACCCGGCAGTATGGGCTGAGTGGCAGAATCAAGGGCAGACCGTGTTTGCCGGCTGGCTGTTCCGTGATTATCCCTCACTCAATCCGATGCAACTGCCCGATCACCAGCTCACCTTTATCGGTGTGAAGTAGGGAAACCACGATGCCAACAATAAAACATGGAATGCAACTCATCCTGCTACTGCTGATCACACAGCTATCAGGCTGTAATAAACCGGCCCCGGTAGAACCGCCAAAGCTGGGCGATACTATTTCCGATGTCACCTTCAGCGGGCTGGATAAGAGCCAACTGACACTTGCCTCGATCAAAGACAAACTGGTCATCGTCCACTTCTGGGCCACCTGGTGTGCCCCCTGCCGCAAAGAGATGCCAAGCCTGGAGCGACTATCGCAAAAGCTCGACCCGGACAAATTCGCCCTCATCGGTATCTCGGTGGATGAAGATATAAACCTGGTGAAGGAATTCAAACTTAAATACGGCATCAAGTTCGCCAAATTTATCGACATCGACATGTCGCTGGCCCAAGGCCACTTTGGTGCCACCGCCTTTCCTGAGACCTTCATCATCGGTCGTGACGGTAAGCTGGTGCGTCACATGATGGGAGAGCATGAGTGGGACACTCCGGCGATGCTCAAGGTGCTCAATGACGGCTACAGTGGTGTCGCTACAAAGGCCGGAGCTTACTGGTAATGGCCAGCGCCATACGCATTGCAATCCTGTTTCTACTGGCTATTAGCACTAGCGCACAGGCTGGTGACCCCTTTAATGGACATCGGGTTTACGGAGAATACTGCCTGTCATGTCACGGTGATAGCGGCAGTGGCGAGATGGCTGCCATCCCCGATTTTACTCGTGGCGAGGGGCTACTACAGGCTGATTTCATGCTGGCCGACACGCTTAAACAGGGGCTGGGTGCGATGCCCGCCTATCAGGGGCTACTCACCGACAATGAGTTAGCCGATGTCATCACCTATATTAGAACCCTGCAATAGGGCAATAAGGTCACCACTATGAAACTACGACTCACAGCCCTGGGGCCACTCCTACTCACACTGCTGATAAGCGCTTGCAGCGATGATGTTACGGAGCTAGCACCAGTGGAGAAGAAGGCCGAGACACCCGCAACAGCGGCCCCGGTTACGGCCAATTACAAACTGCTCGACACCTTCAATATTGGTGACACTGTAGTCGCACGCTCACTGGCACTGGAAGAGGCTAACAACACCCTGTGGGTAGGCACCTCGGGCGGCGTGATGGAGATCGACCTGACCACCCAGCAGCCAACCAACACCTACACCCGCGAGCACGGCCTGGCCAACGAGTATGTCTTCGGTATCTTCATCGACTCACAGGGCTACAAGTGGTTTGGCACCAACGGCGGTGGCGTCTCTCGCCTGCGCGATGGCCAGTGGAAGACCTTCTTCCCTATGCACGGCCTGGCCGACTACTGGATCTACAGCTTTGCCGAGCAGGCCGATGGTACCCTGTGGATCGGTACCTGGGCCGGGGCCAACAGCTACGACCCGAAGACTGAAAAATTTACCACCTATGTCAAAGAGCTGATCAACGAGTGGGTCTACGGCCTGGATATCGACTCCCAGCAGCGTGTCTGGTTCGGTACCGAGGGCGGTGTCTCCATGTTCGATGGCAAGCAGTGGCAGGAGTGGAACCACGATGATGGCATGGGGGCGCCCAACACCGAGTCACTGCCACCCAGCACCAACACTGGTCTCGGCACACGCTCACGACACGATCTCAGCACCCTGCAACTGGGTGCCAACACCTATAATCCCAACTACGTCTTCTCCACTCTGGTCGATGACAGGGATCACGTGTGGGCAGGAACCTGGGGCGGGGGCGTCGCCCGCTTTGACGGCGAGAAATGGCATAATCTCTCTACCCGTGACGGGCTGGCAGGCAACATCGTCTACAGCATCGCCCGTGATAACGAAGGGGCCATGTGGTTCGGTACCGATGCAGGCCTCTCACGCTACGATGGCAGCAACTGGCAAACCTTTACCACCGCCGAGGGACTGGCGGGTAATCATGTCTATGCCATCCAGCTCACCCCCTCGGGTGAGATCTGGGCCGCCACACAGGGTGGCGTGTCACGCCTTGGTAAGCAGTAATACCTGAATCCGTAGAGATAAAATATAGGACGTGCCCTAAGCAGGGGTTTGAAGGCGGTTCGCGGCGGAGCCGCTCCTACAGAGTGGGCATGCTTTTATCCCACGCAGAAGAGATAAAAGGTTACAGGTGGACACAATAACGTGTCCACCCTACGGGGCTTACGCCCTGGCAAACAGTAAAACCTAAAAGATAGAGAGAAGGGGGAATTCATGAATCTCAATATGAAAGGGGCGGCAATACTCGCCGTCGCTGCAATCGGCATCGCCGCTGGTGCCTACACACTGGGGGCCAAGCAAGGCCCAAAAGAGGGTAAAGCTGATCCTGCTCCCGCAGCTACTGCCACCGCACCGGTAGCGGCAGGCTTACCCAGCGGTCATCCCGCTACTGCTCCGGCAGCGACAACAAGTGCCACCACTGCCGGTGCCGATCCCAACGCTAAATTCACCCACTTTCGCGTCGGCAACCGCAACGTCAAAAGTATCTATGCCGATGGCGACCTGATGTGGGTAGGCACCTCCGGTGGCATCATCCGCTACGACACTAAAACCGATGAATATAAGCTCTACGACAATCGCAGCGGCCTGCTCTCCAATGGTGTCTTCTATGTCGGAAAACTCGGTACGCAGATCGCCATCGGCACCTATGGCGGTGGTCTCTCACTGCTCGATCCAGCCACCGAGAAATGGACCAATTACAACGTACCACACGGCCTGGCCGATGCCTTTGTCTACGAGGTGCTGGAAGCGCGGAACGGTGATATCTGGATTGCCACCTGGTCCGGTGCTAACCGTATCCGTGGCGGCAATCTTGCTGACCGTTCCGCCTGGGATACCTACACCGTAGAGAACACCAACGGTGGCCTGCCAAACGACTGGGTCTACGGCCTGGATGAAGGCACTGATGGCACCATCTGGCTCGGTACCGAGGGTGGTCTGGCGCGTTTCAAGGATGACAAGTGGGAGAACTGGCAACACGAGCATGGCCTGGGTGCAAAGTACGAGCTGGTTAAGGCCGATATTAAGTTCACCAGCGATCCGGGCAAGGCCTCCAGCCACCACGCACGTCAGAAGACCGAACAGGGACTGGAAAATGTCGATATCGCCTACAACCCCAACTACATTATCTCCATGGAGGTTGATAAAGAAGGCGTAGTCTGGTGCGGCACTTGGGGGGGAGGTCTGGCCCGCTTCGACGGTACCACCTGGACCAACTTTACAGTGAAAGATGGCATTCCTTCCAACCACATATTCATGCTACGTGAAGATGCTGCCGGTCAGCTATGGGTAGGCACCAGTGGCGGTCTCGTTGCCTTCACAGAGGGCAGCTCCAAGATCTACACTACTAAAGACGGACTCTATTCAGACAATGTCTTCTCGATGGCAGAAGGAAGTGATAACAGCCGCTGGGTCGGCAGCTATGGTGGTGTTGCCCGCATCATCTCACTGCAATAAATTATACTTAAAAGCAAGTTACAAAAAAGGCCGCAAAGCATTCAGCTTCGCGGCCTTTTTTATTTTGCCCTGAGGCAGACAGTAATAACTACTTCTCCGGCTTCACCCCGGCGTAGCCATCCTCTTTCTTCATCTCATAGGGCCTGAACACTTCCACCTTGCCGAAGTACTGATCCACCACATAGATACGCCCATCCTCATCCACGTCAATACCGGCAGGCAGTGAGAACCTGGCCGCTTCGTTACGTTCGCCGCGGCTGCCGATAAACATCATCAGTTGCCCCTCATTATTGAAGATCTGGAAATTACCGAACGATGTATCGACCACATATATTTTACCCTCGCTGTCCACCGAGATCCCCTTGGGGCGAGAGAAGTGACCGAAGCGTACCCCGACCTGACCAAAGGTAGAGACAAACTTCCCCTCGCTATCAAACTGCTGAACCCGGAAGTTGCCGCTGTCCACTACGTAAAAATGTCCCTTGGCATCGGCGTCTATCATCAGCGGCAGATTGAACTCGCCCTCTGCAGAGCCACGCTTGCCAATCGTCTGTAACAGCTCACCGGTTTTACCGTTGTATACCTGTACCCGATGCAATTCACTTTCGATACCACCGGTATCGATCACAAAAACCTTGTTACCGGACACAGCCAGCCCCGACGGACGCACCAATTGCGCCTCGCCGCCAAAGGTACGGCGGTACTTTCCGTCATGGCTATAGACCACCACACGCTTGGAACTACTGTCAACAACGTAGACCTCACCCTCTGCCGAGACATCTATACCGATCGGCTTGCTGAGAATACCGGCACCCTTGGTACCGAACATAGTGAATTTCTGGCTGGGAATATCGAACAACAACACCGCACGCTGTACCGTATCACTGACATAGATACGCCCCTGATGCACTGCCACATCGTAGGGTTTAACGATGCCACGTACCCGCTTGCCCTGACCGGTTGCAAACACCTTAAACTTCTCAGCACTGGTCAACTCTTCTACATCACCACTGCTCATCAGAGTGCGCTCATAGATATAGCGCGGCACTTCCGGTTCTGCCGGGAACACCGGTGGCTTAAACTCTTTCTGTGGCGCAGCACAGCCCCCCAGCAACAGCAGTACAGGCAACAAACAGCTAAACTTTGTTCTTAGTTGGTGTGGCAGGTGGTGCATAACTTCTCCCCATCCGTGCGTAACAGCATTCGGGCTTCAGGTTTATGGATATCGTGACAGGTGGCACATTCTATATTGCCTTCAAACAACCTTACACCATTATCGAAGCCTCGCGGGCTGTCTGGAGTTTTAAACCCGGCTATATCCATACCTAGACCGGCATAACGGATAGATATGGGGTGGTCATCGCTAAGATTGGTGCCAATTGCCTTTTGGGTAATATCGTGGGCTACTGAACCATCGTGGCACTTGCCGCAGCTGTTTAAATCATCTGTAGCACTCAATTTCATATGCAACGACATATCATCGCCACTCTTCCACGCCCTGGGAGTATGCACCACGCGATCCACCGCCATAGTGCCATCATGGCAGGAGAGACAGAGCAGGCTAATATCATTCGGACGACTGGGTGCCGAATCAAAGGAGGGACTATTGTATAGATCAAAATTTGCAGCGATGGGGCGAATTCGGTTCCACCCCTCGATCTGCCCCGGGCGTGTCGCTGTCTCCTCTTCTTCCGGAGGCAGGTGACAGTAGATACAGGCGTTATCATAATCACTAAAGGCGACACCCTCCATCGCCTCAACGCCGGCTCTTTGATTCAGTGATGTGAGGTCATGCTTAGAACCGAGAATTTTATTTGGCTCGGTTATATCAGGCGCAACATTCTCTTCGGCCTGTGCTGAGGTGAACATAGTCCACGAAAAGCACAACCACAGAACCAGCACACCACCTGATCGGTAATGCCTTTTTATCGCATAATTTTTCAAATGAGGATGCCCCATACCCTCAAGTCAGAAAGACATTTACCTTTAAATTCAAATGTCTGCTGCTTTCAGGCTATTATAATTTTAGACTCCATCCAGTTTGGTATACTATATCAACACTAATAATAATGCTATTCGCACACCACAGGTTTAATTTGTCTATGAACTCGTCATATCGCATCGTACAAGGGCTGCTGCTGAGTATCCTGCTATTGAACAGCACAACACTATTACAGGCTGCCGAGGCCGGCAAACCCAACGCTGCTCTGCTCTATCACAACTTCTGCTCGGTCTGTCACGGTGACCGCGGCAACGGTCAAAGTAAAGCCAGCAATACACTGAACCCCCCGCCTCGTGACTTCAGTTCTCCCGCCTCAAAACGTGAACTGACTCGTGAGCGCATCATCTACGCCATCGCCAAGGGTCGCCCCAACAGTGCCATGGTCGGTTGGGAATCACAGCTTAGTGAAGATGAAACAGCTGCCCTTGCCGACTACCTGCTCAATCACTTTATTCACCCGGAAAACGCCATCTCAAATCACCCCGGCAAGACGCTCTACGTTACCAACTGTTCGGTCTGCCACGGCGACCACGGCAGCGGTGGTCGCTGGACCTCTGGCATGAACGTAAAACCCCGCGACTTCACCTCAGAGCGAGGGCTCTCCCTCAGCCGTGAGACCATGGTAGATGCCGTCACAAATGGTCGTTCAGGTACCGCCATGGCCCCTTTCAAGAGCCAGCTCAATCAGCAACAGATTGGCGATGTGGTCGACTACATCCGTCTGGCCTTCATGGCTCTGCCTGAGGAGATAAAAGGGCTCTCCGGCACCTACGCCCACGGCAAGGAAATCCCTACCGAGCCGGCGAAAGTAGCTGAGCCTGTCGTTATCGATATGAACGCTCCAATGCCGCAGGGTCTAACTGGCAATCTCATTGCCGGTCGTGACTTTTATATGGGTAACTGCTTCACCTGCCACGGTGTGAATGGTGACGGAAAAGGGCCTCGCGCCTATTTTATCCGTCCCAAGCCAGCCAATTTCTTTGACGACAAATACCAGCAAAACTTCAATCGTGCAGCCATATTCAAGGCGATCAGCGACGGTAAACTCGGTACAGAGATGCCAGCCTGGAACAAGGTACTTTCTGATCAGCAGATAGCCGATATCACCGAGTTTGTGTTTCGTGCCTATATTCAGGGCGACAAGAGCGCCATGCTGAGCACCCCTGAAGAGAAAAAAAAACCCTAACGACTGACTCAGATGCGACAGCCCGGCACGAGCAGGGCCGCCACATCTACAACTTTCGTTGTTACTACTGTCACGGCTACTCCGGTGATGCCAAAACGCTGGCCACCAGCTTTCTCACCCCGAAACCCCGAAACTTTCAGACTACCTCCCTGGCAGAGCTAAGCCGCGAACGCATGCTGCACGCCGTGCGCAAAGGTCGTCCCGGCACTGCGATGAAATCCTTCAGCAATATGCTGAATAAGGATGAAGAGGAGATAGTGGTCGACTTTATTCGCAAGGAGTTCATGGAACAGGGTGCAGAGAACACCCGTTACCACACCACCGAGAACGGTTGGCCCAACCATCAGCGTTACCAGGTGGCCTACCCCTTCGCCCTCGGTACCCTGGCGCTCGATACCCCGGATAGTGAGCTGAGCGAAAAGCAACTACGCGGTAAGCGCTTGTTTCTAACAAGCTGCATCAGCTGTCATGACCGTGCACGGGTCGATGACGAAGGGGAGATATGGGGCAAACGTGCCGTCTCCTACCCGCGCCGCCACTACTCTCACCGCGATGAGAACCCGCAACCCACTACCGACACCATCAGTGGGGCAACCCCTTATGCAGCACACGATATTCCGCCCCGGCTAGAGAACCTAAATCCGCTTGAACGCCAGGGTGAGGAGCTATTCCAGACCAACTGTGCCTTCTGCCACGGCGCTGACGGGTCTGGCAAGAACTGGATCGGCACCTTTATGGAGCCCCACGCCCGCGATCTGACCAATCCCGAGTTCATGCGCAGCATGACCCGCACACGGCTGAAAACAACCATCGAGGAGGGGCTACCCGGTACCTCGATGCCTGCCTGGAAATCCGTGCTAAAGGAGCAGGAGATCGAGGCGATCATCGCTTACATACACCAGGCCTTTCACCCTCTGCAGGATTGACCCCCAAGAGTACGAATTCCGTCGTATAATGATGAAGATGGATAACCAACAAGAGAAACCGATGCGCACCCTACTCGCCCTGCCCCTGATCCTTGCACTTTTTAGCCATACCACTCTGGCCGATGAAAATCTGCCAGACGCCCCACCACCACCGCCAATGCCTGCCGAAGATGTCTATAGTCAGGTTGACGAGGGAATGGAGCCACAGGTCACCATCATCCGTCGTGGCAAAGAGATGGTGCAGGAGTACCGGGTCAACGGCCAGCTCTACATGATCAAGATCACCCCCAGCAAGGGGCTGCCCTACTACCTGGTCGATAGCGATGGCGATGGCTCACTGGAGAGCCGCCGCAATTCGCTGGATGACCCCGAAGTGGTCAAATGGCGCATCTTTGAGTGGTGAGCCTTATCCGGGGATTGGGTGATTTTTCTCCTATAACTATGTCTTTCAGCCGCCCAGGCGGATAAGATCACGCCACACTAATAAAGCGACGCGAATCTATGTCTGTCTACACCCCTGTGGCAAAGGATGAGCTAGAGGCCTTCCTGCAAAACTACTCGCTTGGCGAGCTGGTTGATTTCGAAGGCATCAGTGCCGGTATCGAGAACACCAACTACTTCGTCACTACACGTGATCAACGCATGGTACTCACCCTGTTTGAGAACCACAGCGCCGAGGAGTTAGTCTATTTTCTCGATTTAATGGCCTTTCTTGCTGAACACAAGGTTCCCAGCGCCCACCCCATCGCCGATAACAACGGCAACTATCTGCGTGAACTCAACGGCAAGCCTGCGGCGCTGGTAATGCGACTAAGCGGCAGCGGTATAGATACCACGACCACCGAACAGTGCGCTGCCATCGGTCAGGCCCTGGCGCAGCTGCACTGCTCCGGACAGGAATTTACCAGCCACCGCGACAATGATCGCGGCTCGCACTGGTGGCGCACCACCCGCGATGCGGTCTTCGAACACCTCAGCACAGAAGACCAGCTACTGCTGGATGAAGAGCTCGCCTTTCAGGCCGCCCACCACTTCGACACGCTACCGCGTGGCGTGATCCATGCTGACCTGTTTCGCGATAACGCCCTGTTTGAGGGCAACAGCCTCACCGGCCTTATAGACTTCTATTACGCCTGCAACGACGTACTGCTCTACGATGTAGCGGTCACCCTCAACGACTGGTGCAGCCGTGAGGGCGGTGCTGTCGATGAGGGGAAGGCCTCTGCAATGTTGAAGGCCTACTGCCAGGTGCGCCCAATCAGTGAGACGGAAGAACAGGCATGGCCCGTGATGCTGCGTGCCGCCGCACTACGTTTCTGGCTCTCACGCCTGCAAGACCTCCACTTCCCACGCGAGGGAGAGCTGACCCACATCAAAGATCCCAACTTCTTCAAAGGCATCCTGCAGCAGCGCAAGGCCGAGGGTGATTCACTCATTACCCTGTGGAAACAGGCCTAGCTCCTCCCCCTCCATTTCTCTTTTCCACAGCCACTCTTTCCTGTGGATAAGGCTGTGAATAGCTTGTGGGCTGGATATAGATCTCAGCCAGTCGAGACTAATAACCGTGCTACAACCCATTAAAATCCCCTGTTAGATCAATATCTTAATTTAAACACTCACTCTACTCACCAGTAACACAACTACATTAGTACCCTCTCTTTACTGAATGTGGATAACTACTCAAATATTGGGCCAACCGGTTAGTACTGGTCAAAAAGTCATCAAGTAAAAATTAAAATTCACCAAAATAGCTCAAACAAAGAACTTATTTGACTAAAATTCTCGTCATACCCAGCCCTCCCCACAGCCAACCCTTACCACCGCCCTATCTGCATCCAATACAGGGCAAATAGACACCTATTAAAAGTTGATTTTTGTTCACAAATACTGTGGATAAGTTTGTGGATTGTTTGGGGGCACCAGCCTGTAGCCCTTACCCACATTGATCATGACTCAGATTGATTGTTTTCCATACACTATTAAGTTTTGTAACAAATTCAATTAGTTACACTTAAAACAAAGCATATAATCACGATCATTCCACTTCAACAGCCAAATAACAGCATAGAAAAAGAGGCTTGTTCATAAGTCGACTAATGAGTCAACAATAAATGAGCATAAAATCACCCATTCGGGAGTTATTTTTCCGTCGTCACTATTGAAAACAGTGCCGTAGAGACACCGAGAAGTTAGCTGGATCTACTCGCTATTTTGTTAACAATATTCGCTAACTCATTGTCCTGTCAGCTGTTTCGTATTTATCCACAAAAGCTGTGGATAAGTTTGTGGACAATTTAAAAAAATGGGGCGCAAGACCGCATATTAGCGCTGATTGTCTTAAATTGTTCATATTCTGCACAGCCATTTTAACCTAATATATTCAATGAGTTACAGTGCATTGCCACTATGCAGGTACGTTAGTACCCACTATCTTTGCAGGCCTATTGAACTTGTTTCATCATTGTGAATAAACTCATTCTAAATTCACTCTTCATTTAAAACACCTGCAAGCAGCTTGCCGCTCTACCCCACCCTTCCTTACAATGTGCCCACTCCGCCGAACCTAAATAGAAGATCACGGCCAACACGTGGAAAAAATCTCCCAATATATTGATCAGCTCAACGAGTGGATCGGACGCCTCACCGCCTGGCTCACCCTTGCCATGGTCATCGTCACCTTTACCGTGGTGATACTGCGCTATCTCTTTGACCAGGGCTCTATCGCCCTGCAGGAGTCGATCACCGCCATGCACGCCCTGGTATTCATGCTGGGGGCCGCCTACACCCTGCGCCACGAGGGCCATGTACGGGTCG
The DNA here is from genome assembly GCA_039714395.1 of Pseudomonadota bacterium. Classification (GTDB taxonomy): domain Bacteria; phylum Pseudomonadota; class Gammaproteobacteria; order Thiohalomonadales; family Thiohalomonadaceae; genus JAPHSX01. The sequence continues at coordinate 43,300 of JBDLJH010000005.1, read as the reverse complement.
ACATCTTCTATCGTCGCTTTGGCGAACGCGGCCGTGCCTGGGTTGACCTGTTTGGCGTGCTCCTACTACTAATACCGGTCACCCTCTTCATCACCTGGGTCAGCTGGGAGTATGTGGCCTCCTCCTGGGCGTTACGTGAGGGTTCACGCGAGGCCGGAGGCCTGCCCGGTGTCTATCTGCTGAAGAGCGTTATTCCATTAATGTCGCTACTCCTGCTGCTGCAGGGGGTAGCAATGGGCTTGCGTGCCTTGTGCGTGCTGCGCGGTTGTACACCACAGCAAGAGGTGGGCCGTGATGACACCTGAGGTGATGGCTATTCTGCTGTTCCTTGCGGTCTGCCTGGTGCTACTGGCCGGATTCCCGGTTGCCTTCTCACTGGCCGGTACCGCCCTTGCCTTCGCCTTTATTGGCGATGCTGTTGGACTGTTCGATCCCAGTTTTCTTGAGGCACTCCCCAATCGCCTCTACGGCATTATGACCAACGAGAACCTGATCGCCGTGCCACTGTTCATCTTCATGGGGGTCATGCTGGAACGCTCAAAGGTCGCCGAACAACTACTCGATACCATGGCCGCACTATTCGGCCCGCTACGCGGTGGACTGGCGATCTCAGTCACCCTGGTAGGTATGCTACTGGCCGCCAGCACCGGCATCGTCGGGGCCACCGTGGTAACCATGGGACTGCTCTCGCTACCCACCATGCTCAAGCGCGGCTATAGCCCGCAGCTTGCCACCGGCACTATCTGCGCCTCCGGTACCCTGGGGCAGATCATTCCCCCCTCTATCATCCTCATCCTGCTTGGCGACGTGCTCTCCTCCGCCTACCAGCAGGCACAGCTCGACATGGGGAACTGGTCTCCAGAAACCATCTCGGTGGGTGACCTGTTCGCCGGAGCGCTAATACCGGGACTCATGCTGGTTACCTTATATATGCTCTACCTCATCCTCATGGCCTGGCTAAAACCGGAGAGCAGCCCGGCACTCCCCGCTGAAGAGCGTGGTGACTACAATGCACAGCTGCTGCTACGCGCCATCAAGGTACTGGTACCACCACTGCTGCTTATCTTCGCCGTACTCGGCTCCATCCTGGCCGGAGCCGCCACCCCCACCGAGGCCGCCTCAGTCGGTGCCATGGGTGCCATCCTGCTGGCCATCACGCAGCGAGCCTTCAACCTGACCATGCTACAGGAGGTGATGCAATCGACTACCCGCATCACCTCCATGGTGTTCCTCATTTTTATCGGCGCCTCGCTGTTCTCACTGGTGTTCCGCGGTTATGGCGGCGACGACATGATCAGGGAGCTGCTTACCGGCCTTCCAGGCGGTGTGTTCGGTGCAATGCTAGTAGTGATGCTGGTGATGTTCCTGCTTGGCTTCATCCTCGACTTTATCGAGATCACCTTCGTTGTCGTTCCCATTGTCGCCCCCATCCTCCTCACTATGGGACTTGACCCGGTATGGCTAGGCATAATGATCGCCATCAACCTGCAAACCTCCTTCCTCACCCCGCCCTTCGGCTTCGCCCTGTTCTACCTGCGTGGCGTCGCCCCTGCCGAGGTCACCACACTCGATATCTATAAAGGGGTGGCCCCGTTTATCGTTATCCAGTTATTCGCCCTTGGTGCACTGGCCATGTGGCCACCACTGGCAACATGGTTGCCACAATTATTAAACCGCATGTAAGCCGATGAGCCATCAGACAGACAACGATCATATTCGCAACAAGTGGGACGCACGCTACCGCAGCACCCACGCCACCACCGACGGCCCAGCTGAAATCCTGCAACAAAATTCAGAGCTGATACCGGATAATGGAAAGGCACTCGACCTTGCCACCGGACTTGGCGGCAGCGCGCTATTTCTGGCAAGCAAAGGGCTGGAGGTTTACGCCTGGGACATCTCTCCTGCGGCAATAGAGCGGTTAAATACCAGCGCACAGCAACAAGGCCTAACCATTCACAGTCAAATCCGTGACTGCATCGCCCGACCACCAGAACCCGGCAACTTCGACCTCATCATTGTCAGCCGATTTTTAGAGCGTGAACTCTGTCCCGCCATCAGCGCGGCACTCAAACCAGGGGGCTTACTCTTTTATCAGACATATACACAAAAAAAACAGGGAAGTGACGGACCGAATAATCCTCACTTTCTGTTGGGAGAAGGAGAACTACAGAGACTTTTCGAGGAACTAAAAGTCATCTCTTATCACGAGAGTGATGAGGCATTGTTTGTTGGCAGAAAATAAAATGAGTCGTAATAAAAAGAGGACCAAGCTATTTACTTCTACTTATTTTTTGACGCCCAGATAGCCAGTTTATGCCTCATGGATTTCTGTGAGACCTGATCCTCAGGGAGGGGCTGAATCACCTTGTCGTGAATCAGCAATCGATAAATGTATTCAATTTTTTCATGTGCTGAATCAGTCGCTTCAAACTCAACCACACCCCGATCCTCACCATATTTAACACCATCCAGGATCGCCTTCTTTACCAACTCCGCTTCATTTTTTAGCTTCTTCATAAGACCCTCAAATCGTTAGTCGTCAAAAAAGTATGGCTTATTGGTTTTTACTTACTATGCACATTTCTTTACTGGATAGGCTGCAGGTTTACCAATTCTCACCTAACAACTCAAAATGAGCTTGAGGGTGTAAACATGCAGGACAAAGATCTGGTGCCTCTTCCGACTCGTGCAGATAGCCACAGTTTCTGCAACGCCAGACAACCTTACCATTTCTTTTAAAAACTTTTCCAGATTCAAGATTATCTGCAAGATTTTTATAGCGTTTACCATGCTGTTTTTCAGCAGTCGAGATCGCCTCAAATGCAGCGGCAACTTGATCAAAGCCCTCTTCCCTGGCCACCTTTGCGAAACCAGGATACATCTCTGTCCACTCGTACTCCTCTCCTGCCGCGGCCGCTCGCAAATTCTCAAGTGTTGTTGCTATTTTTCCTGCCGGAAATGATTCCGTTATTTGAACCTCACCACCTTCAAGAAATTTAAAGAACCGTTTTGCATGTTCTTTTTCCTGGTTTGCCGTCTCTTCAAATATATCAGCAATCTGCACCAGACCCTCTTTTTTTGCTGCACCAGCAAAATAGGTATATCTATTTCTTGCCTGTGACTCTCCTGCAAAGGCTATAAGCAGGTTCTTTTCTGTCTGTGTACCTTTGATACTTTTGGTCATTACTCAGCTCCAATGTTCACTATTTATCTCATGCAACGTTGCGGGCAGTGAGATTCATCAAGACGCATGATAAGGCCATGACCCATGCCACCAGTTATTAGCACATCAATGTCATCTAGCGGGCGAGAATCATGCGGGAAACTCTCATGAAACGCTTATTTTTTAGGAAGTTCAAGAAGCTCTTTATCGATTATTTTGCTATCTTCGATACTGAACACCAAAAACTTTCGGCATCGGCCTGTATGTTCCGTATTGGTCCTCCTATTCTGACTTGTAACAGCTATTTTCATACTATACCTTCCTATTCTTGATAGTCATGCAGTAAACTATCAAACCCCTCATAATCAATCCGGGGAAATTGATACTTTTAGTATTGAATAGCAACTGTATAATGCCCACCCCAATTCCTGCCGTCACATATCAATCGATAAATCCACGCAGATCTGAGAGGGTACGATGAATTGAATGGCAGGTTGCACAGATCTGAACGGCCACACCACCTAGTGCGCGCTGACTCTGCTTTACCTCTTTCGCTTCAATCAATTCACCGAGTTTCTTAACATCATTCATATTCTTTTTACCCAGCAGGTAGTCTCGTTGCCTATCTGTTTTATGGCATGCACTACAGCTCTCAGAAAGGTCACCCAGCCGATGTTCCATTAACGTATAAGCCGATGACGCGGCTTCAAAACGGTCATCTTCAATGGCAATTTTTATGCGATTCATTGCCGTACTCAAGCCCGTCATCGCATCCTTATATTTCTGCTCTTCCATGGTCTCACCATTTTCAACCACCACGTCGCTAAAGTTGGCTCCCCTGTACAGCGCTGCTGTCACCGCACGAAACTCCTTATGACAACCCATACAGGATCTTCCTATCTTCTGCTGTATCGAGGCCACCTCCTGGTAATCGCCCTTATTTGCGGCAACCAGCAAGTTATCAGACAGCCCCAGTTCAAGCTCATCGGCCCACTCCGGCACCATCTTGCCAATGCTTCTGTAATCGTCCCTGAATTTCTCTGTCCAGCGCACGAGGCGCTCTCTATCCTCATATGCCGAGTACTCACTTATCGCCTGCATCTCTCTGCGTAGACGAAACATGGTATGCAACCAGACCTGACGTTTATTGGCCGGTTTATACCACTGCTCAATCGATATGGGAGGCTGGTTAATGGTTACTTCCAGATCATCTTCTGCAAATGAGGCTGTTGCTCCAATAGAGAGGAATAACGCTAAAAGTAGTAATTTGATCCGTTTTATATGGCTCATAAAGGGGAGTGCTCCAACGTACCAGGTGTATAGAGAGGTCGTGTTTAGACCTCTAGAGTGTATGATTACAAGGGCTTATGCAATCCTTCAGGTTTTAGTTAGCCATCGCCGTTAAACCGGAGCTGATTGCAGTTTCAAGTAATATTAGCATTTATTGTTCTTTGACCGCTCTTTCCAAGGACAGGAAAAATGCAAGACCTGACATGCCATCGTAGTACTATTGATAGTTTGCTATTATGCGATTTAAACCTCATTGCGTTACGTGAAATGGAGAAAAGACAAATGAGATTCCGTCATTGGATGTTTATGATCTTTAGTTTAATGATAGTAACTGGATGTAGTAGTGACGAAAGTTACGCGAAGAAACTAATTCTTGTTTCTCTTAAAAACACTAATGCAGTGCAGTTTGTGGAGTTCACCAGGTTTGATGATAAGAATGCCTGTTACGAAGTAAATATCCGGAACCATGATGGGCGTGAACAAACAGCATACGTTTCATTAAACAAAGACAATGCCAGTGACCAGGAGTGGAGTCATTGGGCTACAACCGAAAGTCTTGACGAGTGTCGTGAAGCAATCAAGCGCCAACCCATGTGAGTCGTGAGTCGTGAGTCGTGAGTCGTGAGTCGACATCAAATCTGCTCAGATAACCGAGTCAAATGAATTTATAGCCTAGATTCCAGGTTCGTATTTATCACACTCTAACTGCTACTATTGGATGATAAGAAACAGGATATAAGTCTGCACCTTAAGATTCGGAAATCTATGTGGCAAGCCGTTTTATTATAAACCATTGATATTGCTTCGCTGTCACTCGACAACATGTTCCCGACATTGTCTACCACCGACGTCGACCCACAAGGACGTGGACAATGCAGAAGGATTGTCTGGAGCATTTCTGCCATGCAGGCGTCGCAATGACATTCCTTTTAAGTAAGCCTCCGCCGGGCTTAGTTGCCCGCCTACAAACACCATTCGCGGCAGAGCCGCACCTACTCCACCGTTACCGATTTGGCGAGATTCCGCGGCTGATCCACATCCGTCCCCTTCAACACCGCAACGTGATAGGAAAGAAGCTGCAATGGAATAGTAAAGATGATCGGTGACACATGCCCGCCTCCAGGCGGAATCGTCATTACATGCACCCGCTCACTACTATTCATACCCGTATCGTGATCGGCAAAGACATATAGCTCACCACCCCTCGCCCGTACCTCTTCCAGATTGGATTTAAGTTTTTCTAAAAGATCATCATTAGGGGCAACGGCTACCACCGGCATTACCTCATCAACCAGTGCCAGTGGCCCGTGCTTTAATTCTCCGGCTGGATAGGCCTCAGCATGGATATAAGATATCTCCTTGAGCTTGAGTGCTCCTTCCATCGCAATCGGATACTGCACACCACGACCGAGGAACAGGGCGTGGTGTTTATCAGCGAAATGTTCGGCCAGCTCTTTGATCGGCTCATCGAGTTTAAGCACTTCTTCGATATGTCTTGGCAGAGCTAAAAGCTGCTCAACAATGACGGCCTCACGTTCGGCACTAATGCGATGGCGACGACCGATGGCAGTTACCAGCAGCAGCAACGCCACCAGCTGGGTGGTGAAGGCCTTGGTAGAGGCGACGCCAATCTCAGGGCCAGCGCGGGTCATCAGGGTCAGATCCGCCTCACGAGAGAGTGAACTCTCGGGGACGTTACAAATGGCCAGTGAGGGGCCAAAGCCCCACTCCCTGGTAGCACGTAGTGCAGCCAGGGTATCTGCGGTCTCACCGGACTGGGAGAGCACCACTACCAGGGCATCGGGATTGGGTACCGGATGGCGATAACGGAACTCACTCGCCACTTCGACACGACAAGGAATACCGGCCACACCCTCGAACCAGTTGCGTGCCACCATCGCGGCATGAAAGCTGGTACCGCAGGCTATCAGCTGCACCGACTTAATCTTGTCGAACATCGCCGTGGCATCCGGACCAAAACTGGCCTCAAGCACCTTGCCACCGGCAACACGTCCTTCCAGAGTCTCGGCAACCGCCTGTGGCTGCTCGTGGATCTCTTTAAGCATGTAGTGGCGATAGTTACCGCGCTCGGTAGCATCGGCGGTGATTGCCGATTCACTAACCTCACGTTCAACCTGTCTGCCATCGACATCGTAGATAGTCAGGCTATCTCGTGTAATATCGGCCACATCGCCATCTTCAAGGAAGATGAAATTACGGGTCACTGGCAGTAGTGCAGCAACATCGGAGGCAATAAAGTACTCACCAATGCCTACACCAATAACCAGCGGGCTACCGCGCCGTGCAGCGAGGAGTCGCCCCGACTCATTATTGCTAACGACACCAAGGGCGTAGGCACCCTCCAGTTCTGTGATGGCATCGCGTGTAGCCTGCAGCAGGTCTTTACCCTCAGCCTGGTGGTTATAGATTTGATGTACCACCACCTCGGTGTCGGTCTCTGAGGTGAACGCATAACCCTGCTCAATCTGCTGCTGACGCAGTGTCTCGTGATTTTCGATAATACCGTTGTGAACGACCGCAACACCCTTTTTGCAGATGTGCGGATGAGCATTATTTTGCGACGGCTGACCGTGAGTGGCCCAACGGGTATGGGCAATGCCGAGATGTCCCTGTATCGGACGTTGTTCCAGCGCATCGGCCAGCATCTGCACCTTGCCGAGCATCCGCTCACGATCAATGCAGCCTTCTTCATTAATCACCGCGATCCCTGAAGAATCATAACCACGGTACTCCTGTCGGCGCAGCCCCTCGAGGAGGATACCCACCACATCACGTTCAGCTACAGCACCGACAATTCCACACATAAACTACTTTCCCTTTTTCTTTGGTCGCTTCCAGCCCCGGATGCCCTTTTGTGGTGCTCGACTGATGCTCAACTCTTCCTCGGCCACATCCTTGGTAATGGTCGCACCGGCTGCAATGGTTGCCCCCTCACCAATCTTTACCGGAGCGACTAGCTGTGAGTCGGAACCGATAAAGGCATTGTCTCCAATCACCGTGCGGTGCTTGTTGGCACCGTCATAGTTACAGGTGATGGTACCGGCACCGATGTTCACATTGGTACCCATACTCGTATCACCGATGTAGCTGAGATGGTTAACCTTGGAGCCCTCGCCAATAGCGCTGTTCTTTACCTCAACGAAGTTACCGATGCGAGCGCTGGCAGCCAGCTCGGTACCGGGGCGAAGACGGGCGAAGGGACCGATATGACAGTCAGCGCCGATCACCGCCTCTTCGAGTACCGACATCGGGGCGATCTCGACACCATCACCGATGGTGACATTCTTCAGCACACAGCCACTGCCGATGGTCACACCACTGCCCAGTTTGACCGTGCCACTGATAATCACATTGGTATCGATGATCACATCTTCACCGGTCTCGATGCTGCCACGCAGATCAAAACGGGCCGGGTCCAGCAGGGTAACACCGGCACGCATCAGCCTCTGCGCCTGACGCTGCTGATAGACCCGCTCCAGGTGGGCCAGCTGTACCCGATCGTTAACACCGGCCACCTCATCTTCATCATCGGTACAGAGGACATTGACCATCAGGCCATCATTGACTGCCATGGCAATAATATCGGTCAGGTAATATTCGCCCTGGGCATTGCCATTCTCCAACCGCTTCAGCCAGTCGTGAAGGTGATTGCCATGGACCGCAAGAATGCCGGTATTGACCTCGTTGATCTGCCTCTCATCATCATTGGCATCCTTCTGCTCAACGATGCGCTGCACCTGCCCTTTATCATCGCGCACGATGCGGCCATAGCCATTGGGATCATCAAGACTCATGGTGAGCAAGCCAATACCATCATTTACCTGCCCCATTAGCGCACGCAAGGTCTGCTCGGTAACCAGAGGGACATCACCATAAAGCACCAGCACCATGGAATCATCCTGCAGCTGCCCCATCGCCTGCTCTACCGCGTGGCCGGTACCGAGCTGTTCGGTCTGCTCTGACCACAGCAGGCTGCTGTCGTTGATGCTCTTCTTTACCGCCTCACCACCATGACCATAAACGACGTGTATCGCATGCGGCTGCAGAGCGCGAGCGCAATCGATAACGTGTTGCAGCAAGGGTTTATCGGCGAGTCGATGCAGCACCTTGGGCAGGCTGGATCGCATACGGGTACCTTTACCGGCAGCGAGGATCACGACTTCGAGGTTCATAGGCTGTCTACATTCAATCCGTTTCGAATCAACAAGGCATCAGGATACAGGTAACAGGTTGCAGGAAAAGAAAATCATCACTCCTGTTACCTTTCACCTGCGACCTTCTTTTAATGCAATACCGACGGGGTCTGATCGACGCCGTTGCGGATCTCCTCCGGGGTGGCATCACGAACGTCAACCACCTTGACGTGGAAGGTGATGGTCTTGCCTGCCAAAGGGTGGTTGCCATCGAGGGTGACGGTACCAGCATCAACGTGGGTGACGGTCATCTCTAACGACCCGCCCTCTTCGTTCATGAACTCCGCCTTTGCACCCAGCTGACGGTACTCGGAGGGGACATTTTCAATGGAATCAGAAAAGGTCTTCACCGGATCCCAGTCGCCAAAGGCCTCTTCAGGGCTAAGGGTGACAGAGACGATATCGCCGGTAGCCTTGCCCTCAAGTGCTTCCTCAACCTTCTCGAACAGGCCACTGTCGCGACCATGCAGGTAACTTACAGGGGTGTCCATCTGCTCTACAGTCTCACCCGTTTCATCCTCGATGCGGTAACTCACGGTCACCACTTTGTCTTTGCTAATCACTTGATCTTTCCTCGCCACAATTTATAGGCAATCAGAACTGTTCAGGGTGTTTAGATTTTGTTCCAGTACAAGGCATTTTCGCACGCATAGGTACATGGAAGTACCGTATTAGGGCAATGCAGGAGCAATTGCCGAGAATGGCTCATTATATATGTGACCATTCGAGTACGAAAATAACGCCGTACTGGGGCAAAAGATGAATGCCCTGGACAGTTGCGCATAAAAAAAGGGCAGTGTAACACTGCCCTTTTTCGATAACACCTTTCACCCACCGAAATGGGCTCAGGTTGGCATCGCCAGCCTTACACCTACTTACCCAGCTTCTTGCGCAGACGCGCAATGGTCTGCAACTGTGCAATGGCCTCGGCCAGTTCGGCCTCGGCGGTGGCGTAGTCCATGTCGCTGTCGCGATCCTCCAGGGCCTGCTCAGCGCGGGCCTTGGCTTCCATCGACTTCGCCTCGTCCAGGTCACGGGCACGTAGCGCGGTATCGGCCAGTACGGTAACCACATGAGGTTGAACCTCAAGCATGCCACCGGAGACGAAGTAGAACTCCTCTTCGCCGCCTTCCCTCACCACACGAACTTCACCCGCCTTGAGCTGAGTCAGCAGCTGGGTGTGACGGGGATAGATACCCACCTCACCCATCTTCGCAGGGGCAATCACCTGCTCAGCAGTGCCGGAGAAGATCTCCTGCTCTGCGCTGACGATATTTACGTGCATTGTCATAGCCATAAGTCTATTCCCATTGCAGATTCAATTACAGGGTCTTGGCCTTCTCGATCGCTTCATCAATAGTGCCGACCATGTAGAAGGCCTGCTCTGGCAGAGAGTCGTACTCACCGCCAACAATCGCCTTAAAGCCGCTGATGGTGTCTTTCAGACCCACATATTTACCGGGTGCACCGGTGAATACCTCGGCAACAAAGAACGGCTGGGAGAGGAAACGCTGAATCTTACGTGCACGCGACACGGTCAGCTTATCGTCTTCAGACAGCTCGTCCATTCCGAGAATGGCGATGATATCGCGCAACTCGTTATAACGCTGCAGGGTGGACTGCACCTCACGGGCGACGCCATAGTGCTCTTCGCCACAGACCAGCGGATCGAGGATACGCGAGGTGGAGTCGAGCGGGTCAACCGCAGGGTAGATACCCAGCTCGGCGATCTGGCGCGAAAGTACCAGCGTCGCATCGAGGTGAGCAAAAGTGGTTGCCGGAGACGGGTCAGTCAGGTCATCCGCAGGGACGTATACGGCCTGGAATGAGGTGATAGAACCGGTCTTGGTGGAGGTGATACGCTCCTGCAGCGCACCCATCTCCTCAGCTAGGGTAGGCTGATAACCTACCGCGGAGGGCATACGACCCAACAGTGCAGAGACCTCGGTTCCGGCCAGGGTGTAACGGTAGATGTTGTCAACGAACAACAGTACGTCACGACCTTCGTCACGGAAGTTCTCGGCGATGGTGAGGCCGGTCAGCGCAACGCGCAGACGATTTCCAGGCGGCTCGTTCATCTGACCGTAAACCAGGGCTACCTTATCCAGTACACCACCTTCAGCCATCTCGTGGTAGAAGTCGTTACCCTCACGAGTACGCTCACCTACACCGGCGAATACAGAGAAGCCGGAGTGCTCAACGGCGATGTTACGAATCAGCTCCATCAGGGTGACGGTTTTACCTACACCCGCACCACCGAACAGACCGATTTTACCCCCCTTGGCGATAGGCATTACGAGGTCGATAACCTTGATACCGGTCTCCAGGATATCAACGCTGGGCGCCTGCTCATCATAGGCAGGCGGCAGACGGTGGATCGGCATCTTCTTCTCGCATTCAACCGGACCGGCCTCATCAATCGGATTACCCAGTACGTCCATAATGCGACCCAGGGTCGCCTGACCTACCGGCACCTGAATCGGCTCGCCGGTGTTGGAGACATTAACGCCGCGCTGCAGACCGTCGGTAGTACCCATGGCAATGGCACGCACTACGCCGTCGCCCAGCTGCTGCTGAACTTCCATGGTCAGACCCGCATCATCAGCGATGATGGCGTCGAAGATCTTCGGCAGGGCATCGCGCGGAAATTCCACGTCGACGACCGGACCGATGATTTGAACAACTTTTCCAGAACTCATTCCAGTTCCCCTTAACAATATTTAGAAATCTTTGCCGGACGTTTAGACCGCCGAGGCGCCGCTAACAATCTCTGACAGCTCTTGTGTGATCGCAGCCTGACGGGCCTTGTTGTAGGCCAGTTCCAGTCCACCAATCATGTCGCCTGCGTTGTCGGTGGCGGCCTTCATGGCAACCATTCGCGCTGCCATTTCGCAGGCGATATTTTCGACAACACCCTGGTAAACCAGAGACTCCACATAACGCATCAACAGACCGTCCAGAACATCCTTGGCATCGGGCTCGTAGATGTAGTCCCAGTGATGCTCCAGCTCTTTCTCGCTCTCTTCTGCTGAAATCGGCAACAACTGTTCGACCTGAGCATTCTGGGTCATCGTGTTGACGAACTCGTTGTAGACAACGATAAGCTGATCAATCTCGCCATTGGTATAGGCGTCGAGCATAACCTTTACAGAACCGATAACATCTTCCAGGCGCGGTGCGTCACCAAGGTGACTCACTTCGGTGACGATGTTGCCACCGACGCGCTTGAAAAAGCCCAGGCCCTTGGAACCGATGGTGCTCAGTTGCACCTCGACACCCTGCTCACGCAACTCCTTCATCTTGCTAAGACCGGCCTTGAACATATTGGTGTTCAGACCACCGCAAAGTCCGCGATCGGTAGAGATGATAATCATACCGACACGCTTTACTTCACGCTCAATCATGAAGGGGTGGGTGTACTCAGGGTTGGCCTGGGCCAAATGTGCGATAACACGACGGATGTTTTCGGCGTAGGGACGAGTGGCTGCCATGCGTTCCTGCGCCTTGCGCATTTTGCTGGCTGCCACCATTTCCATGGCACGCGTGATCTTTTGCGTGTTTTTAACACTCTTGATCTGCGTACGTATCTCTTTTCCACTTGCCATAATTTAGCTCCCCGCCCGTTACCAGGTGCTGCTGCCCTTGAAGCCTTCCAGAGCGGCACTAAGAGCCGTTACAGTCTCTTCGTTGTAATCACCGGTCTCGTCAATTTTAGCCATCAGCTCTGCATGCTCAGACTTCATGTAAGACTGCATCGCATCTTCAAAGGCCACGACCTTGTTCACCTCGACATCATCCAGGAAGCCCTGGTTGGCGGCGAACAGTGAAACAGCCATTTGAGCCACGCTCATCGGCGAGTACTGGAACTGCTTCATCAGTTCGGTAACACGCTGACCACGCTCAATCTGCTTACGGGTAGACTCATCCAGGTCAGAGGCGAACTGGGCGAAGGCCGCCAGCTCACGGTACTGGGCGAGGTCAAGACGTACACCGCCACCCAGCTTCCTGATGATCTTGGTCTGGGCCGAACCACCTACACGCGATACAGAGAGACCGGCGTTAATAGCAGGACGGATACCGGCGTTAAACAGGTCCGACTCAAGGAAGATCTGACCATCGGTGATGGAGATAACGTTGGTCGGTACGAAGGCCGATACGTCACCCGCCTGGGTCTCGATGATAGGCAGTGCGGTCAGTGAACCGGTCTTGCCCTTCACCTTGCCGTCGGTGGCCTTCTCAACAAACTCTTCATTAACGCGCGCCGCACGCTCAAGCAGACGTGAGTGGAGATAGAAGACATCACCCGGATAGGCTTCACGACCCGGTGGACGACGCAGCAGCAGGGATACCTGACGGTAGGCCCATGCCTGCTTGGTGAGGTCATCATAGACGATGAGGGCATCTTCACCCTTGTCGCGGAAGTACTCGCCCATGGAGCAGCCGGAGTAAGGCGCGATGAACTGCATCGCAGCCGACTCGGCAGCGGTGGCGGCAACCACAATGGTGTGGGCCAGGGCACCGTGCTCTTCAAGCTTACGTACTACGGCGGCAACCGAGGAGGCCTTCTGGCCAATGGCCACGTAGATACACTTAACGCCGGTGCTCTTCTGGTTGATGATGGCATCGATGGCAACCGCAGACTTACCGGTCTGACGGTCACCGATGATCAGCTCACGCTGGCCACGACCTACCGGTACCATGGCGTCAATAGCCTTGAGACCGGTCTGTAGTGGCTGGTCTACTGATTTACGCCAGATGACTCCGGGGGAGATCTTCTCAACAGGAGAGCTGCTCTCGGCCGCAATCGGGCCTTTACCGTCGATGGGATTACCCAGGGCGTCAACGACGCGACCGAGCATGGCTTCACCAGTGGGGACTTCCATGATGCGACCGGTGCACTTAACCGAGTCACCCTCGGAGATGTGCTTGTAGTCACCCAGGAGTACCGCACCTACGGAGTCACGCTCCAGGTTGAGTGCCATACCAAAGGTATTGTTAGGGAACTCGAGCATCTCGCCGGCCATTACGTCGGAGAGCCCATGAACACGTACGATGCCGTCAGACAGGCTGACTACGGTGCCTTCGGTACGTGCTTCGCTTACTGTCTCGAAGCTTTCAATACGCTTCTTGATCAGTTCGCTGATTTCAGATGGATTTAACTGCATTTTCTTGCGTCCTCTATCCTGACTCAGTGCTTCAGTGCGGAAGCTAGCTTATCTAGCTTGCCGGTCACTGAGCCATCGATAACTACGTCGCCTGCACGGATAATGGCACCACCTACGATTGCGGCATCAACGCTGCAATCTAAAGTAATGTCACGGCCCAGACGTTTCTTAAGGCTCTCTGTGATGTTGCTCTTCTGAGCATCGCTCAACTCGACAGCCGAGATAACCTGCGCTTCGACCATGCCCTCAGACTGGGCACGTTCGATTTCAAACTGCGCGGTAATTTCGCTAATAACATCGAGTCGATCGTTCTCGGTAAGAACACGAATCATGTTCTTGCCACTCTCATTGAGCTTGTCGCCACAGATTTCAAGGAACAACTCTGCCAGTTGCTCACCGCTCAGCCTGGGGCTGGCAATCAGCGCCGCCATCTCTCCATCGGCGGCTACGGCAGAGGCGTACTGCAACATATCAGACCACTGTTGCAGTGCATTCTGTTCTTTGGCCAACGCCAGGGTTGCCTGTGCGTAGGGACGTGCGATTGTTGTCTTCTCAGCCATATCTCAGACCTTTAAATCTGCGAGACCAGATCATCAAGAAGTGCATCGTGGGCCGAGGCATCCAGCTCACGGTCAATGACCTTGGCTGCTCCGGCTACGGCGAGAGAGACTACCTGACCACGCAGGTTCTCTTTCGCACGATGTACTTCCTGCTCGATCTCGGCATTGGCGGCGGTAACGATTCGGTCACCTTCAACACGGGCAGTATCTTTGGCTTCTTCCACGATCTCGCTGGAGCGTTTCTGTGCCTGAGCAAGGATACCGGCAGCCTCTTCTTTGGCCTTCTGTATCACTTCCTTAGCACGCTGTTCAGCCAGCACCTGCTCATTCTTTCCGCGTTCCGCTGCGGCCAGACCATCAGCAATCTTTGTCTTACGTTCTTCGAGGGCTGCCATGATGGGCGGCCACACATACTTCATACAGAACCAGACAAAGATGATGAAACTAATGGCTTGCCCGATTAGGGTCGCATTAATATTCATGCTAGTTCCTCTTCTGTTAGCTGATTAATTCGATTGAACAAAATCAATATCGAATTAATTAGGCTACGGCGAACAGGATGTACATAGCGAGACCGACAGCAATCATCGGCACCGCGTCAACCAGACCCATTACGATGAAGAACTGGGTACGCAGCATCGGGATCAGTTCAGGCTGGCGGGCAGCACCTTCGAGGAAACGGCCACCGAGGATGCCGATACCTACAGCGGCACCCAGGGCACCCAGACCCATCATCAAAGCGCCTGCGATAAACAGAAAGGCTTGTGCTTCAGTCATTTGGAATTTCTCCTGTTAGCTTAAAGTTTAAAGTTAAATTGAAAACGAAAATCTTAGTGGTGTTCCTGGTGCGCCATTTCCATGTACACGATGGTCAGTGTCATGAAGATAAACGCCTGCAGGGTGATAATAAGGATATGGAAGATGGCCCAGCCGAGCTGCAGCACACCGGCAAAGCTGCCAAGCAGCGCGCCTGCGCCGTACATAATGGCGATCAGGATAAAGATCATCTCACCGGCGTACATGTTTCCGAACAGTCGCAGTGCCAGTGAAATCGGCTTGGAGATCAGGGTAACGCCCTCCAGCAACAGGTTGACCGGCAGACCCCACTTACCGAAGGGCTGAAAGGCCAGCTCACCGAGGAAGCCACCGAGGCCCTTGATCTTGATGCTATAGAAGATCATCAGTACAAATACGGAGAGCGCCATACCGAAGGTGATGTTCGGATCGGTAGTCGCTACCACCTTGAAATAGACGTGGTGCGGGTCGGCACCAAACACGCCGGAGCCGATAGCGGTAGCCACCTGTGGCAGGAAGTCGACGGCAATGAGGTCCATGAAGTTCATCAGGAAAACCCAGATGAAGATGGTCATTGCCATCGGTGCAACCAACGGGTTCTTGGCAGTAAAGGAGCCGCGCACGCTATCGTCGATGAACTCCATCACCCACTCGGCAAAGTTCTGCATGCCACTCGGTACACCGGCGGTAGCTGACTTGGCGACTCGGCGGAAGAACCAGAGGAACAGCACGCCCAGGGCAATAGACCAGCCGAGGGAGTCAAGATGAAAGGCCCAGAAGCCCATCTCTTTCGCCTCGGCAGCACTGTGGGCAAGACCCCAGCTACCGTCAGAGTGCTGACCAAAGGTCATGTTCTGCAAGTGGTGCTTTATGTATTCACCAGAGGTGAGTGTTTCGCTAGCCATGTCGTCGTCTCAAACTCGATTCTTGATAAAATCTGTAGATCACTACCGCCTGGGCAATGATGTATCCGCTCAGCAAAGGCAGGGGAGGCAGTGCCATCAACCCAAAACCTGCGGCGAATAGTGCAATCGTCGCTACAAAACGCTCTGCCGCACAACGGTAGAGGTAACGTAAATTCTTTGCGGGGCTATTCCCGACAACCTGCGCGGCGCGTTGCAGCTGCCAGCGCTGTAACCGGCTATTGGCAAAAACTATCACTCCGCCATATAGAGCCGATATGCCCGCTTTCCAACCCATCACCAGCCAAAACCCGGCGACAACAGCCAGTAACAGGGAAAGTGGCATCAACTCTTGCTTTCTCTGTGCACTCTGCTGCCTGTTTACGGCACTACTCATTCGTGAATGTCCTGCCTGTCCCGCGAACAGTTTTTGGAGTAGCAGGGCCTGTGATGGCTTGAAGCTCTCAGCGGCGCGAAATTATAGCGATACGCCCCTGCAGCGTCAATGATGCTTGGATAAAAAAACCTTATATAAGCATAGTTTAATACATAGATGTTCTATCTAATGAAATACAAAAAACTCAATAACATCCTGATTTTATTTGATAATTTAGGTTTTTTTACTTACCTGAATTTACTGTACCAAATTTGACTATTCTCAATTTTATTTACTGCTTGAAATTTATCATGCCTATTTGATGTGTTCGAGAATACCATCAAGCTCATCCAGACTATTGTAGTTGATCACCAACTTGCCCTTGCCCTTGGCGCTGTGCTGAATCGCCACTTTGGCGCCAACACGCTCACCCAGATCCTGCTCCAGACGGCTGATATCAGGATCGACCTTCTTCTCTTTCGCTGCACCAGGCCTTGCACCTTCCAGCGTACGTTTGATCAGCCGCTCGGTCTCACGAACCGACATCCCCTTACCGACAACGCTGCGAGCCACTTCGCTCTGCTGGTCGCCACCCAGCGCCAGCAGGGCGCGGGCGTGGCCCATCTCCAGGTCTCCGTTCTCCAGCATGCGCTTTACATCTTCATTCAGGCCCAGCAGGCGCAGCAGGTTACTGACCGAGGCACGAGAGCGACCCACCGCGTCAGCGGTCTGCTGATGAGTCAGGCCAAACTCCTCGATCAAACGGGATAGCGCCATCGCCTCCTCCATCGGATTGAGCTCTTCACGCTGAATATTCTCAATCAGCGCCATCGCCATTGCGGCCTGATCCGGCACATCCCGTACCACCGCAGGGATCTCGTGCAGACCGGCCAGCTGGGTAGCACGCCAACGACGCTCGCCGGCGATGATTTCGTACTTACCACCACCGATCGGGCGCACCACAATCGGCTGCACTACGCCCTGGGCACGGATTGAATTGGCCAACTCTTCCAACGCATCGGCTTTCATATCAATACGGGGCTGGTAAGCACCGCGCTGCAGAATATCGACCGGTAGGTGCTTTAACTCACCCTCGCCACTGTCCTGCTCTGATGCAGTCACATCCTCCGCAGTACCACCCACAGTGGCCCCTGCACCCAGCAGAGCCTCCAGACCTTTACCTAAACCACGTTTTTTTGCTGCCATTATTCTTATCGTCTATTTCGTTAAAATGAGGGCTAAACCGCTATCGCCGCCTGCTCGCCACGACGCAGGATCTCACCGGCCAGAGCCAGATAGGCAACGGAACCACGAGAGGAACGGTCGTAAGCCAATGCCGGAACACCATGACTAGGGGCCTCGGCGAGGCGCACATTGCGCGGGATAACGGTACGGTAAACCTTGTCGCCAAAGTGCATAATCAGCTGGCTGGAGACATCGGTAGAGAGGTTATTACGCGGGTCGTACATGGTGCGTAGCAGCCCCTCGATCTCCAGACCTGGATTGACGCTGCCACGGATATCTTCGATTGTTTTGAGCAGGGCCGTGAGTCCCTCCAGCGCATAATATTCGCACTGCATCGGGATCATCACTGAATCGGCAGCAACCATCGCATTGAGGGTAAGCATGTTGAGCGAGGGTGGGCAGTCAATCAGTATAAAGTCGTAGTCGTCACGCACGGTTTCCAGAGCCTGACGCAGTCGCTGCTCGCGCGCCACCATCATATTCATCAGCTCTACCTCGGCGGCCGTCAGGTCACCGTTGGTGGGCAGGACATCATATTTAGCATCTTCAACGTGCACGATGGCATCCTTCGCCTCGACCTTGCCCAGCAGTACGTGATAGCTGCTGAATTCCAGATTATCTTTATCGACACCGCTGCCGACCGTGGCATTGCCCTGTGGGTCGAGGTCAACCAGCAATACCCTCCGCTTGGTGGCGGCAAAAGAGGCCCCAAGGTTGATGCAGGTCGTCGTCTTGGCGACGCCACCCTTCTGATTTGCTACAGCGATAATCTTACCCATTACAAACCCTCTCCAGCTGTAGGCCAGCTATAAATATTCATGTGCACACATCTTGAGCGCTCAAAATACTTAGAGCTGACCTGTGCTCTCACTTCCACTGTCATCGTCGCGCCCGATGCATAGCAGGTGGCGCTGCTCCTGTTCTAGTCCCGGCACCCGTAGCGGGATCACCTCAAGCAGGCGATAACCCTCGGGCAGGGTGGCCAGCTCCTCTTCGGGAACCGCCCCTTTCATCGCCATCATCTGTCCATCACTGGTCAGCAGATGGCGGGAACCTGTCAGGATATCAGCAACTGAGGCAAAAGCGCGAGTGATCACGCAATCAAATAGGTGATCGGGTTGAAACTGTTCCACCCGCTGGTGTACCACCGTTACATTATCCAGCCCCAGTTCGCCCCTGGCCTGCACCAGAAAGCGGGTCTTTTTTCCGTTGCTGTCAAGCAGGGTGAAATCACGCTCGGGAAATACCAGTGACAGCGGGATCCCAGGAAGCCCAGCGCCCGTACCCACATCGATAATACGCCCTTCAGGCAGATGGGGAACCACTGCCAGTGAATCGAGCAGGTGGCGGCTCACCATCTCCATCGGATCACGCACCGCCGTCAGGTTGTAGCTCTTGTTCCACTTGGCGAGCAGCGCCAGATAGGCAAGCAGCCCCTCCACCACTGACTCCGGCAGCTCCAGCTGCATCGCCTTTAGTCCTGTAACGAGGCGCTGGCGCAGGGCATCTTCACTCATCTAGGCATTCCCCTCACCCTGGCTCTGGTCTGTTTTGCCGCCACGCTTTTTCAGGTAGACCAGTAATAGGGAAATCGCGGCAGGGGTAACGCCGGGGATACGCGAGGCCTGGCCGATGGTGGTGGGGCGGGCACGCTCCAGCTTTTCGCGCACCTCGTTGGAGAGTCCACGTACCTCACCGTAGTCGAGCTGGCTACCTAGCAGGGTGTCCTCGTTACGGCGCTGACGTTCAATCTCTTCGAGCTGGCGCTCAATATAGCCGGCGTACTTCGCCTGCACCTCCACCTGCTCGACCACCATCGGATCCACGACAGGCTGCAGTTCCGGCATCAGTTCGAATAGTAAGTGATAACTTACAGCGGGACGGCTGAGCAGCTCACTGAGACGATATTCCCGCGACAGCGGTCGGCCAAGTAGCGCCTCGGCGTTCTGCACCTCGGCGGGGCGTGCCAGGGTCTCGCGCAGGCGCTGCTGCTCTAACTCGACCGCTTCACGCTTTGCCTCAAAGGCGGCCCAGCGCACATCATCCACCAGCCCCAGTTCACGACCAACAGGGGTAAGACGCAGGTCGGCATTATCCTCACGCAGTAGCAATCGATACTCGGCACGCGAGGTAAACATACGGTAGGGCTCGGCGGTACCGCAGGTAATAAGGTCATCCACCAGCACACCAAGATAGGCCTCATCGCGGCGCGGATACCACCCATCCTTCTGCTGTACCTGACGTGCGGCATTGAGTCCGGCCAGCAGGCCCTGCGCTGCCGCCTCCTCATAGCCGGTAGTACCGTTGATCTGACCGGCGAAGAAGAGACCGTTTAGGTGTTTAGTCTCCAGTGTCGGTTTAAGCTCACGCGGATCGAAGAAGTCATACTCGATGGCATAACCGGGACGGGTAATATGCGCCTGCTCAAAACCCTCGATCGAGCGAACAAACGCCAGCTGCAGATCAAAGGGGAGCGATGTGGAGATGCCATTGGGATAGATCTCGTGGGTGGTCAGCCCCTCAGGCTCAACAAATATCTGGTGTGAGCTGCGATCGGCAAAGCGCACCACCTTGTCCTCGATGGATGGGCAGTAGCGCGGCCCTACCCCCTCAATAATACCGCTATACATCGGCGAGCGATCCAGGCCACCACGGATCAACTCGTGGGTCTGCTCATTGGTATGGGTGATATGGCAGTCGACCTGCCGGGGATGCTCCTCACGGCTGCCGAGAAAAGAGAAGACCGGTGCCGGGGCATCGCCAGGCTGCGGCTGCATCACACTGTAATCGAGGGAACGGCCATCGATACGCGGTGGGGTACCTGTCTTCAGGCGATCGACGCGAAACGGCAGTTCACGCAGGCGGTGCGACAGCGCATTGGCGGGTGGATCACCGGCACGCCCCCCCTGATAATTGACCTGACCGATGTGAATCAAGCCCGCGAGGAAGGTACCTACCGTCAACACCACTGTGGGAGCGGAAAACTTTAGTCCCATTTTCGTCACCACGCCGGTGACCCGCTCCCCCTCAACGATGAGGTCCTCTACCTCCTGTTGAAACAGGGTGAGGTTTGGCTGATTTTCCAGTGCATGACGCACTGCTGCCTTATAGAGGGCACGGTCTGCCTGGGCACGGGTGGCCCGCACGGCAGGCCCCTTACTGGCATTAAGGGTACGGAACTGAATACCACCCTTGTCGGTAGCGTGGGCCATCAGACCACCCAGCGCATCCACCTCTTTCACCAGATGGCCCTTGCCGATGCCGCCAATGGCCGGGTTGCACGACATCTGCCCCAGAGTATCGATATTGTGACTCAGCAGCAGGGTACGCACGCCCATGCGGGCCGCGGCGAGGGCCGCCTCGGTACCGGCGTGGCCGCCGCCAACCACAATGACATCGAAGGAATCTGGGTAATGCATGGGAATTAATCTAGCAAATTGGCCGCACATTGTACGTCCCGCAGGGGCGGTGCGCCAACACGGGCATCCACACCCCGGCTAATAGTGAGCGACAACCGCGCTACCGGGTCACCACCGAGGGGATATCAGTCAACGATAATGCCCATCTGCAACATCACATCTTCTACCGGCAGAGACGACAGCCAGAATAATTAGAGGTGCCCCTTACTGCGCAAAATAGGCCTGCAGATAACTGTCAAAATCGACACTATCTTCCGCCTCGATCTGCTGTTGTTGCTGCAGCGACGTCGCCGCCTGCTGCTGCAACATCTGCTCACGTGCGCCTGACACCGCCTGCCCTTCGAAATGGCGCTGATGGCTTTGCGACTTACGTTTGGCAAATTGAAAAAAGGGCTCTTTATTCTCACGCATCTCCGCCAGCATTCGTGCAGAGGGGGTGAGCTCCGGGTTGAGCACCGCCTCACGCTGCTTCGCCAGCGCCTCACTATAAAGACCTTCGGCACCATCAAGCAGCTTGGCGTAAGGTGCCATCGCCTCGCACACCTCCAGCGCCCACTCCTGTAACGGTGTTGCCGTACCGCAACGCATCAGATTAAAACCCGGCTCACGTCCCCGGTGCGCCGTCTCCAACTCATTGAAATCAATCTCACGCCGCTCAACCTCACTGATCGGCGGGCTGGGGCGAAACAGGCAATAGAGCATCAGGGTCTCAAGAAAATTCAGCTGCTCCTCATTAATCCCCAGCGGGTCGAAGCCATTAACATCCAGTGAGCGCAGCTCAACATAGCGCACCCCTTCACGCTGTAGTGCACGTATCGGCTTTTCATTTCCCTGCAATAGCTGTTTGGGGCGCACCGTACTGTAGTACTCATTTTCAATCTGCAAAATATTGGCATTAAGCTGACGGTACTTACCATCAACCTTAACGCCAATCCGCTGATACTCAGGACAGGGGGTTTCAATGGCACGGTCAAGACTGGCGACATACTTATCCAGGCTATCGTAGTTGGCCTTAATACCGTTCTCGTTCTCTGTATTGTTCTGGTAGCCAATATCGCCCATGCGCAGAGAGGTGGCATAGGGTTCGTAGAAGGTAAAATCATCGAAAGAGTCCAGCCGCCCCTCGTCACCCCCAACAAAGGATTTGCACACCGCTGGTGAGGCACCAAAGAGGTAGGGGATCAACCAGCCGATACGCAACATATTGCGCAACAGGTCAAAGTAGCGGGAAGAGATGTACTCCTGTAACGGCCTCTCATCCCCCTCAAACTGTTGTAGGGCCTGCCAGAACGCATCACCAAAGGAGTAGTTAAAGTGAACACCGGCAATCACCTGCATACTGCGACCGTAACGGTAACCCAGACCGCGACGGTAGACGGTCTTCATCGTCCCGGCATTAGAACTGCCGTAACGTGCCAGCGGAATACTCGACTCTCCTGGGATCACGCAGGGCATACTGGTCGACCAGAGCAGCTCATCTTGCAGGCGAGAATAGACAAACTGCTCCACATCACACAGAAAGTCGAGGGCCTCCCCACTGCTCTCACACGGCGGGGTGATCAACTCCAGCAGCGCCTCGGAGTAATCGGTGGTGATATAGGGATGGGTAAGCGGTGAGCCAAAGGCTTCAGGGTGGGGCGTCTGGGCGATCTTACCCTCGGTGTTAACCCTCAGGCACTCCTTCTCCAGACCGATACGTCCCATTTTTAACAACGGAGCAATACCCGCTTCAGTAAGGCGGCTGACAATTTCTTGGTGATGCTGCAGCAAGTTTACAGATTCCGTGGTGGGGGGTTGTAGGGCAGATGCCAGAGGGGTATAGCTCAATAGGATGAAGCGCCCATTATAGCGCAGATAATCGGTCCAGAGGGAATGGCGTATACGCGATGAAACTTAATCCATGCTCAGTTTACTGGTATCAATCTTCGGCTCAGGCACCTCTTCATGCTCTACCAGGGTCACACCCGGCTCATCCATACTCATCTCACCGAGATCGATATCGAGCTCCTCGAAGGGCTCTTCCTCCCCCAATATCTCTCCGGCCTCACCCATAGACAATGCACTGGTATCGACCTGTGGTACTGCCACCTCTTCATGTTCAGTCAGCTCCACACCAACCTGATCCAGGCTCAGATCACTGGTATCAATCTGCGGTTCAGGCACATCCTGATGCTCCACCAGGACCGTACCCGCAGCATCGATATTCGCCCCGTCAAATTCGCCCACACCCTGCGGCGTTTTTTTGACCACCAATTTTTGCAGACCCGGCTCTGCAGCGGATTCACCTGTGGCAGTGGGAGCAGCCCTGGCGGCGGTGGGCGCTGCCGCCACCGGCTTCGCCGCGGCAGGTGCGGCGGCACGATTTACCACCTGGCAGATCGCCCCCGCCTTCTTGAGCACCATTTGGTATTTTGTTGCCGTCTGCTCGTCCAGCCCTTTTTTGATAGCGACAGTGGCGCCACTGAACAGCCGCTCGACCTTCGCCACCTCAACCTTAAACAGGGCCGCGACATTGGCCTTAACCTTCTCTAGTGCAGCTCCCTCCAGCAACTTGCCGCTGAATACCACATCAAAGGTCTTCTGACTCATAGCACTCCCCCTATCATCTTTGCCGCTACAACCTCACATCAAACACATTGAGCACCTGTCGGGTCTTCTCATGCAGACGTATCACCCTACCATCCAGGGTAATATCAACACTTCCCTTGCTACCCAACGGCAGTGTCGCCCGCAACTTCGCAGATACCGGTGTGCCATGACTGACCACCGCCGGATCAAGCACCGCCCCCTTCTTCAGTTTCTTTTCCCAGCCCGGTGGCAACTGCCCACCGCGAGCTACCTTTTTCTGCAACCCTTTGGGCAGGGAAGACTCTTCACTACCCGGTTTTTTGGCATGAACCGGTGCTGCAGCAACAGCCAGCATGGCCAGTAGTGACAGGGGGATAAAAGCATACTTTTTCATTATGATTAACTCCAATAGATATTTCAGTACTGAAAAAATACGCGCTGCTGGGCCTGGCGGCAAGTATTGTGATCACATTTTAGCCACTTGCTATATAGAAAGAGTCAGTAATCCTCTGCTATCAGGACACCTCACCTCGGGAGTGACGCAATGCCGCAAGCTCACGGTAGTGTTCGCGCTCTTCATCACTCAACTGTTCAGGTATCACCACCTCAATACGCAAAATAAGGTCACCACGCCCCTCGCTACGGTAACGCGGCAGCCCCTTGCCTCGCAGCCGTAACATCTCATCCGGCTGCATACCTGGCGGGATGGTGACATCAACCTCCCCTTCCATCGTCGGTACGCGCAGCTTTGTCCCCAACACCGCATCGGGCACATCAAGCCGTTCGGTGCGCCACAGGTCGGCACCATGGCGCTGAAAGCGCGGGTCGGTCAGCGTGTAGAGTTCTACGTAGAGGTCACCGGGGGGCATCCCCGCCTGCTCGGCAGGCAGACCGTGCCCCGGCACCCGCATCACACTGCCATCCTCAATACCAGCGGGAATGGTGATCTTCAGACTCTCCTCTTTCTCCACCTCTCCAAGGCCGCCACAGCGCGCACAGGGATCGCCAATCACCACACCACGACCATGACAGACCGGGCAGGACAGCACCCGCTGCATCTGAATGTGCCCCTTTTCACTGCTCTGCTCACTGCTAACCACCTGACGGCCACTACCCTTGCAGGCACTGCATGACTCGGGCGGCTTGCCCGATTTTGTACCATGACCATGACAGGCGGGGCAGCTCACCCGCCGGGAAAAGCGCAGCAACTCGCTACCGCCATTAAAGACACGCTCAATACTTACCGCCATGCGCACTCGCAGGTCAACGCCGTGTGCCTGGTGCTGCTGTGGCTGGCGAAAGAAACGGTCGAAGATACCACCACCCGCGCCACCAAAATCGAAACCGAAGTCACCAAACAGATCGCCAAAATCAACGTTGCGAAACAGCTCCTCATCACTGAAGTGTGCCACCCCGCCCATCCCGCCGGCATCGTACATTTTGCGTTTTTGCGGGTCGGAGAGGATGGCGTAGGCCTTGGCGATCTCCTTGAATTTCTCCTCGGCATCCGGGTCTTTATTGCGATCCGGGTGGTACTTCATCGCCAGCCGTTTATAGGCCTTCTTGATCGCCTTCTCATCGGCATCACGGGGGACTCCCAACACCTCATAGTAGTCGCGTTGATCACCACTCATCGCCCGACTCCTCCTCCACCAATACCTGATGGCGTGCCACCACCTGCGGCGGCGGCGGTGCGCTAAGCAGACTGACCGCGACGATCGCCAGCATGGATGCGGCAAAGGCGGGAACAATCTCATAAAGCTCAAACAGGCCGCCACTTAACTGTTTCCATACCACCACGGTAAGACCTCCAACGATGATCCCCGCCAAGGCGCCCCAGGCATTCATGCGCTGCCAGTAGAGAGAGAGAATAATCGTCGGACCAAAGGCGGCACCAAATCCAGCCCAGGCATAGGCCACCAAATCCAGCACCTTGCTGTCGGGCTGCAGCGCCAACACAAAGGCTAAAAGGGCTATCGCCACCACCGCCACACGCCCCACCCCTATCAGTTCCCGTTGCGAGGCATGACGACGGAACAGCGCCTTGTAAAAATCCTCTGCCAGTGCCGAGGAGGAGACCAGCAGTTGCGAATCAGCGGTACTCATAATCGCTGCCAGTACCGCGGCCAACAGCACCCCCGCTACCAGCGGGTGGAACAGGACACCAACCAGCAACATGAACGCCCGCTCACTATCCTTCCCCTCCAGCCCCTGCGGCAAATAACCGATGGCAGCGAGCCCAACCAGGGTCGCCCCCAGCAGGGTCAGCGCGGTCCAGCTCACGGCAATATGCCGCGCCTTCCCCACTTCCCTGTGGTGGCGTATCGCCTTAAAGCGAGCCAGGATATGGGGCTGGCCGAAATAGCCCAGCCCCCAACCCAGCAGCGAGACGATAGCGATCCAGCCAAGCGGCGCACCGCTGCTGTCGGTGAGGCCATCCAATAAATACGGATTGACCGTCTGCACCCGCATAAAACCATCCGCCACGCCGCCCATTGCCGCAAAGGCATAAAGCGGCACGATCAACAATGCCACCGCCATTAACAGACCCTGCACCAGATCGGTCCAGGAGACCGCAAGAAAACCGCCAAGCAGGGTGTAGAGGATGATAGCCAGCGTCCCCGCGCTCAGTGCCCAGAGGTAGGGCAGGCCAAACACCGTCTCGAACAGCCGCGCCCCGGCCACCAGTCCGGAGCTGGTGTAGAAGAGGAAGAAGATAAGGATAAAGATCGCCGAAACCACTCGCAGCAATCGCGTATGGTCCTGAAAGCGCTGCTCCAGAAAGGCGGGAATAGTGAGGGCATTCTCAACACGTTCACTGTAGCGGCGCAGCCGCCGTGCAACAATGCACCAGTTAAGCCAGGTACCGACCAGCAGGCCAGCCACCAGCCACAGCGCCTCAATACCCGCGACATAGGCGTAGCCGGGCAGACCGAGCAACAACCAGCCACTCATATCCGAGGCACCGGCACTGAGGGCGGTGGGCCACGGCCCCAGGCGCCTGCCGCCCAGAATATAATCGGCCAGGTTGTGGGTACGCCGATAGGCCCACCAGCCGATTAACAGCATAAGAACCAGGTAACCGATAAAGGTCGCAACCACCACTGGCGAGTCACTCATCACTGTCACGTCTCTTATTTTCCTTAATACCCTGATTTTTGCTGTAAGGAATTAACCAGTGGCAACCCACGTAAAAGGCTTACAACGCCAGTGCACCATTCCTTGCATCGCCCCTTCGGATAACCACCTATCTTTTGCACACCGCATCAAGCGGCCCACAAAGAGAGATTTCCAAGGAGGTGAATACGATGAAAAAACTTCTCTATCTGTTACTCGGCTTTGCCCTGTTCAATACACCACCGCTACTGGCAACCACCCCTGTCCAGCAAATCCATGAAACGACGGATAACACTACGCAGAGTGGCAAGAAACAAGTTAAGGAGGACGACTGCTAAACGCTTCGGCCCGGTCTGAAGCGGCCGGGCCAATGGTTAACCGTTAATCACCACCTCAGTGGCATGCTCCATTACATGTATCGCCTCTTCAAGATCGATCTGATCCGGGTTGTCGATGCTCTGCGCCAACAGGCTCTCCACCAGCTCATCTTGCTCCAGGGTCATAGACGAACCATCGCTGTGCTGCACATAGGCGGCCCAGGGTACAAATTTGGTCAGCGGAAAGAGTTGCTCATCGGTGGGCGAGATGTCGATATTCAGTCCCGAGATAAAAAACAGGCGCTTGCCGCGATAACCGCGCTCCTTAACAATAGTGCGAAAGGTACGATCAAACTCAATCTGGGTATTCACCTGCGCCGCGGTAAGCAATGGTGCATCCGAGGTAAGGATATAGGGCATCGCCTTGAGCAGGTTTCCCTCCAGGTGGCTGTGTCCCTCAACATCACCAGCCAACTGCCGCTTGAAATGAAAGTCCTCGGCCTGCAGGTATTCGCCGATGCGTCGCCCCTTACCCTCACCCCACTCCGGCTCAGGAATACGCTCGCGCAGCTGTGCCGAGGCACGATAGGCCTTGGAGGTGCTGAAAACCCGGAAGGGCTCACTATCTTCAGGAGCATTGGCCGCCAGCGTCTGCAGGTGTAGAAACAGTCCCTCCCCTCGCTCCTCGCGCAACAACTGATTGTCGATACGCACCAGCCACTCATCACCATCACGAACTAAAAAGACATTTTTCCGGGCAAAATTGTATTCGCTCTGGTACCAGTCGGTAACACCACATACCTTGCCGCAGCTGGCCGTCGACTCATGCTGCCCTGTATGTCTACGGCGATAAGTGCCGAAGCTCTGCGTGGTAGGATCGTAACCCACATGGCTGGCCTGAATAATCACCATATCCTGACCGTGTGCGGCATGGGGTCCATGACGATCAGTAGCTACAATGCCGCCAACCCGCCCGTGATTGAAAGGGAAGACACCAAAATGCTTGCCAATAAGAATGATGGGGTAGCCCTGATTTTCATCAGAACAAAAGGCGCGTGAGGGCATGATCTTACCCGGCTCAAAACCCAGGGCCTTACACAAGTTATAAAGGCGTGGGACGAACTGACTGTAGCGCATCATCATCCCATCGAGATGATAGGCACCCAATAACCCCTTCATGTCCGGACTACGTATTTCCATTTACTTCCCCTACTGACCAAGCAATTATTAAGGATAATACATCAATTCTCAGGGGGGACCTGTGCCAAGGGCATCAACAGGAGGTTGAGAGAGGGTGGGAGAGGGTGGGAGAGGATCATTCAGACAAAAGAAAAGCCGGCAATCCATACCAGCTTTTTAAGGGGGTTTGCCATCCGTGACAGTGGCCATCCTGGCCAGTCCTGCGGAAGAGTCTCTCCGGCTATATCCATACAGCTGTGAATAATAGTAAACATTCCCACTCCAACATGATGTAGGACAAATCCTATGTGTATGTAAGCGGTATCAGTTAGCGCAGCCCAACCTATGGAATTAGTCCCACCACAATCAACGAATCAGTAAACCGACCCAACTACTATGGATTATCCAACAAAAAGAAAAACCGGTAATTTATACCGGCTTTTCAGGAAGAAATACCATCCCTGGTTTTATCAACTAATCCCTGTGAGGAGGAGTCTGGGCCATATCCATATAACTTGTACGAGATAGTACACAGCCACTGTCCTACATAATATAGGAAAATCCCTACCTGCGCGTAGGACAAAATGGCTAGCATACTATCTGTATGGAATTAGCTCTGCTGTAACTTGCGAATGCGGTAATTCAGCTTGCTGCTTTTGTGGTCGGGGTTAAGTCCGGGAACATCACGCAGGCGCTCACGCAGCACGGCCGAACTGGCCGGCTGGCGCACAAAGGCCCCGATGGCATTTTCATAGAGTGGTGTGGTGAGCTGGAATACCGCCTCAAAGCGCCTGGCTATAGAGGGCTGCCAGAAGCAGGCACACTCGCTCAACTCCTGTGGTGAGCCGAAGTTGCAGACCAGCACACCCTCTGGGGCCAAGTGTTTGAGCAAACCACGCATCCACGGCCCGTCAGCTGCTACCGCACGCTGTGGCTCACCATCAGCATCGGTAAAAATATCATCAATAATCACATCGAAGGGATCACCACGATACCGCTTCAACCACCAGCGGGCATCGTCCTGATACAACTCAACGTTCTCCTGCTCCACCTCAAAGAACTCCCGCGCCACCTTAAGGTGCACCGGATTAAGTTCGACACCGACGATCTGCTGTGGTGAGAAAAAGTGGTTAAGTTGCCGAATCACCGCACCACCCCCGACACCCAGCACCAGTACACGGCGCACCGTATCAGGCGGTAGAAAAAAGGCAGGCAACAGCAACAGATCCCACACACTGCCGGTTACCGGTTGCCTGGAGTTGTACTGACTATGGAACACACCGTTGGTATAGAGCCTGCGGGTATTGCCCGCACTCCGCACCTCATACCGTGTATCGCCATCCTGTTTAGACCAGAGAAGTGCCACCAATCGCTCACCACCGCAAAAGCCGACTACCCTGACCTAACGGACAATCAGGATCAAGCTTATAGATCGATCGGCAGATAGAAAAAGACAAAGCGCCCCTGCTCGATATCGACCTTAAGCGTCGCGCCATGGTTCAGACCATAGTCCACATAACCGGGGGTGGCGCTCTCCTGGTGGCACTCGCTGGAGTGCTGTGGCGACTCAAAGTCACGATCCCTGTCGTACCAGGAGAGCAACATGAAATCACCCAGCCTATCCGCTGCCACCACATCGGCACGAGCCATCGCTTGCAGGTAGTCTGCCTGTGGTGGCTCATCCGCCAGCGATACCAGCTGCACCCCGCTCATATTCGGCTCATGACCCAGGCCGCAACTCAGCTCCTCATCCATCACCCTCTCCATTATTGACCAGGGCACAATATGCTACCCTCTGCACATCACCTTTTGACTATAGATCCAATGCCGCCACTCCGCACCGCAAGTAGAGCGCAATGAGCACCATCCTCCTCACTACCCTCAACGCCCGTTATAGCCACGCCTCACTGGGCTTGCGTTATCTGCTGGCCAATATGGGCGGCCTGCGCCAGCGCTCACAGCTACTGGAGTTCACCATCAAGCAGCGCGCCATCGACATCGTCGAGGCACTGCTGGCACACCAGCCCACCATCGTCGGTTTCGGGGTATATATATGGAATAGCCGCGAGACCGCCGAGGTAGTGGCACTGCTCAAATGCATCCGGCCCGAAGTGATGATCATCCTCGGTGGCCCCGAGGTAAGTTATGAAACTGAACAACAGGTCATCTGTGAGCAGGCCGATTACACCATCACCGGGCAGGCCGATATGGCCTTTGCCAAACTATGCCAGCAGCTATTAGATAACCATGCACCCGCACAAAAGATCATCACCGCCGCACCGCTGGACTTAAATTTACTGATCCTGCCCTATGCCGAATACAGTGATGAAGATATCGCCCACCGTGTCGTCTATGTAGAGGCCTCCCGTGGCTGCCCCTTTAAGTGCGAGTTCTGCCTCTCGGCCCTGGACAAGACCGCAACCCCCTTTGAGCTGGATCATTTTCTTGCCGAGATGGATGCCCTCTACCAGCGCGGCCTGCGCCACTTCAAGTTTGTCGACCGCACCTTCAACCTCAAGGTTGATAACAGCCTGCGTGTTCTGGAGTTCTTTCTGCAGCGACTGGACGAAGATCTGTTCCTGCACTTCGAGCTGATCCCGGATCACCTGCCTGAGCGTCTCAGGGAAACAATACAACGCTTTCCACCCGGTAGCCTGCAGTTCGAGATCGGTGTGCAGAGCCTCAACCCCGAAGTTCAACACCTTATCAGCCGAAAACAGGACAACAACAAAACAGCGGAAAACCTGCACTGGATCCGCAACCAGGCCCACGCCCACATCCACGCCGACCTCATTATCGGGCTCCCTGGCGAAGACATGGCCAGCTTCGCCCACGGATTTGACCAGCTTAGTGCCATGGGCTCACACGAGATCCAGCTCGGCATCCTCAAGCGGCTACGCGGCTCACCGATCATCCGCCACACCGAAGCGTTTGATCTGCGCTTTAGTCCGCTGCCGCCCTACAACATCCTCAGCACCAGCTGCATCGACTTTGCCACCATGCAGCGGCTTACCCGCTTTGCCCGTTACTGGGATCTCATCGCCAACTCCGGTCGCTTTAACAAAACCCTGCCACTGCTACTTGGCACAAATCCCTTTAACAACTTTATGGCACTTAGCGACTGGCTCTACACCGAGACCGATCTGACCCACCGCATTCAGCTACAACGACTCTTTAAACTGGTCTATCAAGGTGCCACCGAACGACTCAAGCTGAATATCGAAGAGATTAACGATGCCTTACAACTCGATTTTGAAAGCTCCTCATTAAGAGGCAAGCCCAACTTCGCTTCCCCGTTATCGGGTGCCACGACCGAGGTCGGTCAAAAGAGTGTCGCCAGCCGTCAATCCCGTCACTTAACCGATTCATAAGCGATAACTCCCCGCCTCACGGTCTGATCTATAATGTTCACCTCTTTATAACAGCAGGTAACACCATGGGACGCTGGCGCCCCCCACAACCGAAAAAATCGCCCTACATCACTGCCGATGGCTATGCCGTTCTCGAACAGGAGTTAAAGGCACTATGGAAGCGCCGTGCCGATGTGACCAAAGCACTCTCGGCCGCCGCGGCCGAGGGGGATCGCTCAGAGAATGCCGAGTATATCTATCGCAAAAAGGAGTTGGCCGGCATCGACCGGCGCATTCGCTACCTGCAAAAACGCCTGCCCGATCTCACCATTGTGGATGCCGCCCCCTCTGACCCTGAACGCATCTTTTTTGGTGCCTACGTAGAGCTAGAGGATGAGGCCGGCGATGAGCATCACTACCGCATCGTCGGCCCCGATGAGTTCGACCCGCAGAAGGGGTGGATCAGCATGGACTCACCCATGGCCAGGGCACTAATGAAAAAGACCTTCGATGATGAGGTGAGCGTGGCGACTCCCAAAGGTGAACGCCTCTACTCGGTTATTGATGTCTGCTACGACGCCGTGCCGAAATAAGAATATTTCGCGGTGTCAGGTCGCGATTGCAGAATGTCGCCAGCTGTACCCTGTAACCGTTCGCCGCGATGTAGTTCGCCATATCCAGTACCAGCCACATCTCCAGCCCGCGGCGAAATGCTGCACGTACCAGCGACAGGCGCATTACCTCACCCTGGCGCAGCCAACCCAACTCCTCGTAGTGTACCCAATCGATACCTATTGACAGCACTCGCTCTTCTCGCTCAGCGAGTTTACGACAAAAACCTTCAAAGCCCAGCTTGAGCCATTTTTTATCTATCGGTTTTATCGGCAGATAAGCCTCAACATGACACTGCTCACGACATAGTTCCTGGTAGCCCAGCTTCCATGCCATCTCCCGATCGCGCTTCACCACTTCACGCCCCGCTGCCGTCACTGTCTCTGTCACCGCAAGGCGAAGGTCATCACGGCTCAAACTCAGCTGCAGGGAATCATTAAAGGCATGGTACTTCTCGCCAGCACCAACGTAATAACAACAGGGGGCGATATCAAAGGCCTCAATGCCCGACTTCACCGCCTCACGCAATAAACTACGGTGTAGCTCACCGCAGGCGTGCAGCGCCACCGCATGGTGACCGCCTACCTCACGTCCCGCCTCAGCCGATAGTGCATCAACACGACGGAAGCGCTGCTTCACCTTAGCCCGTTTTGCAAAATGTTCACCCTCAATGCACAACTCA
The DNA here is from genome assembly GCA_039714395.1 of Pseudomonadota bacterium. Classification (GTDB taxonomy): domain Bacteria; phylum Pseudomonadota; class Gammaproteobacteria; order Thiohalomonadales; family Thiohalomonadaceae; genus JAPHSX01. Next base: position 10,343 of record JBDLJH010000005.1, on the reverse strand, counting down.
TCATTATGTTCGATAGTTAGCACTGGTGTTTGCCACTGGGCCGCCAGCAATCGCCCCAGATGGCCCTTGCCACCGCACCACTCCAGCAACGGTGAATCCACCGGCCCTAACGCCGCAGCAAACTTCTCTATCTGCTGCCACTTTCTCCCGGGGATTCCGCTATTAAAATGTGGCCCCAAATCATCAAGTTGCGTGAGTTCACACTCACTTATGTGAGTTAATGCCGGCAGTTGCGACAGCTCTGAAATATGCTCGCTCAGCATTAAGTTTAGTGCTGCGCCATCACCACTAAAATCTGCCAACTGTTGATCGCTAAGTCCCAACAAGCTCACGCAAAGTTCCGGCAACTGCTCGCACCAGGCAGGGCGCACCTGTTTATACGGCTGCGGCCGCCACAACCACTCACACTGCACCATCAGCCGGTCCAGTTTCACCAGCCGCTGTTCAATCTGCACTACATTATCTATACCGAACTCACTCTTGATCATAAGTGTGATCCTACCTCCACCTTTAGCGCTATGCACCTGTTACAACAGCCAACTCAGGAATAAACTGAAAACTGTGTGAATAACTGTCTATACTCTCTAGTGACATCTCATAAAAAAATGGAGGAATTACCATGGCAGCAGCAAAAAAAGGTGTGAAGCGTAAAGTGGCCCGCGGCAAGAAGGCAGCGACCAAAAAACGTGTAGCTACCAGAAAAAAGACGGTAAAGAAGAGTAATACCGCAACAGCCGCCGCGAAACGCAAAGCACTAACCGCCAAGCTTCGTGCAGACCTTAAAGCGACCAAGGAGACATTACGTGCCGCCAGGGTCGCTGCCAAGGAAGAGATCAAGCTGGCCCGTGCATCTGCCACTGCCGAAATGGCTGTGCTTAAGGATCAACTGGCCGCCGCACTGAAGCGTGAAAGGGAGCTCATGGCACTGGGTGAAAAGAAGGCCGCTGCCATGCTCGCCGCCGGTGCCCGCTGGGAAAAAGCTCAAATGAAGAAGATCCAGAAAATCGGGGCCACCCGCAAGCGCCGGGCAAAAAAGGCGTAATCACTACACCTTACAACCCCGCCTTACAGCGGGGTTTCTTTTATCTGCAGTAATTGTAGAGCGCTTCGAGCGCGATTTTTTACAAACATCGCGGCAGAACTGCTCCCACAGTAGTGCACCATGCTGCTAGAGCATCTTGCCCTTTGCAACAATCGGTAGGGAAGTTGTAGGAGCGCTTCGAGCGCGATTTCACAAACATCGCAGCAGAGCCACTCCCACAGTAGTGCACCATGCCGCTAGAACATCTTGCCATTTACAACAATCGGGTAGGGAAGTTGTAGGAGCGCTTCGAGCGCGATTTCGCTAAACGCTAATGTGCTGCTGTTAGCTCAAGTCCCAGCTTTTACCCTTTATTCTTCGCACACAACTTACCACCACTCTGTTTCACATTTCCCTCCCCTCCGCTATCATGCATGCCATGTCCGCACTTACTATCTCCGACAACGTTTCCATCCCTGATGAGGAGATCGAGTTACACGCGATCCGCTCCCAGGGTGCGGGAGGTCAAAACGTTAACAAGGTTTCCACGGCAATACACCTGCGCTTTGCCATTGCCGCTTCATCACTGCCCGAATTCTATAAACAGCGGCTACTGGCACTAAAAGACCGGCGCATCAACTCCGATGGTGTGATCGTGATCAAGGCGCAGCGATTCCGTACCCAGGAGAAAAATCGTGAGGATGCGCAGGTTCGCCTGCGTGAGCTTATTCGCAGCGTCGCCGTCACCCAGAAAAAACGTATTCCCACCAAACCGACACGCGGCTCACAAAAAAGGCGGCTTGAGAGTAAAACCAGACAAAGTCGCCAAAAAGCGTTGCGAAGCAAAGTTATCTAATGGCAATTAAGGCCACCATCTTTAAGGCACAGCTAAACATCGCCGACATGAATCGCAACTACTACGGTGACCACGCCCTGACAATTGCCCGCCACCCCTCCGAGAACGACGAGCGGATGATGGTGCGCCTGCTCACCTTCGCACTCAATGCCAGTGAGACGCTTAACTTCACCAAAGGGATCAGCACCGATGATGAGCCCGACCTGTGGCAGAAAAATCTCAGTGGCGAGATCGAATTGTGGATCGAACTGGGGCAGCCCGATGAAAAACGCATCCGCAAGGCCTGTGCCCGAGCAGACCGAGTAATTATCTACACCTACCAGCCGCGCAGTGCCTCCGTTTGGTGGCAGCAAATAGAGAGTCAGCTGACACGCTTTAACAATCTCAACGTCTACCACCTGCCTGACGATGTTGCTTCACAGCTTGCCGAGCTGGCCTCTCGCTCCATGCAGCTCCAGTGCACCATTCAGGATGGCGAGGCCTGGTTCAGCGATAGCGAACACAACCTCAACATCACCCTGGCGAAATGGAAGTAGCAGTCGCAAGTCGCAAGTCGCAAGTCGCAAGTCGCAAGTCGCAAGTCGCAAGTCGAAAAGACTAACGCACTCTCGATCCTGCTCTGCCACTTACTTTATTAACCCCGCCTCCATATCATGGATAAAAGCTTTCAAACTGAGCTCATAACCGGGCTGACTCTGTAGAAACCCGTCGTTATGGCCGCCACGCATCTCAAACATGCGTTTCGGTGGTGGTGCCGCAGCAAACAATTTTTGTCCCAGCTCGTAGGGGATGATCTCATCGTCTGGACTGTGGCCCATATAGAGCGGGCTTTTGAGTTGCTGAATCTGTTGTTCACTATCAAAACGGTATCGCAACAGCAGCACAGGTGATAACAACGGAAACAGGTGCCCGGCCATATCCCTGGCAGAGCTAAAGGTCGACTCCAGGATCAATGCTGCCGGTTCCACCTGCACTGCCAGCCGCGTCGCTACCGCTCCACCCAGTGAGCGGCCAAAGATGAGGATCTGCTTTGCAGCAAGCCCTCTCTGCTCTGTCAGATAGCGCCACGCTGCCGCTGCATCCCGGTACATCCCCGGCTCATCCGGCTGGCCTTCGCTACGACCATAACCCCGATAATCGATAATAAGAACGTTCAGACCCAGACGGTGAAAGATCACCACCGAGTCACCACGGTGAGAAATATTACCGCCGTTACCGTGAAAAAAGAGCACCGTTTTAGTCGCCGTAGGGTGAGGTATGTACCAACCATGAATAGTGAGCTGATCATCAGTAAGCAGCGACACCTCCTCATAGGGCAGTCCCCACTCGGCAGGTGTCATCTCCAGTCGGTCATAGGGGAAAAAGGTCATCTTTGGCTGCTGTATAAAAAGCCAGCCATTCAGCACCACAATAAATACCAGCAGCCACATCAGAGCCCTCTGCACCAGGTGCTTCATCGCTCGTACCCCTTATCCAAAGCCACCAAAGCTGTCGCTACACTGGACGCTGGGCTTTTTCATCTTCGCGGCACGGCGAGCTGGCCACGCCTCCAGACCTGCCCGCCAGTCAGAGACCAGCAACCCCAGTCGCTCCTGCTCCTCGGCCTCGTGCTCGGCGCGATTGGTGGTGAGGTGGATCAGCACTTCACTCGCTCTTGCCGGGTCGATGGTCACCGTCCACTGCATGGCGTGGGGATTATTGGGGCAACTGAAACGCACCCCGCCATTAATCAACTCACGATGAATGGTTGCCTCCCCCCATGCAGTACGGATCTCGCCGCGACTGCCCTGCGCAGAGAGCACCTCCTCAATCGAGGCGCACCACTCCGGCAGATTGCCTACATCGATGTAACGTTGCAGGTCTGCCTCGGAAATGCGTACCAGCGCCTTAGTAACCAGCTCCATTAGCACCCTCCTCCTGATTATTTCTCCCTTTATATCACAGCTCTCGCAGCGCCAAATCACGCGACAGCAGGAATTCCCACAAAAAACTTACACTCTGCCCTTGAGTTGTGGTATTTTAATGCCCACTAATATAGTCAACTATTAATCATCAACCCTCTGGGAGAGACAACATGAACGTAGATCAGCACCTTAAAGTAGCCACCTGGCACGTAGAGCAGGCCCGCCTGCACGCCACCAAAGACCACGCCTGCGGCTGCCCTATCAGCCCCGAGTACCAGAAGATCATCGACGAGGTCGAGAGCGGCAAGATCATGGAAGAGCTGGTCTGCAACGTTAGCAAGTAAGTTCACACTACTTGCCACAAAAAACCCGCCAACTGGCGGGTTTTTTTATGTCCCTATCCCGCGTCCCTGGCTGCATTCAGCCCCGGCATCGGCTACCATGAGCCCCCCGTAAACATCACAGAACACGCACCATGAGCCGACACGAACTCCTTGGCCACCTCAACGGCCTGCACCAGATGATGAGCCACCTGCTGGAGGCCACCGATGAGGCCGCCTGCAGCCGCCACTTTGAGCAGGGACTACCCCCCATCGCCTGGCTGTTCGGTCGCGCCATCTACCTTGAGAGCTACTGGCTGCGCGAAGTGGTAATGGGCGATAGCGACATAAGTGGCCGTGTACGCCACCTCTTCGGCCGCAATATCGAGCCAGACGAGTCCATCATCCAGCAGCTCCCCCCCAAAGAGCACCTGCTTAACTGGGCCCTGGAGCTGCAGGAGCAGAATCTCACCCTGCTCGCCAACCCCAAACAGCTGCCCGGGCACGAGCTGATGATTGAGGACAAACTGCTCTACCGCCTGGTGATCGAACAGGGCGAGCTGTGCGAGGCGATGATTAGCCAGATCACCGAAAGCCGCCTCACCGCCGCTCCCGGCTATCAGGTCGAAAACCCGCTCAAAGTCCTGGCCCCCTCTGAAGAGCATGGCGACGTACACAAGGGCCACTACCGCGTCGGTGCCAAGCACGAAGATCCCAGCGCCCGCGACAACGAACTGCCCCCCAATGTGGTCGAGCTGCACGCCTTTCGTATCGACACCCTGCCGGTAAACAACGGTGCCTTCCTCGGCTTTATCGAGGCAGGCGGCTATGGCAACGATGAGTTCTGGAACGACGAAAGCAAGGCGTGGCGTGATTGCAATGGCAATAGCCGAAAACGCCCCCACCACTGGCGCAAGGATCTGGCAGGCAACTGGTACGGCATCGGCCTCAACGGACCTTTCGACCTGATCGCCGAAGACGCCGTCACCGGCATCAGCCACCACGAAGCCCTCGCCTACACCAACTGGGTATCGAGTCTTGGCGGAAAACTGGCCGGTGCCGTGCTACAGCATGAATATCAGTGGGAAGTCGCCGTGCGCTCCAAAGCCATCACCAACTATGGCCGCGTCTGGGAGTGGTGCGCCAACCCCTTCCACCGCTATGACGGTTATACCGAGCCGGAAAATGCCGAGGCCGCCACCCAGCAGTTCGACGACGGCCACTACAGCCTGCGCGGCGGCTCCCTGCACAGCCAGAAGATGCAACGCCGTTCCAGCCACCGTCATCACGCCCTGCCCGGCGACCGTTATCGCTTTAGCGGCACCCGCCTGGTCTTCCCCGGCAGCCAGATGGCGTGGCATAAGAGTTAATCGTCGAGGGGACTGCGCACCGCGTTGCCACCACGGTTGAGAACATGCGTATAGATTTGCATGGTGCGGTATGCCGGTTAACAAAGCGTTATATGTTTCTGGAAATGTATTGCTAAATCACAGTTGTGATATAAATATGGATCTAATGCCCCTCCTCCAGCATCTCCTTCCTGAAGGTCTCGCTATTCTTACCAATAATCACAATCAAAATAGTCGAGTAGATAAAAGTTGAAAGAAGAATCACCCCTACCACTACTGCCTTAAACATCTCAATGTGATCAAAGCCTTGTGGAATCATCATCAGCATTACCACAGACAGACCACCTTTGATGCCCGCGAAGGTAAGTACACCCCACCAGCGATAGTTCACATTGGCCATTTTATTAGTTTGATTGGTGATGAAGGCAAACTTTGCCATCATGCCAGCACGAATCACTGTTGTAACAAGAAACATTGAGATAATCTCAAACTTGTACTTGAGTAGCAGCTCAAAATCTATAATCTCGGCCATCGCCACAAATAGAATCGTATTCGCCACAATGGCCAGAAGCTGTATATCTTCTTTGGTGCGCATGTGACGCTCTTTCTCTTCGATGTTGATTTTAAGGATACTTAGAGCCGAATCAATGACGCTGCTGGAACTCTCTGCAGACTTTGACTCCTGACGGATCTCCTCCTCCTCTTTCTCGATAAGCTCCTCTTCCTTTTGAATGTTACGGGTCAGGTTGTGATGCAGCGTCAAGGTGGCGAAGATACACCCCAGGATACCTGACAGGTGCATATGTGAATGGCCACCAAAGAGATTCAAAACAGCATAGAAATGTTCAGACAACTCAAAGCCCCCATAACCTGTCATGATCAACAGCAGAAGCTCAGATATGCGGTTTTCTGTAGTTTTCATCAATGCCAGGCCAATATAACCTACTGCCACACCTACCGCTGCGGAGGCAAATATAATCACTAAACTGATCTCGGTGACATAACCCGTTGTAATCACCCCGCCTTCCAGTCCATACAGACCGATGAAGACAAACACTATGAGTGCTGTCGCATCATTGAACAGGCTTTCACCCTCTGCCAGGATCTTCAGCTTATGGGGCAGTTCGAAGTTAGAGAAAATACTGACCACTGAGACAGGGTCGGTCGCCAGCACCATGGCAAATAGCATTACAATGGCTGCCGCTGAGAGCTGGTACTCGGCAAAGATATAGTCCGCCGAGAACAATGCAACCACCACGGAGAGCGATACCGCCACCACAGCGAGGTAAAACAGACTCAAACCGTGCTCTTTAAGATCAGCTAGCCGGAGTTCTAATGTGTCACCTATCAATAATATCGGCAGTAATAGAATGACTAACTTCGCAAAATGTTCGGGATCGCCCGTTAATAGAAACAGGTTATTTGAGATGGCATGAAAGACAAAAGATAGAACGATTAGGCTCAACGGCGATGGGATCTTAAATTTATCTTGCAGCTGCAATGCCACATAAAGAATCATCGCAATGGATAGTACTGTTAGTATCACTGTTCTCTCCGGCTATTATCTATGTATTTCATTTTACACTTGATTCATCACATTCATACGAATTACAGTTACACCTCTGCCGTATCAAATTGCTGACCGGGCCAACCGTACATATGGGTAATCAGGCTTCCTTCTCGTCACATCTTTCCAGTCTCTATGACCGAACTGTATTCGGTCACCCACTCATTACCCTCTCGGTCCTCACTCTCTTTATTGCTGGACTCGCCTATAACCTCAGCCAGTTTAGACTGGATGCCTCGGCTGACACACTGGTTCTGGAAAATGATCAGGCGCTCAATTACTACCGCTCTATAAAAGCCGTATACGGCTCAGATGACAGCCTGATTATTACCTACAAACCCCGGGCTGCGCTACTCTCTGATGAAGCACTCAGTGACCTAAAGCAACTGCGTGACAAGCTGCTGCAAATAGAGCGTATTGAGTCAGTTACCACACTTCTTGATGTACCACTTATCGAAAGCCCACCCGTCACCCTCTCAGAGATGGCTGATGAGCTTATTACACTGGAACACCCAAGGGCAGATCGAGCCCTTGCACAGAAGGAGTTTCTTAGTAGCCCACTCTATCGCAATCTACTCGTCAGCCCCGAGGGTGATACCACTGCGCTGCAGGTATTGTTTAAACGTGATGTGACCTGGCATCTGCTGCTGAAGGGTCGAGATGCATTACGTACCTTACGACTGGAGCGTGAACTTACGCAGCAGGAAAAAGAGACACTCACCCGGGCGAATGCCGACTTTGATGCCTATAATGCCTCACAGCAGCAGCAGCTCGAGCACGTGATTGCTACTGTGCGCGCTATTATGGACGAGCATCGTGATAACGCCACGCTCTATCTCGGTGGCGTACCGATGATCGCCGCCGACTCTATCGATTTCGTGCGGCATGACCTGATGACCTTCGGTGTTGGGGTGTTCGTCTTTCTGGTGCTCATTCTCACCATCATATTCGGCCGTGCCCGCTGGGTATTTATGGCCATGTTTACCTGCATCGTCGCCGGGGTCAGCATGATGGGGCTGCTGGGGCTGATCAACTGGCCGGTAACCGTGGTCTCCTCCAACTTTATCTCGTTGCTGCTAATTCTCACCCTCTCTCTGCTAGTGCACCTTATCGTGCGCTATCGTGAGCTGCTAATTCTCGATAGCAACTCCGACCAGCGGGCCCTGCTACTACAGACGATTAAGAGCAAATTCATCCCCTGCTTCTATACCGCAATTACCACCATGGTTGCCTTCGGCTCACTGCTGGTAAGTGGTATCCGTCCAGTGATCGACTTCGGCTGGATGATGGTGTTCGGCATTATTATCGCCATGCTACTCGCCTTTACCCTTTTCCCCGCGGCACTGGTGCTACTGAAGCGAGAGAAGCCTGCACGGGAGAACACCATTACCGTGGCCATCACCCGGTTTCTTGCCCGTAGTAATGAACAATACGGCAACAGGATCCTGTTGGGATTCTTCGTGCTCAGTGTGTTGAGTATTATTGGGATCTCGATGCTCACAGTAGAAAACCGCTTTATCGACTACTACAAGGAGTCGACCGAGATATATCAGGGGATGGAGCTTATCGACCGCAAACTTGGCGGTACCACGCCGATGGATGTAATTATCGATGCACCGGCCAGCTTCTTCGAACAGGTTGAGGTAGGTGCTGATGAGTCCTTCGATGAAATGGATGAGCTGTTTGCCGATGAGCAGAACGAGGTTGGCCTGACCGGCAGCAGTTACTGGTTCAACAACTTTAGCCTGGGCAAGGTGGCAGAGATCCACGACTACCTCGACAGCCTGGATGAGAGCGGCAAAGTGCTCTCGCTTACCACCACCCTGCGTATGCTGGAAAAGCTGGACAGCAATATCCTGCACGACAACTTTGCCCTGTCAGTACTCTACAAACGGCTGCCGGAGGAGATCAAATCGTCGCTGATTGCACCTTACATGTCGGCAGATGGTAATCAGTTGCGCTTCAGCATTCGCGTCTTTGAGTCGGACCCCTCATTAAAGCGCGAAGAGCTAATACAGAAGATCAGACACCATCTCACCACCGAGCTGGAGCTAGCCGAGGAACAGGTGCATGTCAGTGGCATGGTGGTACTCTACAACAATATGCTGCAGAGCCTGTTCCGCTCGCAGATCCTCACTATAGGCGTGGTATTTGTGGCGATTATGTTGATGTTCACATTGCTATTCCGTAATCTGCACCTGGCTTCACTTGCCATCCTTCCCAACCTGTTCGCCGCCGCCATCGTACTCGGCCTGATGGGTTGGCTACGCATCCCACTCGACATGATGACCATCACCATCGCCGCCATCGTCATCGGCATCGCGGTGGATGACACCATCCACTACACCCACCGCTTTATCGAGGAGTTCAAACGCGACGGTGACTACTGGGCCGCGGCAAGGCGCAGCCACAACACCATTGGCCGCGCCATGTACTACACCACCATTACGATTACCATCGGCTTCTCGCTCCTCGCCTTCTCCAACTTTATTCCTACCATCTACTTTGGCCTGCTTACCGGCTTTTCGATGATCGCCGCACTGCTGGCCGACATGACGCTACTGCCGCTGTTACTAATACGCTTTAAGCCGCTGGGGCCAGAACGATTAAAGGCCTAAACGAAAAACGCCCGCAAATGCGGGCGCTTTCGTTTGCTGTGGTCAAGCTGTAATCAGACGCAACCGGTCGGCTTGGGCAGACCACCGTACTTGGTGATGGGCTTCATCGGGCCAGTCATCCAGAGCTGGAACATTGCCTTCTTATCCGCCCCCATGAACTTGGAAAACTTACGGATCGGTGGCACCACGCTATGCTCGTCATAATATTCACGGGCCTTCATGATGTGTGCCCACTTCTCATCGCTCAGATCATACTCATCGGCCTCAGCCATGCCACGAGCGATCTCAGGGGTCCAGTCGTACATATTAGTCAGGTAACCATCACCGTCACGATTTGGAAGTTCCATTTTCAGTACCTCTTTAGCTGTTGGCAGCGATGTAGACAGGGTGCCCCATCTGCTGACCAGTTATAACCAAGTGCTCTTATATGGAATTACACTATAACCTAGCGCGTGAGTCAAGTATTATTCGGTGCTACTCTTGTCGCTGCTTTCCAACTTCAATGGGGCACCTTAAGAAAATTCATCCTGAGGGGGGCTTCGGCCTGTTAACCAGCGGGGCATCAAGGCAGAATAGAGCAATGTTCGATAAACAAGACCTGCTTAAACTGGTGCGTATTCCGGCCCATCGTGAACACCCATTCTGGAACATCGTGAACATCCATTCCGGTTTATCGTGAACACCGATTCTGGTTTTATCTGAACACTT
>JBDLJH010000004.1:0-149671 GCA_039714395.1 Pseudomonadota bacterium | reverse complement strand
CCCCGGCAAGTATGGTACGTCTAGCCAATCACCTCAGAGCCGGGGGCTGGCAAACCCGCTACATGCCATGCCTTATGGCTACTGTTGAATAGCTCATCAACACAATGTGACTCAAGGCTATTAATACCGCAGGCAAGCTCCTTCGGTGGCAATGCCCCATACTGTACAAAGTGCTGGCGCAGGGTATGGATCACCTTCCAGTGCGCCTCGGTCAGCTCACCAAGCCCGTCCTCGGCGGCAATACACTGTGCCATCTCCTCACTCCAGAGAGTCTGCTCGGTGGTACCGTGCAACTTAGCCCGTATACTTTCATATACTGTTGTCATGATCGTATCCTCCATAGAACGATTAGATACAAAAACCAGGCATTTCCCTAAAGTATAGAGGTGTGATGCCTGTCACGCTATTTCAAGTCAGTACCAGTCTGGCACTGCTTTGTGACAATTTAGGGAATAATCATGCGTATTGGAGTGGATTTAGGTGGTACCAAGATTGAGGCCATTGCCCTCAATGATCAGGGAGAGACCCTGCAGCGTCGCCGTGTTAATACTCCCCGCGACAACTATGAAGATATCCTCAACGCCATTACCACCCTGGTACAGGGACTGGAGGCGGAACTGGGGCAAGAGGGCAGCGTCGGTATCGGCATCCCCGGCGCCATCTCACCCGCTACCGATCTGGTGAAAAACGCCAATACCACCTGCCTTATTGGCCAGCCGCTTCAGCTCCACCTCTCCGAGGCATTGGGGCGTGAAGTCCGCATCGCCAATGATGCCGACTGTTTTACCGTCTCCGAGGCAACTGATGGCGCGGCCATCGGAGCGGGATCGGTATTCGGGGTAATCATCGGCACCGGTTGCGGTGGTGGCATTGTGATTAACGGCCAACTGGTGGGTGGCCCCAACGCCATCGCCGGTGAGTGGGGCCACAACCCACTCCCCTGGCCACAGGAGCTCGAACTTCCCGGTCCCGCCTGTTACTGCACCAAACACGGCTGCATTGAGACATGGTTGTCCGGCCCCGGCCTGCAAAATGATTTTGTGCGGCACGGCGGTGAGCCGTGGAAGGCACAACAGATCGTTCGTGCAGCTGAGGAAGGGAACGAGCTGGCCGGGCAGGCACTACAGCGCCATGAGGATCGCATGGCCCGCGCACTGGCCAGCGTAATTAACATCATCGATCCCGAGGTTATCGTCCTCGGTGGTGGCATGTCGAATGTGAAACGGCTCTACGACAACGTTCCCAAACTGTGGGGTGACTACGTCTTCTCCAACCACGTCGCGACTAAACTACTGGCACCAAAACACGGCGACTCCAGCGGTGTACGCGGGGCGGCGTGGTTATAGCGATACAAATAATCCTCTGTCTGTAGCACAATCTGGACTGGGGTTTCTTCACAGCAAAATAACCGTAGGCAATTTTCCAATGAGTGATGATAAGTCGTCAACTAACGAAGAGTGGAAACAAAAACTGAGCACCGAGCGCTTTCATGTCTGCCGTGAGAAAGGAACGGAAGCCCCCTTTAGCGGTGAACTCCTGAACAACAAAGAGTCCGGTAACTACTGCTGCGCATGTTGTGGAGCGATCCTGTTCAGCTCAGACACCAAGTTTGACTCAGGTACCGGCTGGCCCAGCTTTTGGGATGTAGTAGAACAGGGGCAGGTGAAACTGATTGAGGACAACTCCCACGGCATGCATCGTGTTGAGGCTACCTGTGCCCGCTGTAATGCACACCTCGGACACCTTTTTCCTGATGGCCCTCAACCAACAGGGCAACGCTACTGTATTAACTCACTTTCTCTTACCTTTAAGGGGGACGAGACCAGAAATGCCTAGTGGCCTAGTGCACCCACGATCCCCTTCACCCCGGCCAGGGCAGCCCCATCAAAATCCCCAGCTTTTAAAGGTGTTGATATTTCGTTATCAATCATCGCATTTATCGATATCACATCAAGCTTCTTACTCAGCTCACTACCCGCAATAATAGCCGCCACTTTCTGCTGTTTAAACAACACAAATAGGACGCTTCGTGACTTGTCCTTTCTTTGCCATGCCTGCCAGATACGCTTGGCATAGACTTGTGGTAACTCGGCCCCGGCTCCTTTTGCAGTTAGCAATACAACATGATGGTGCGATCCGGACTCATGTTGTGCCAGCACCTGATACATCAGATGCTTCTGACTGCTGCTGATAAGCCCACCCTGATCGGTGATGCGCCCCTTGATCTGCGGCAGTACCTCATCGGCCTGAGACCAGGCGCCCGGTGCGACTGCCATGAATATGAACAAACTAATTATTAATCGCCATTTATACACCCTCAATACCCCCGTTATTTTTATGACTACAACATAGTGAACTATTTCAAGGAAGATGCTGCACTATTGTGCCAATATTAACTACAGACTCACTAAATAGGAAAGCATTCACTGTTTATGAATAAACAAATCTTAGAGGTTGTCGAGCAGGCTGGGAGCTTCATTCTTGGAAAGGATCACCAAATTAAGTTGGCACTGGCCTGCCTGCTGGCCCGTGGTCACCTGCTGATTGAAGATCTGCCCGGTGTAGGCAAAACCATCTTATCTCATGTGCTAGCCCGCTCACTGGGGCTCGATTTTAATCGTCTCCAGTTTACCTCTGACCTGCTACCGGCTGATATTCTAGGCGTATCGGTATTCGAAAGAGAGTCAGCAAGCTTTCAATTTCATCCCGGTCCTATCTTCTCCCAGGTGGTACTGGCCGATGAGATCAACCGCGCCACTCCCAAGACCCAGAGTGCCTTGCTGGAGGCGATGGAGGAGGAGCAGGTAACCATTGAGGGAACCACCTATCCTTTACCCTCCCCTTTTTTCGTTATTGCCACACAAAATCCCAGCTACCAGTTGGGTACCTTCCCCCTTCCTGAGTCCCAGCTTGATCGGTTTTTGATGGTCATTTCGCTGGGCTATCCCGAGCGCAATGCAGAGCGTGCCCTACTGGCCGGACGTGAACGTCGCGACATGCTGCACGAGTTGCAGGCAGTGCTCACACCGGAGCAACTGACACAATTGCAGCAACAGGTTAAACAGGTGCATGCCTCCGATGCCCTCATCGATTATGTGCAGGCGCTGCTTGAATTTTCTCGCCAGTCACCTTACTACCTCAACGGTCTCTCTCCCCGTGCCGGTCTGGCCCTGTTACGAGCGGCGCGCGCCTGGGCCTTGCTCAACGGACGCGACCATGTGATGCCCGAGGATGTGCAGCAGGTACTACCTTATGTTGCAGCCCACCGCCTGCAACTGGCCGGTGATCAGGTGGCCTCCAACGTCGAGGCCGTGGTTAAGCCCTTTGATGAAGTCGCCATTCCCTGAGATGTCAGGCACAGCACGCCGCACACTTTTCACACAGCAACGCACCTTCTGGCAGCGCCTGTTACGCCATGATGTTGCCGAAACAGGGCCTGTTACCCTAACTCGCCAACGCGTCTATATCCTCCCCAGCCGTAGCGGTGTGATCTTTACCGTACTGCTATTGGCGATGCTGATCGGTGCTATCAACTACCAGAACTCACTCGCCTTTATCTTCACCTTTCTGCTCACCGGGCTGGGTGTGGTATCGATGGTTCACACCTTCCGCAATCTTAACGGCCTGCGATTTCGCGTTGGCCACATCCAGCCGGTGTTCACCGGTGAGCAGGCCGCCTTTCCGCTTAGTGTGGAAAACCCGCAGGGACACCATCGCTTTGCCATCAAGTTATTGTTTACCGGACAGCCGCCACAAAACCTCGACCTGCCGGTAAATGGTGGACAATGGCTGGATCTGCGCCACCCCACTTCGCAACGTGGCTGGCTCGATCCGGGCCGCATCACCGTCTACTCCCGTTTCCCGCTAGGGCTGTTTCACGCCTGGGCCTACATTAATATCGAAATGCGCGCCCTGATCTATCCCGCACCCTCTGCTGATCACAAACTTCCAGCCGAAGTGTTGGTGCAAAGTGGAAATGCCGGTGATCAGGGGAAGGGCGATGATGATTTCGCCTCGCTACGTCCCTACCATCCCGGCGACTCGCTGCGTCACATCCACTGGAAGGCGCTGGCTCGCGAGCAGGGGCTTGTGACCAAGCAGTTCGGCGGCGGAGTGAGTGAGCAGCTGTGGCTGAAATGGGAAATGCTCGGCAACCAGGCTACAGAGGAAAAACTTTCACGCCTCACCCGCTGGGTACTGGAGGCCGACTCACGCGGCATGGCCTATGGCCTGGTACTACCCAACCGGGAGATCCCCCCGCAGCGTGGGAACACCCATCGACGCCAATGCCTGAAAGCCTTGGCACTATTTAATCTCAAGGATCAACAGGGATGAGCAGTTACGAAAAGCAGCTGATGCCTACTCTCACCGGCAAGCTGTGGCTACTGACAGCGCTCTTTATGGTGTTGCTCCCGCACCTGTTGCGCATGCCGATTGGACTCTCGCTGGTCTGCCTCGGTGTCTTTGGCTGGCGGCTGGCGCATGAAATTAAAGGGTGGTCGCTACCGCGCCGCACCCTGCGATGGACAATTACCTTTATCGCCTTTTTCTCCATCGCCGCACTATTTAAAACCGTCGTCGGGCGCGATGCCGGTGTGGCACTACTCAGTGTAATGCTCTGCTTGAAACTGCTGGAGCTACGCACCCTGCGTGATGCCATGGTCACCCTCTACCTCGGTTACTTTCTGGTGATTGGTGGCTTCCTCTTTAGCCAGTCAATTTATACCGGTGGCTATCTGCTGTTAGTAGTTCTGTTACTCACCGCCGCATTGATTGCACTCAACCATCCGCAGTCCCGCTCGGCCAACAGCCGTTACTATCTCCGCTACTCCGGGCAGCTGCTATTGCAGGCGTTTCCGTTAATGGTGGTGATGTTCCTGCTGTTCCCGCGACTATCTGGACCACTGTGGAGCATGCCGCAGGGGGCCGTTGGCAAGACCGGGTTGAGTGATCAGATCCGTATGGGTACCGTCTCCTCTCTGGTCGAGTCGGAAGAGGTGGCATTTCGTGTTGAGTTTAAGGGTGCAATACCCGCCGCCGATCAACTCTATTGGCGTGGCCCGGTGTTGTGGCAAACCGACGGTCGTCTGTGGCAGCGCATTCGTCAGCCGGTATTACGGACAGTGCCAAATTACGAGGCACAATCTATTCCAATTGTGTACAGCATTACCCTGGAGTCCAGCGGTTATCGCTGGCTCTTCTCCCTGGATCTGCCCACAACCATGCCACAGGGGCTGGAATCTTCATCATTTATCCACTCCGATTTTCAGATGCTGGCCGACAAACCTACCTCCAGCAAGCAGCGCTATACCCTTGGTTCTTCACTCAACTACCGCACCACCACATTTGAGGATTGGGAATTATGGGCAGCGCTACAACTTCCCGAGAATGTAAACGACAGATCGGTAACAATGGCGCAGGGCTGGGCCGAAGAGGGACTCGATGATGAACAGATCATCGAACGCGCTCTCAGTTATTACAGCAATAACAGTTTTTATTACACACGCCAGCCACCGCTACTCAATAGCGACCCGGTCGATGACTTCCTTTTTAATAGCCGCAGGGGATTTTGCGAACACTACGCCACCTCCTTCGTCACCTTAATGCGCGCAGCTGGTGTACCGTCCCGCGTGGTCACCGGTTACCAGGGAGGGGAAAGCAACCAGCTGGGTGACTATTTAATTGTGCGCCAATCTAATGCCCATGCCTGGGCCGAGGTGTGGTTGGATAAAAAAGGCTGGCTACGCATCGACCCTACCACCAACATCCCGCTAGACCGTGTTGAAGATCTGGCCGACACACAACGCTTCACCACCACCGACCTACTGGCAAACATGGCCCAGAATAAACAGTTTAATATGTTCAGCCGCAGCTTCTTTCAACTGCGCCAGATATGGGATGCCGTCAATCACGGATGGAATCAGTGGGTACTTGGATTCGATAAAGAACAGCAGGAAAAACTATTAAAGGCACTGGGGTTTAAAGATAATAGCTGGAAGAACCTGATAACGATTCTGATTGTTTCTTTCATAATGTTGCTCGGTTTCATCAGCGCCATTGTGCTAGCAAAAAGATCCAGGCAAAAAAATCCTGTTCAACGTCACTATCAGCGATTTTGTAACAAGCTGGAAAAGCTTGGCACGGTACGAGAGATTAATGAAGGCCCACACGACTTTTCTTTACGCGCCTGTCAGGAACTGCCGCAATACTGTGAACAGATTATCTCTATTACACGGCTTTATATTGAGCTGCGGTATCAACAGCAAAGTGAGGACTCGCGGCTAACCACGCTAAAACAAGCGGTAAATAACTGGAACTAATGCTCGTTTACCCAACACGCATGCCAACCTTATTTAATCTAACTTTATCGCTTACATAGTCCGCCACTAGCGGTAGCTAAAAATCCCAGGTACCACTTCTATAGTCGTCGACCTAAACCGGAAACACAGAGTTATCCCGGTGAACTATCACTGCCAGCCATAACCGTTCATTTTCATCCTTTGAGGTAATCGGCAGATATCGATCCACTACAGTTTTTTTGACAATGATTTGTATGGATCCTCTTCAGCGAACCCAGATTGTCTTTATTTGCTTAGATTGATAATAAGATAAGTTATGTGTAATCTTTAATAGCAATAAATCATATCTTAATATTAAAGGAAACGGTATGGGTATACTCGCTTCACAAATCTTACAAGACTTTCGAGTACAGGGATTGGTTACTGAACAACTTGGTCCTGATGTTGCTTTTGAAACAATTCAACCAGTTGAAACCTGTACCAGTGAGGATCTTGTTTTTGCTGACGGTGAACAATATATCCCAACTGTTCTGGATAGGAAACCTGCCATAACAGTAACAAATAAAAGTCTTGCCAGCTCACTTGTTGAAGCTGGACTGTCTGTTATTGTCAGTCCCAACGTAAAACTTTCCCAGGCCTTATTTCGCCAAAAATATACGGATACTGATTTTCATGATTCCGAATGGGGTCAGGTACATTCCTCTGCAGTTATACATGAGTCTGTAAACATTCCTGCTTCAACTGTAATTGGCCCAGGTACCGTAATAGGTAAGGATGTAAAACTCGGTGAGAACTGTGTTGTTATGGCTAATACCGTTATTGAACACGATGTTTTAGTTGGTGACGACACTATTATTCACAGTAATGTTGTCGTCGGCTGGGGCTGCAAGATTGGTAGTCGCGTATTTTTAAAATCCGGCTGCATTATCGGCTCCGAAGGTTTTGGCTATGCGCAGGATCAGCAGCGCAAGCATTATAGAATCCCTCAACAGGGCATAGTTGTAGTAGAAGACGATTGTACTATTGGTACTAATAACGTTCTCGACAGAGCTGCGTTTGAAGAAACTCGCATCGGCTCTGGCAGTATCTTTGACAGCCTGGTACATGTAGCGCATAACGTGAAGATGGGTAAAGATTGCATTATGCTTGCGCAAACAGTTATTGCCGGATCAACAGAAATTGGTGACCGTGTCATTGCTTCAGGTCAAACAGGTATTCTGGATCATTTAAAAGTGAGTAATGATGTAGTATTGCTTCATCGAGCAGGTGTTACACAAGATATTAAAGAACCTGGGATGTATGGTTATTTGCCACTACAACCTCTAAAAACATACATAAAAAACGCAGCTGCCATGAAAAAATTATCCGATATAAAAAGGTCTGTTAGCCGCCTCGAAAAACAAATGGCTAAACTAAATGAAGAGTAAGCACGATTCAGTAGCACATTATAATTATATGGGATGAACCGGCCATTGTTCAGTTTGGCAATGAATACTGTGAGTTGGCCGACCCTCATCTATTGATCCATTTCCTTGAATACCTGGATCAGGGTACAGCAGACCCATCTACACCTGCTTAATCAGATCTGACTATTTTCCAATACAGAACGAGGTAAAGATCTTTCCCAGCAGGTCATCTGATGTGACCTCACCGGTTATCTCACCGAGTGACTGTTGTGCCAAACGCAACTCTTCGGCCAGCAGTTCGCCGGAACCTTGAGCTAAGAGTATTTGCCCGCGCTGCAGGTTTTCGTCGGCACATGCAAGCGCATCAAGATGACGACGACGCGCCATGAAGGCTCCCTCTCCTTCACCCTCGTAGCCCATACTCTGTTTAAGAAAACGACGCAGTTGCTCAATACCTTTACCGCTCTTGGCACTGAGACGTATCTCATTATTTTCACTTCCACCGGCCCCACCTGAAAGATCAATTTTATTGCGTATCACGGTGGTATTTAATCCGTGTGGTAATTTTTCCATGATCTCCTGATCGGTCTCTGTCACCCCGGTGGCATCATCGACCAGAAGCAACACTCTATCTGCCTGTTCAATCGCCTGCCAGGCACGGCGGATCCCTTCCCGCTCCACGGCATCATCACTCTCCCGCAGGCCAGCAGTGTCTATAATGTGCAGCGGCATACCATCGAGGTGGATCTGCTCGCGCAGAATGTCACGGGTGGTGCCGGGGATCTCGGTAACAATGGCTGTCTCCTGTCCGGCCAGTGCATTGAGCAGGCTGGATTTTCCCGCATTGGGTTGACCGGCCAACACCACAGTCATCCCCTCTTTCATCAAACTGCCCTGTTGTGCTGCCTGTTCGACATCCGTCAGTGACTGCTGAATTCCATCAAGACGCGACTGCACCTGGCCATCTCCGAGAAAGTCTATCTCCTCTTCAGGAAAATCGATGGCCGATTCAACGAAGATACGTAACTCCGTTAATCCTTCTACCAGTTCATAAATACGTTTGGAAAATTCACCCTGCAGGGATCGCAGAGCACAGCGTGCTGCCTGCTCACTCCCCGCATCAATAAGATCAGCAATCGCCTCGGCCTGGGCGAGGTCGAGTTTCTCATTAAGGAAGGCGCGTTCAGAAAATTCGCCTGGACGAGCCAGCCGGATACCCAGCTTTTGCACCGTCGCCAGAATACGGTCAATGACTACCGGTCCACCGTGAGCCTGTAACTCGAGCACATCTTCACCGGTAAAGGAGTTGGGACCCGGAAAATAGAGGGCAATGCCTTCATCAATCATTTCACCCTCAAGATCACGAAATGCCAGATACTCTGCATAACGTGGCCTGGGACAGTGGCCGAACATTTTTTCTGCACAGCTGCGTGACTTGGAGCCAGACACCCGGACAATACCCACTCCCCCTTTTCCGCTGGGAGTCGCCTGTGCTGCTATGGTCTCTTTGCTCTGTTCCATTCTCACTAACCCTGAAGGGACCCTAAATTAAAAAAGGCGCAATGCTCAACACATTACGCCTTTTATTCTAAATGCCTTTATTTCTACTTCGTCCCAATAACCACTCGGGTTATGTACCACTGCTGGGCAATAGACAGGGTGTTATTAACCACCCAGTAAAGTACCAGACCCGCCGGGAAGAAGAGGAAGAAGAAGGTAAATGCGATCGGTAAGATCATCATCACCCGTGCCTGAATCGGATCAAGTGGCGTTGGGTTCAGCTTATGCTGAATCAACATCGTCGCACCCATTAACACTGGCAGAATATAGTAGGGATCCTGTGCAGTCAGATCGGTGATCCATAACATGAAGGGCTGTTGACGAATCTCAACGCTCTCCAACAACATCCAGTAGAGCGCGATGAATACCGGGATCTGAACCAGAATGGGCAAGCAGCCACCGAGAGGATTAATCTTCTCCTCACGGTACATCTTCATCATCGCCTCATTCATCTTCTGCTTATCATCACCGTAGTTCTCTTTAAGCGACTTCAGCTTCGGCTGCAGTTTACGCATCTGCGCCATCGACTTATAGCTGGTCTCAGAGAGCTTATAGAAAGCGGCCTTAATCATTACGGTAAGGAAGATGATTGCCCAACCCCAGTTATCCGTCACACCGTGGATTATTTTAAGCAACCAGAATAGTGGTTTGGCGAGGATGGTGAGTATGCCGTAATCAACGGTTAGCTCAAGACCTTCGGCCAGCTGCTCCAGCTCATCCTGCAATTTAGGTCCAACGAAAAGCTTGGTATTCAAATTTACTCTCTCGCCCGCAGCAACACTCAGCGGCGCACCGATCATACCGAGAATATATCTTCCGTCACCCGGAACCTTACTGTAATAGCTGTTACCCTCTTCCTTACTGGGAATCCAGGCGGTAAGGAAGTAATGCTGAATCATCGCCGCCCATCCACCGGTAATCTTCCGCTTCAGGTTCTCCTGGTCCATGTCGCCAAAATCGATCTTTTCGTACTTCTCTTCCTGACTATAGATCACACCACCCGTATAGGTGTGGATGAACAAAGAGCTCTCTTCGACCGGCTTATTGCGAACCAGCTGACTGTACATGTGACCTTTCCACTCACTGCTGGCACGATTGTCAATTTCAAAGCGAACATCAATGGAGTACTTACCACGATAAAACGTGTAAACCTTATCGACCTTTACACCACCAACATCACTCCAGCCAAGACGAACCTCCATCGACTCCTGATCATCTGCCAGGCGGTAGCTGTCGGATGCAACGCTATAAATCTGATGATGGCTAGGTGCCGCGCTGCCACTACCCTGCGATGCCAACAGACCAGACTGTGCAATAAACACGGTGGCCTCATCATCCATCAATCTAAAGGGTTGATCGGGCTTGTCGCTGCTTACCGGATATTTCTTCAGGTCAACTCGGCGCAGGTCACCGCCCTGGGTGTCGATCTCAATACTAAATAGATCCGTCTCAACGCTAACGCGCTTGCTGGACTTTACCGCAGTAATACTAGGGGCATCTGCCACCTGCTCTGTTGTGCCGGATGCCTGAGGGAGCGTCGGAGTATCATTTTCCCCTCTAACTTCGGTAGCAACCGTCTTCGGACGAACATAGTCCTCTTGCCAGGCTTGCCAGATCATCAACAGGGTGAAGGCCAATGCTGAAAATAGAATTATTCTTTGAAAATCCATCGTCTCAATCTTTCTTATATAGGTGTTCGGTTCCGGGGACGGGGTCTATTCCCCCTTCATGCCAGGGGTGGCAACGGCCGATACGCTTAATTCCCATCCAGCTACCATGCAGGGCGCCATGGTGCTCTATTGCCTGTTCCGTATAACAGGAGCAGGTAGGATGAAAACGGCACTGTCCCCCCATAATGGGGCTAAGGATAAGGCGATAAGCCTTAATTAACAGTATCAGGACGCTACGCATTTTTTTGCCACCTTCTGCCAGCAGCCATCGATTTGCTCGCGCACTTCACGGCGGGTCAGTTTATCGACACCAGGGCGAGCCAGTACAACCACGTCAAAGTCGCCGATTATAGCCTGATGCAGACGAAAACTCTCCCTAAGCTGCCTCTTTACCAGATTTCGCTTAACGGCATGTTTTACGTTTTTACGGGAAATAGCCATGCCCAGACGAGGGTGACCAAGTTGGTTGCTAATTGCGAGCATTGTTAGATGCTTGCTGCCAACCTTGCAGGCATTGGAAAATACCTGTTTAAACTCAGCCGGCTTCAACAACCTTAGTTGTCGAGAATAGCCCCCGTGGATCAAAGACTCTCGGGGACTACCGGCTGCTTGTTCCAACTTAGCGCAATTAGGCTGAGAGGCGAGCACGGCCCTTAGCGCGGCGCGCCTTAATTACTCTACGACCGCCTACGGTACTCATGCGGGCACGAAAACCGTGGTTACGAGCGCGTTTGATACGGCTGGGCTGAAAGGTTCTTTTCATGGCACTAGTCCAGTTAAATAGTTACGTTCACCCCGAACACCGGGGTCGCGAAAGGTCGAGCAATTTACTGCAATCTGCCCATCTATGTCAAGGAAAATAAACAAAATTTACAGTCAAACAGCTTGTGGATAACTTTTCTTGTTGACTGTAAACTAGCCCTTTCAAGGCTGTTTGCTCACTATCGGCAGCATCGCCACACATTACAGAGGTCTGCCAGATGTCGGTAGCTTTATGGAGTCAGTGTCTCTCCTATTTAGAGGACGAACTGTCACCTCAGCAATTTAATACCTGGATTCGCCCGCTTCAGGCGGAACTCAGTGATAACATTCTGCGCCTGCTCTCCCCTAACCGCTTCGTTCAGGACTGGGTTACAGACCGCTTTCATAGCCGTATTGAAGAGCTGGTAACACAGCTTAGCAATGAGCAGGCACCAAGCATCCTGTTTGAAGTAGGCAGTAGTACCCGACCGCTCGCCCCAAAGGTTGAAAAGCAGGCCCCCACCCCGGTACCAGCCAAGGTAAAACAGGCCGCCGTAGACAGAAGTCGCATTAATCCCGATTTCACCTTTGAGAACTTTGTTGAGGGTAAATCCAATCAACTTGGCAAAGCCGCCTCAACCCAGGTCGGGCAAAATCCTGGAGGGGCATACAACCCTCTCTTTATATATGGTGGCGTAGGTCTGGGTAAAACACACCTTATGCATGCCGTTGGCAATCTAATTCTTGCTAACAACCCCTCAGCCAAGGTCGTATATCTTCATTCTGAGCGCTTTGTTGCGGATATGGTTAAGGCACTGCAACACAATGCTATTACTGAATTTAAGCGCTTTTATCGCTCAGTTGATGCGCTATTAATAGATGACATTCAGTTCTTTGCCGGTAAGGAGCGCTCCCAGGAGGAGTTTTTCCACACCTTTAACGCCCTTTTAGAGGGACAGCGCCAGGTAATCCTCACCTGTGATCGTTACCCAAAAGAGGTTAACGGCCTTGAAGAGCGTCTAAAATCACGTTTTGGTTGGGGACTCACCGTTGCTATTGAGCCACCTGAGCTAGAAACCCGTGTAGCTATCCTGAAAAAGAAGGCGGCTCATGCAAAAATTGAACTTCCTGATGAGGTCGCTTTTTTTATTGCCAAACGCATTCGTTCCAACATTCGCGAGCTGGAAGGTGCACTGCGTCGCGTTATAGCCAATGCACACTTTACCGGTAAGCCAATCACCATTGATTTTGCCAAAGATGCGCTACGCGACCTGCTAGCACTACAGGCAAAACTGGTAACCATTGATAATATTCAGAAAACCGTTGCAGAATATTACAAAATTCGTGTTGCAGATCTTCTATCAAAACGCAGAAATCGTTCTATTGCCCGACCACGACAGGTTGCTATGGCACTAGCCAAAGAGCTTACCAATCATAGCCTCCCTGAGATTGGTGATGCTTTTGGTGGGCGCGATCACACCACGATATTGCATGGCTGTAAAAAGATCGCTGAACTTAAAGAGTCCGATCAGGTGATAGCTGATGATTATGCTAACCTGTTGAGAATTCTGTCAACATAATGAAGATAAGCTGTGGATAAACCCAGGTGTTCCTCCCGGGCTTAAACACTCCACAACTTATCCACAACGGATACATATTTTGAACACGATATATACATGGAAATAAATGGTTTAACTAGCTGATATATATAGATTAATTAATGTTATCAACAGGAAATATTCTGCCTAATAATAACAACAAAATCTATATATAATACATATATTAATACTATTCAGGATGAGATCGTATGAAGATCACCATAAACAGAGAATCACTTCTTAAACCTCTTCAAGTGGTAAGCGGTGTAGTAGAGAAAAGACAGACTCTACCAATCCTCTCTAATGTACTGTTAGTTGTTGAGGGGTCAAAGCTCACCCTTACCGGTACTGATCTGGAAGTTGAATTAACAGCTAATACGTCCGATATGCAGAGTAGTGATGGGGGTGAAATTACACTACCTTCTCGCAAATTTATGGATATATGTAAGAGTCTTCCTGAATCTTCCACGCTGGATATTATTGTTGAAGAAAATAAGACGGTTATTCGTTCTGGTAAAAGTCGATTTACTCTAGCAACACTACCATCAACTGATTTCCCTACAAGTGAATCTATTACTGCGGCAAGAGAATTCACTATCTCCCAGGGAATATTAAAGCACTTAATTGATCAGACCAGTTTCTGTATGGCTAATCAGGACGTTCGCTATTATCTCAATGGCCTGTTGCTTGAGCTAAATCCTAACTCTTTACGGGCTGTGGCGACCGATGGGCATCGACTTGCGCTTAGTGAAAAAGAGTGTGAAATACAACCTGGTGACATAAGCCAGATTATTATTCCTCGTAAGGGAGTTATGGAACTTACGAGACTTCTTAGTGATTCAGACGATGTTTGTATGGTGCAGATAAATACCAACTTTGTACGTATCGATCTTGGAGATATCGTATTTACCTCAAAGCTTATTGATGGTCGTTTTCCTGATTATGATCGCGTTATTCCCAAGGGTGGTCAGAAAATTGTCACAGCTAATCGTGAACTTCTCCGCCAGGGTTTGCTTCGTGCCTCTATTCTCTCTAATGAAAAGTATCGCGGTATTAGAATGAATTTCAGTACTAATCAGCTACGCGCGACGGTTAATAATCCTGAGCAGGAAGAGGCTATAGAGGAGATTGACGTTAATTATCAGGATGATGAGCTTGAGATTGGTTTTAATGTTGCCTATCTTGTCGATGCCCTTAACTCTATCAAGTCTGATGAAATAGAAATGACACTGCTTGATCCAAATAGTAGTTGTGTTATTACGGCATTGGGTGATGACAGCTCCCGATATGTTGTTATGCCTATGCGGCTCTAATTTCTTAATTTATGTACTTTAAAAAGGTTGAGATCAGCCAATTTCGCAATCTGGTCTCAACTTCATTTATCCCCTCTCGCTCTCTAAATATTATCTATGGTAGTAATGGTTCTGGTAAAAGTAGTCTCCTTGAAGCGCTTTACTATATTGCTACAGGTAACTCTTTTCGTTCTAGTAAACTCTCTACGGTAATTCAGCACGATACGGATTGTTTAACCCTCTTTTCTGAAGTATTTAGTACTGTTACTCATAGGGTCGGTATAAAGCGTTGCAGAGATCTAAATAATCAGACCCGTGTTAACAGTAAAGATATCCAAAAGCGGTCAGAGTTAGTCCAACTCCTACCTTTACAGATTATCTCACCAGAGAGTATTT
This sequence comes from Pseudomonadota bacterium, assembly GCA_039714395.1. Lineage (GTDB taxonomy): Bacteria > Pseudomonadota > Gammaproteobacteria > Thiohalomonadales > Thiohalomonadaceae > JAPHSX01. The sequence continues at coordinate 134,709 of JBDLJH010000004.1, read as the reverse complement.
CTCTTTTACTAGAGGGATCTGATGTTAGGCGTAGTTTTATAGATTGGTCTTTGTTCCACGTGGAACATTCATTTTATTACCATATATCCCACTATCTGCGCTCCTTAAAGCAACGTAACGCCTTACTAAAATCAAATGATCTTTCTCAGATCGAATATTGGAACAGTCAACTCTCAGAATATGGAGAGGTTATTGATTCTTTCCGTAAACAGTACGTTGAATCAATTCTGCCAGTAATTGCCGGATTACTTCACTCCTTACTTCCAGAGGTTGAGATTGAGGTCTCTTATCGCTCTGGTTGGTCGAAAGATATTCCGTTAGAGGAGGCCTTAATTCGCTCCCAGGAGAGTGATATTAAGCTTAAACACACAACTGTTGGTCCGCACAGGGGTGACCTTATAGTTAAAAGTGGCGGTGTTAAGGTTACTGATATCCTATCAAGGGGACAGTTGAAACTGGTTGTGGTGGCCATGAAGCTTGCACAGATACTGCTCCTTCAATCGAGCACGGAAAAGAATCCAATTATTCTTCTCGATGATATTGCTTCTGAACTGGATATTGAGCATAGAGCGCTACTTCTCAACACCGTAAAAGAGTTATCTTCTCAGGTATTTGTTACAACACCTGACCTGGATTTGATTGATTACAGTAACTGGGATGAGAATAAAGTGTTCCACGTGGAACATGGTCAAATAAAAGAAGTGGTATAATAATGGTCACTGAAATTGGAGTTGTTTATGAGTGAATACGATTCGTCCAGTATTAAGGTCCTGAAAGGGCTGGATGCCGTCCGCAAGCGTCCTGGAATGTATATTGGCGACACCGATGATGGCACGGGTCTACACCACATGGTCTTTGAGGTAGTGGATAATTCCATTGATGAGGCCCTGGCAGGACACTGTAGCCAGATTGATGTAGTTATTCACGGTGATGGCTCGATTTCAGTTCGGGATAACGGTCGAGGTATTCCTGTGGATTACCATGAGGAGGAGCAACGCTCTGCCGCTGAGGTAATCCTTACTGTACTGCACGCTGGTGGTAAGTTTGACGACAACTCCTATAAGGTCTCGGGTGGTCTACATGGTGTAGGTGTCTCTGTGGTGAACGCCCTTTCTGAGAGCTTAAAGCTGACAATTGGTCGTAATGGTAAGAAGTATCAACAAGAGTATGTGTTGGGTGAGCCTCAATATCCGTTAAAAGAGATTGGGGAAAGTAGCTCTACGGGTACTGAAATTCGTTTCAAACCGAGTAGAGATATTTTTGCCCTGACTGAGTACCACTACGATATTCTTGCAAAACGGTTACGTGAACTTTCATTCCTCAACTCTGGTGTACGTATTCACCTGGTTGATGAGCGTTCAGCGAAAGAAGATCTTTTTGAGTATGAGGGTGGTATTAGCGCCTTTGTTGAGCACCTCAACCGTAATAAGACGCCACTGCATGAGACGGTGCTTCACTTTTCGGCTGAAAAAGATGATATAGGTGTTGAGGTTTCCATGCAGTGGAGTGATGCCTACCAGGAAAATATTTTCTGTTTTACCAATAATATCCCGCAACGAGATGGTGGTGCACACCTGGCAGGATTCCGTGCAGCCCTTACACGTTCGATGAATAATTATATAGAGAGAGAAGGGCTGTCTAAAAAGGCGAAGATCAATCCAACTGGTGATGATGCTCGCGAGGGTCTTACTGCAGTACTTTCAGTAAAAGTCCCCGATCCTAAGTTCTCCTCGCAGACCAAGGATAAATTAGTCTCTTCAGAGGTGAAGGGTGTGGTTGAATCGTTGGTGGCAGAGAAGTTTCAGGACTTTATGCTGGAGAAACCCGCTGACGCCAAGATTATTGCTGGCAAGGTAGTGGATGCTGCCCGTGCCCGTGAAGCGGCGCGCAAGGCACGTGAAATGACTCGTCGGAAGGGCGCACTTGATGTAGCGGGTCTACCCGGTAAACTGGCCGATTGTCAGGAGAAAGACCCTGCCCTCTCTGAAATTTACCTGGTGGAGGGTGATTCTGCTGGCGGTTCTGCCAAGCAGGGCCGGGATCGTAAAAATCAGGCCATTCTTCCCCTTAAGGGAAAAATCCTTAACGTGGAGAAGGCACGCTTCGATAAGATGATCTCTTCACAAGAGGTTGGCACCCTGATCACGGCCCTGGGTTGTGGTATCGGGCGTGAAGAGTTCAATCCGGACAAACTACGCTACCATCGCATTATCATCATGACCGATGCCGATGTGGATGGATCGCACATTCGTACTCTTCTCCTGACCTTTTTCTACAGGCAGATGTCCGTACTGGTTGAGCGTGGACATATCTATATTGCCCAACCTCCACTCTACAAGGTGAAGAAGGGCAAGCAGGAACGTTATGTAAAGGATGATATTGAGCTAAATAATTACCTTTTACAGATTGCTATTGATAATGCCGAGCTACATGTGGATGAGACTGCCCCACCTATATCCGGTATGGCTATTGAGGAATTAGCTAAGCAATATCAACAAGTTATGGCCATTATCTCCCGCCTAGGGCGGCGTTATAACAGCCTGTTGCTGGAGAAATTTATCGCTCTCCCCGCCGTAGATAAAACGGCCTACGCAAATGGTGAGATTGAGGCATGGTTTGCTCAGGCGATTGATGCACTGAATGATGAACATGGTGCAGAGCGTCGCTTTACCGTTCAGCCACAGCGCTCGGAAGCGGGTGAGATTGAATCGATCACTATCAGTGAGTGGCGACACGGTGTGGCGAATGAGTACAACTTTAGTGCTGATTTCTTTAGTACCTCTGAGTACATTGCGATCAAAACCCTGGGAGAGCAGTTACAGGGACTTATTGGTACAGGTGCCTACATTCAGCGTGGAGAGCGGAAGCGTGAGGTTGATAGCTTTAGGGAGGCACTGGAGTGGTTGCTGAACGAGGCAAAGCGCGGACAGCACATCCAACGCTACAAGGGTCTGGGTGAGATGAATCCTGAGCAGTTGTGGGAGACCACGATGGACCCTGAAAGTCGTCGTCTACTCCAGGTGACCATTGAGGATGCAATTGCCGCTGATGAGATCTTCACTACCCTGATGGGTGATCAGGTTGAGCCGCGTCGCGACTTTATCGAGCAAAATGCACTCTATGTAGAGAATCTAGATGTGTAAAGGGAGTGGTTTAGTAAATAGAAGAAAACCCGGTAGGTAATGCCGGGTTTTTCTTTTCTATCAGTAAGATAGATAAAAAAAGAGGGAGGCCCCGGCCTCCCTCTTTTGTGTGTAAGTAAGTAATCACTTACTTGGTGTGATGGGTGGTAATGCGCTTATAAGTAGATTCGATCCACTCTTCTACCCGGGTATTTATTTCACCAGCCTTCATACCGGCAGGATCAAAGGATTCACCAATGACCAGGGTGATTTCACCGGAATGTTTAACAAAACCCTGCTTAGGCCAGAATTCCCCTGCATTGTGACAAACTGGAACCACAGGGAAACCACTCTTTTCAGCTAGCATTGCCCCGCCAATGGCGTAGCGCTTGTGCTGACCCGGAGTGGTACGGGTCCCCTCGGGAAAGATGACTATCCAGAGCTCTTGCTGAAGGCGTGCTATCCCCTGCTTTATCACCTGTTTAAGTGCCTTTTTACCGGCAGTACGATCGATAGCGATAGGACGAGTTAAGGCAAGACCCCAACCAAAGATTGGGATCCAGAGTAGTGAACGTTTTAATACCCAGGTTTGGGCTGGAAAAATGGTCTGCAGTGCAATGGTTTCCCAGGCACTTTGGTGCTTGGCGAGTATTAGCCCGTTACCCTGAGGAATATTTTCAATGCCCTCTACACGAAAACCAAGATTACAGGTGATCTTGAGCCACCAAAGGACTGAGTAGGCCCAGAGTGAGATATAGCGGGAGCGAACCTTTTGGGGAAAAGGGAAAAATAGTGGGCTGAAAGCGACGATGAGGATAGTCACCAAGGTTAGCCCAATATAGAAGAAGGTGGCACGAAGAGTGAGCATTATTTAGCCCTCCAGCAGGGCAGCGACGGCGGCAGAAAGATCATCAAAGACCGGAATCCCATCAAGCCCCTCCCCCTTCTTCAGGGTTCGCTCTCCCTTGCCTGTTTTAACCAGTATTGGCATTGCACCTACCTGCTGTGCTGCCTGCAGGTCACGGAGTGAGTCGCCGATTACGGGCACACCCTCAAGAGGCATATCAAAACGCCTGCTAATGGCCTGGTACATTCCGGGTTTGGGCTTGCGACAGTCGCAGTTATCATCGGGTCCATGGGGGCAGAAGGCGATCATCTCTATGCTACCGCTGAGCGCGGCTAAAGCCCCACGCAGTTTTTCATGCATTGCGTTAAGGGTATCGACATCATAATATCCACGGGCTATTCCAGACTGATTAGTGGCAATGGCGACGCGGTAGCCTGCCTGGCAGAGTCGGGCAATTGCCTCGATACTGCCGGGAAGTGGAATAAACTCGTCGACAGATTTGATGAAATTGTCGGAGTCCTGATTAATGACCCCGTCACGGTCAAGGATAATGAGCTTCATGTTTAGTCACGAAACTCCGAGACACGGATACGACCATTTACCATCTTTGACTCACGCTTCATGATTTTGTCCATCTTGGCCCAAAAGGAGTCATTCAGATCAAAGTCCTGAGCAATGGCGGTACCGATGAGCAGGATGAATAGATCGGCAACCTCCTCCGCAAGTTGCTCCTTTGATTTACCCTTGGTTACGCAGGCACCGATCTCACCGAGTTCCTCGGCCATGAGTGCTATGCGGTAGGTCATCTCCTCGCCGCCCTTGTTCTTAAAGTCGTGCTTGTCGTGGAATGCCTGCACTGCAGTGAGCATCTCCTCATAGGAGTCCCTGTTCTGATCGGACATATCTTCTCCCCCTCTATCCTTGTAGTTGGCCCAGGTCGGCCACTTCGAGGAACAGGCCGCTGAGACCTTTGAGCAGTGCCAGACGATTAGCACGAACTGCGGCATCATCGGCCATCACCATCACCTCATCGAAGAAGGTGTCGACCTCAGGGCGTAGCGCGGCAAGCTCTTTGAGAGCGGCTTCATAGTCACGCTCGGCAAAAAGTGGTGCAACCACATCAGCCATTGTGTCGATCTTGGTGGCCAGTGCCTTCTCCGCATCGTCAATGAAGCGCGAGGGATCCACAGAATCGGGGATCGCCTCCTCCGCCTTCTTCAAAATATTACCAATACGCTTATTGGCAGCGGCGAGGCTCTCGGCCTCGGCCAGCTGACGGAAGGCGGTCACTGCCTTGAGGCGGGCATCAAAGTCGAGAGGTTGCACCGGCTGCTGTGCCAGTACCGCCTCAAAGGTGTCTGGGGCAACACCGGCTTCGGCATAATAGGCCTTAAGGCGGCTCATCATGAAGTCGAAGACCTGATCGGTGACCCTGGGATTATCAAACAGGCCGCTATTTGCCTCGGCGGCACTTTGTAGTGCAGCCATAAGGTCGATATCGAGTTCCTTTTCGATAATGATGCGTAGTGCACCGAGGGCAGCACGGCGCAGGGCGAAGGGATCCTTGTCGCCGCCGGGTAGCTGGCCGATGCCGAAGATACCGATAAGGGTATCGAGCTTCTCGGCGATAGCCAGTGCCTGCCCCGCCTTGCCGGCAGGAAGCCCATCGCCAGCAAAGCGTGGCATGTACTGCTCTTCCAGGGCAGCGGCGACCTCGGCATCTTCTCCATCAAAGGTGGCATAGTAGCGCCCCATGGTGCCCTGCAGATCCGTGAATTCGACAACCATATCGGTCATCAGGTCGCACTTGGCCAGTAGTGCGGCACGTGCCGCCTTTTTGCCGTCACCGCCAATGGCCTTGGCGATATATTCTGCGATGGCCGAGACACGCTGGGTCTTGTCGTAAACGGTGCCCAGCTTTTTCTGAAAGAGAACCGTTTTAAGACTTGCGACTCGAGACTCGAGACTTTGCTTTTTATCCTGGGTCCAGAAAAAGTCGGCATCGCTGAGGCGTGGACGGATAACCCGCTCGTTGCCTTCGCTGACATACTCAGGATGACGACTCTCGATATTGCTCACGGTGATGAAGTTGGGCATCAATTTGCCCTCGCCATCAACCATATGGAAGTACTTCTGGTGTCCCTTCATGGCTGAGATCAGGCACTCCGGTGGAATCTCGAGGAAGCGCTCCTCAAAGCTGCCGACTACGGCCAGCGGCCACTCCACCAGACCCGTCACCTCATCGAGCAAGGCCTCATCAATGACGGCATTACCATTATTCTGAATAGCGGCCTCCATCACCTGGCCACGGATCGCCTTACGGCGATCGGCATAATCAGCGATGACGTGGCCGGTGGTTTCAAGGATCGGGGCGTAGGCAGCAGGTTCACCCAGGTAGATGGGATCGGGATGGTGGAAGCGGTGACCGTAGGTATCACGCCCCGACTTTACGCTAAGGATCTCGGCATCAATGACATCGTCACCGAACAGTATTACCAGCCAGTGCACCGGACGGACAAATTCGGCGTCAAGGTCGCCCCAGCGCATGCGTTTGGGGATGGGGAGTTTATTGAGGGAGTCCTGCACCATGGCTGGAATGAGTTCAGCGGTGGCCTGGCCTTTTTGAGTGCTGCGAAAGACCAGCCAGGCACCCTTGTCGGTCTCCTTCGTTTCCAGCTCGTTGGGGGTGATGCCGCAGGAACGGGCAAAGCCCTCGGTCGCCCTGGTGGGATTGCCGTCACCGTCGAAGGCAGCTTTTACGGCCGGGCCGCGTTTCTCTACCGCTTTATCACTTTGGGTGGAATCGAGGTTGTGAATCAGTACAGCGAGACGGCGCGGCGAGGCGTAGGACTTTACCTCACCATAGTTGAGCTCGGCCTTGCTGAGGCCCTCCACGATACCGTGGGTAAAGGCATCGGAGAGTTTCTTTAATGCCTTTGGCGGCAGCTCTTCGGTGCCGATCTCGATCAGGAGGTCACGTGAATTATTCATCTTATTTGCCCTCCTTCTTCAGCATGGGGAAGCCGAGGTTCTCACGCACCTCGTAGTAGGCCTGGGCCACGGCACGGGACAGGGAGCGTACCCGTAGAATGTAGCGCTGACGTTCGGTTACGGAGATCGCCTTTCGTGCATCGAGCAGGTTAAAGGTGTGTGAGCCCTTGAGCACCTGCTCGTAGGCGGGCAGTGGCAGCCCCGCCTCAATCAGCTTGTTGCTCTCCTTCTCGCACTGGTCAAACTGGCCGAACAGATAGTCCACATCGGCGTGCTCAAAGTTGTAGGTCGACTGTTCCACCTCGTTCTGGTGGAACACATCACCGTAGGTGACCGGGCCACCAGGCCCGTTGGTCCACACCAGGTCGAAGACGCTCTTGACCCCCTGCAGGTACATCGCGATGCGTTCCAGGCCGTAGGTGATCTCGCCGGTAACCGGTTTGCAGTCGAGACCGCCTACCTGCTGGAAGTAGGTGAACTGGGTCACCTCCATACCGTTGAGCCATACCTCCCAGCCAAGCCCCCATGCACCGAGGGTGGGTGACTCCCAGTTGTCCTCGACAAAGCGGATGTCGTGCTCCAACGGGTCGATACCGAGCATCTTCAGCGAACCCAGATAGAGCTCCTGGATGTTGAGCGGTGAAGGTTTGATGATCACCTGGAACTGGTAGTAGTGTTGCAGGCGGTTGGGGTTCTCACCGTAGCGTCCATCGGTGGGGCGGCGCGAGGGCTGCACATAGGCGGTAGCCCACGGCTCCGGACCGATGGCGCGCAGGAAAGTGGCCGGGTGGAAGGTGCCGGCACCTACTTCCATATCGAGCGGCTGCAGGATCACGCAGCCCTGTTCAGCCCAGTAGTGTTGCAGGGCGAAGATGAGTCCCTGAAAGGTAGAGACGTCGGGAGAGTTTGTTGCGCTCAAGGTGTGACCTTTCTTATTCAGTCCGAAAGTCGAGCATTATAGCTTGGAGAGGGCAGAGGTTAACAGGGCACCTTATATATGGGTGTTGTGTTGATACCCCCCTTTCTCTTCGAATTGCGCTAAAATTGTGGCTTCACACAATCAAACTGACATCCGCATGACTCAGCAACGCAAAGCGGTCGCCCTTATCTCCGGCGGTCTCGACTCACTCCTCGCCGCCAGGCTAATGCTCGAACAGGGCATCCATGTGGAGGGCATTAACTTCTTCACCGGTTTTTGTGTGGAGGGGCATACCCATGCCATTCGAAAAAAAGACAAGGCCAAACCGAAGCGCAACAATGCGCTGTGGTCGGCAGAACGTCTCGGCATTAAGCTGCATATTGTCGATATCGTGGAGGAGTACAAGGATGTGCTGCTTAACCCCAGGCATGGTTATGGGGCCAACATGAACCCCTGCCTGGACTGTAAGATTTTCATGGTAAAGAAGGCCCAGGAGTGGGCGGAGAAAAACGGCTTTGATTTTATCATTACCGGTGAGGTGATTGGCCAGCGTCCGATGTCGCAGCGCAAGGACACCATGCCGGTAGTGGCGCGTGAGTCGGGGGCGGAGGACAGGCTGTTGCGTCCGCTTTGCGCGAAAAATCTACCCGAGACTCTGCCGGAGCGCGAGGGTTGGGTTGATCGCGAAAAGCTTTACGATTTTTCAGGCCGCAACCGCAAGCCGCAAATGGCCCTGGCGAAAGAGTTCGGTTTTGAGGACTATGCTTCCCCTGCGGGCGGCTGTTGTTTCCTTACCGACGAGGTGTACTCACGCAAGCTGGTCGACCTGTGGAAGGGGCGCGGTAATCGCGAGTATGAAATGGACGATATCATGCTGCTCAAGGTGGGGCGCCATATCCGCCCGGCCCCCCACTATAAATTGATAGTGAGCCGTGAAGAGGGTGAGAATAATTTTCTTAGTGGTTACAAAAAGCAGTTTATCCATCTCTTTACTACCTCTGATCCGGGCCCACTGGTGCTGGTGGATGGCGAGCCTGGTGATGAGGATCTGGAGCTGGCCGCCCGTATCGCCGCCCGTTATAGCAAGGGAAAGACGGCTGAGACGGTGACAGTAGAGTTGCATTTTCCCGGTGGTGAGAGCCGCAGCCTGGAGGTGGCCCCGTTACCGCCGATGGATGTTAAAGAAGAGTGGATGGTTTGAGACCATTAGTTTTCTCACTTTTGAATAATGACTTGCGACTAAAGACTGATGAACCATAAACTCGATGCCCGCCGACTGCTCTGCCCGATGCCTGTGATTCGTACCCAGAACAAGGTCGAAGACCTGTCTCCAGGTGACACCCTGGAGGTGGTTTGCACCGACCCCGGTGTGCTCAACGATATTCCCGCCTGGTGCCGCATTAATGGCCACAAGGTGATTGAAACTCACGAGAATGATGGCGAGATAACCCTTTTAATCGAAGTGGGTGACGCCTGATAGTCAGGGAAAAAATATGAGCGGCCACCATCACCACCACCATGAACTTCCCAGCAAAAGCGATAGTCGCTATGCCGAGATCCGTCGGGTCACACTGGTTGGCTCCGTACTGGATTTTGCCCTTGGTGTGCTGAAGATGGTGATTGGTTTCATGGCCAACTCCCAGGCGCTTATTGCTGATGGTGTGCACTCTCTTTCTGATTTGGCCACTGATTTTATGGTGCTCTATGCGGCCAAGCATGGCAGCAAGGAGGCCGATGAGGATCACCCTTACGGTCATGGTCGGTATGAAACCGTGGCGACAGTGGCATTGGGTGTGGCCCTGATCGGTGTGGCTGGTGGTATCGCCTGGGATGCGATCGAACGACTGTTCCACCCGGAGGCGTTGTTACAACCGGGTGTTTGGGCGCTGTTGATCGCCGGGGTCTCGGTGGCCTCCAAGGAGTGGATTTACCACTACACCATGCATGTAGCGAAAAAGCTCAATTCCAATATGCTCAAGGCCAACGCCTGGCATAGCCGTTCGGATGCCATCTCATCTATTGTGGTGGTGATTGGTGTTGCCGGAACCATGGCCGGGCTGGAATACCTCGATTCGGTGGCCGCAGTGATTGTCGGTGCAATGGTAGCGAAGATCGGTTGGGACCTTGTCTGGGAGAGCCTGAATGAGCTGGTTGATACCGCACTTGATCCTGAGCGGGTTGAGGCGATTCGCCAGGAGGTGATGAGCGTGGGTGGGGTGTGCGAGTTGCACATGTTGCGCACCCGGCAGATGGGAGGGGAGGCACTGGTCGATGTGCATGTGATCGTCGATCCGCGACTGAGTGTCTCCGAAGGGCACTATATTGGCGAGAAGGTGCGTCGTCGTCTCATTGAGGAGGTGGACGAGGTGGCCGATGTGATGGTGCACGTGGATCCGGAAGATGATGAGAAGATGGCCCCCAGCCTGCATTTGCCTAATCGCAGGTGGGTTGAGGAGCAGCTGCATCAGAGGTGGCAGGGGCTGAAGATTGCGAGTAGTATCGGTCAACTTACTTTGCACTATCTGGACGGCAAGCTCGAAATAGAGCTTTGTCTGCCTGCCGAGGCCAACTTCCGTGACGATGAGCATCTCATGGAAATAGATAAACTGACGGCGGCGGCGAGTGAGCTGGAAGAGGTGCGAGGTATAAAGATCTTTTACGAGAGCGCACAAGAATAGTGCATAGCGACTAGTGTTTGCACCATTCTTGTGCGCGAAACGAGTGTTGATAGTACATTAAATGAGTAATATCTAGATAATTCAAAAGGTTATGCTCATGGCACACTTCATGCTCAATTTTAGCGACTCTTTTAAATAGCTCGATACTGGGCTGACAATTAAACTATCACTGGGAGACCATCGATGTCTGCAGAAAACGCAATGAAGTTGATTAAGGACAGCGGCGCCAAGTTCGTCGATCTCCGTTTCACAGATACCCACGGTAAGGAGCAGCACGTTACTTACCCGACCAGCCATGTCGACGAAGATACCTTCACCGAAGGCACCATGTTTGATGGTTCCTCCATCCAGGGCTGGAAGGGCATTAACGAGTCCGACATGATTCTGTTGCCTGATCCCAGTACTGCGGTTGTTGACCCCTTCTCTGATGAGGTGATGGTTAACATTACCTGTGACATCGTTGAGCCTTCCGATATGCAGGGTTACGAGCGTGATCCCCGTTCTGTTGCCAAGCGTGCCGAGGAGTACCTCAAGTCTACCGGTATCGGTGACAGCGCACTGTTCGGTCCTGAGCCCGAGTTCTTCATCTTTGATGATGTTCGCTGGGGTGCCGACATGAGTGGTTGTTTCGTCAAGATCGACTCTGACGAAGCCCAGTGGAACTCTGAGCGCGTTTACGAAGACGGCAATATCGGTCACCGTCCTGGCGTTAAGGGTGGCTACTTCCCCGTTCCTCCTGTCGACTCCCTACACGACATTCGTGCTGCCATGTGTCTGGCTCTGGAAGAGATGGGTCAGGTGGTTGAGGTGCATCACCACGAAGTGGCAACCGCTGGCCAGTGTGAGATCGGCACCGGCGCCAATACCCTGGTGAAGAAGGCTGATGAAGTGCAGACCCTGAAGTACTGCGTGCACAATGTTGCCCACAGCTATGGCAAGACCGCGACCTTCATGCCCAAGCCTATCGTAGGTGATAACGGTTCCGGCATGCACGTGCACATGTCCATCTCTAAAGATGGCCAGAACCTGTTCGGTGGTAATGAGTACGGCGGTCTCTCCGAGATGGCCCTCTTCTACATCGGTGGTGTTATTAAGCACGCCCGCGCCCTGAACGCTTTTGCTAACTCCTCTACCAACTCTTACAAGCGTCTGGTACCCGGTTTCGAAGCCCCTGAGATGCTGGCCTACTCTGCCCGTAACCGTTCTGCTTCCATTCGTATCCCTTACGTTACCAATCCCAAGGGCCGTCGTATCGAGGTTCGCTTTGGTGACCCGACCGCCAACCCTTACCTGATGTTCTCTGCCTTCCTGATGGCAGGCCTTGACGGTATTCAGAACAAGATCCACCCTGGTGAGGCGATGGATAAGGATCTGTATGACTTGCCGGCTGAAGAGAAAGCGGCAATTCCGACCGTTTGCCACAGCTTCGACCAGGCGCTGGATTGTCTGAATGAAGATCGTGAGTTCCTGACCCAGGGTGGTGTGTTTACCGATGACACCATCGATGCCTTCATCAAACTGAAGATGGATGAGATCACTCGCATTCGCATGACCACTCATCCGGTCGAGTTCGACATGTACTACAGCTGCTAACCTCAGCTTTAGTTCACTACGAACAGAAAACGCCCCCGCTAGTCGGGGGCGTTTTTGTATAGGGATATACTTATACTCTGAAGGCCGTGGATGGCCAGGGGTATTTGTTTGTACTGGCTAAGGCCCTTGGCTATGCTTAGATGATGAAGGTTTTTCTCTTATCTGTTCTGTTGTGTTGCCCGCTGGCTTTTGCGGAAACAGGGTATCGTCTGGTGCATCCTGACGGTACCGTTGAATTTAGTGATCAGCCGATAGTCGGTGGTGAAGAGATCGAGCTGCGAGAAGCACCGGAAACCGAGTTTGTGCCTGTTGCCCCCTCTCCTGTCACACAAACCCGTGGTAGAAAGGGCGGTGCGGCAAGCCGTGAGGGTGAGAGTAGCGGGACTATCACCATAAGTTCACCCCAGCCGAATGAAACAATATGGTTCGATGGGTCTGGTGTTACGGTCTCGGTCACTCTTGGCTCAGCTCTGGAGAGTGGGCAGAAGGTTGAGATCACCTTTGATGGCAAGGTGGTGGCCAGTGGTACAGCGACCAGTTTTCATCTTGGCGAAGTCTATCGTGGTAGCCATACTCTGAGCGCCGCAGTAGTAGATGTCGGCGGTTCTCTATTATTCAGTAGCCCACAAATTTCCTTTCACATGCGCCAGCATTCGGTTATCAAGCCGTTAGAGTCTGACGAAGAGAACCCTACCTTCGCCCCTATCCTTCCTGAGTAACGCACTGTTTTGGTGCATATAAGCTACACTACCGTACTAATCCAGTACATTATGGCCCAAGAAAATTATCGATGATTTTTCTGGGTTAAATAACATCTTTTAATTCAATAGGTTATATAAATCCCCATAAGAACGGGAGCTGTGCTCCTGTAATTGGTTTAGAACTTGCAGAAGACAGGGTATGGAGAATTCAGAGACTATGATGCCAACAGCATTGAATAAGGTTGTAGAGAATCTGCACACCACAGTGATGATCTTTGATGAGGATCTACGGTTGCGCTATATCAATCCAGCCGGAGAGACTCTGCTGGCTGCGAGTGCCCAGCGTTTTACCGGGCAGCCGGCGCAGGAATTTATCTTTGATAATGAGCTGATAGAGGCATTGGCACACGTACTTCAGACCCACAGCCCATTTACTACACATGAGCTGGTGCTGAATCTGGGTGTCGAACATAGGGTGACCGTGGATCTCACCGTCCTGCCGATGCAGGAGGTAGATCTGGAAAATGGCCTGATAGTCGAGATGAAACAGCAGGACCGGCACATGCGTATCAGTCGGGAAGAGGGCTTGCTGGCCCAGGGGAACGCTACCCGTGCCCTGGTTCGTGGCCTCGCCCATGAGATTAAAAATCCTCTGGGTGGTTTGCGTGGTGCGGCCCAACTTCTCGAGCGTGAGTTGCACGGTGAAGAGCTTAAGGAATACACCCATATCATTATTAGTGAGGCGGATCGCCTGCAGGCGCTAATGAACCAGATGCTCGGCCCGAATACATTGCCACATCGGCGTGCACTGAATATTCATGAGCCACTGGAGCGGGTACGTCAGGTAGTCGCAGCAGAGTTGAGTGAGAAGATTCGACTGGTGCGTGACTATGACCCCAGTATTCCCGATATCTACGCCGATGTGGATCAGATGATTCAGGCGTTAATGAATCTGGTGCGTAATGCTGCTCAGGCAGTGGGTGATGAGGGTGAGATCACCCTGCGCACCCGGGCCATGCGTCGTTACACTATTGGCCACACCATGCATAAACTGGTGGCGCGCATCGACATTATCGACAACGGCCTTGGTATTGCCGATGAGATGCGTGAAAGCCTGTTCCTGCCGATGATAACCGGACGGGCAGAGGGAACTGGACTGGGCCTGCCTATCGCGCAGTCGATGATCAATCTTAACGGTGGACTTATTGAGTGGGAGAGCCAGCCTGGAAAGACCATATTTACCGTGCTCCTGCCCGTAGGGGCAGAGGTAGACGGGACAAAGGAGCACTAAAGATGGCAGAACAAAGCAGTATTTGGGTAGTTGATGATGATCGCTCCATTCGCTGGGTGCTGGAAAAAGCACTGGAACAGGCCGGGATGGTGGTAAAGAGTTTTGAGAGTGGTGATGCTGTGCTCAAGCAGCTGAAGCATGAAGAGCCGATGGTGCTGGTGACGGATATTCGTATGCCCGGTATTAGTGGGCTGGAGCTGCTACAGCAGATCAACAGTGACCACCCAGAGCTGCCGGTGATCATCATGACCGCGCACTCCGATCTTGATAGCGCGGTCTCCGCTTATCAGGGCGGTGCCTTTGAATATCTGCCAAAACCATTTGATGTTGATGAGGCGGTGGAGCTGGTTCGCCGTGCCCTCACCCATCGTGAGGAGCAGAGCTCCACAACCAGTACAGAGGGCCTGGAGCGTGAGACCGGGATAATCGGCGAGGCCCCTTCGATGCAGGAGGTATTTCGTGCCATCGGTCGCCTCTCCTCCTCCAACATTACAGTGCTAATTAATGGTGAGTCTGGTACCGGTAAGGAGCTGGTGGCTCACGCCCTGCACCGTCACAGCCCACGCGCCGGAAAGTCGTTTATTGCGATAAACACGGCGGCAATTCCCCGTGATCTGCTGGAGTCAGAACTTTTTGGTCATGAGCGTGGAGCCTTCACCGGGGCGCAGTCGGCACGTCAGGGTCGTTTTGAGCAGGCCGATGGCGGCACCCTCTTCCTTGATGAGATTGGTGATATGCCTGCCGAGCTACAGACCCGCCTGTTGCGGGTTCTGGCCGATGGCGAGTTCTACCGGGTGGGTGGGCGTGCACCGGTAAAGGTCGATGTGCGGGTAATTGCCGCCACCCACCAGGATCTGGAGAAACGGGTGCAAGAGGGCCTGTTCCGTGAAGACCTGTTCCATCGCCTGAATGTGATCCGCATCCATATCCCCTCGCTGCGAGAACGCAGTGAGGATATCCCCCTGCTAATGCGGCACTTCCTGCATGCCGCAGCAAAAGAGATCGGTGGTGAGGCGAAGTGGCTGGACGGGCCAACCGAGGAGTACCTGCGCGCCCTCGATTGGCCGGGTAATGTGCGCCAGTTGGAGAATACCTGCCGCTGGTTGACCGTCATGTCGCCGGGACAGGAGATCCACCTGGAGGATCTCCCGCCCGAGTTGAAAGAGGTGGCCACTACCGGTGGAGGAAGCAATGACTGGCTTACCCCGCTGCGCCAGTGGGCAGACCAACGTCTTAATAGTGGGGCCAGTGCCATTCTTGATGAGGCGGTGCCACAGTTTGAGCGGCTGATGATTGAGGCGGCGATGCGCAAGAGTGCGGGCCATCGGCAGGATGCGGCAAAGCTGCTCGGTTGGGGGCGAAATACCCTCACCCGTAAAATCAAGGAGCTGGAAATCGTGGGCAAGGAGGTCGGTTAAGTCTGTTCAGGGAGTAAAAGTAACCGTCAGGCCCACACGGGAATTGTCCGTACTGCCGACTAGCCTCCAGGGGCGGTGTTACAGGCATTTTATGCAACTACAATCGTGAACCGTTCCGCCAGGAACTGGACGAACGGCTCCATATAGTGTCTACTTATGGTTAGCATGGTCGGAGGTAGCTCGTCTGAGACTGCCGTCACAGAAACAATTTCAGTACAAAATTTCCATTTATAGTGATCAGTAGAGTGGGTTCGCCTCAAGAGATGAACGAGAAATCATCTACAACATCGCCAAAAAGAAGATGGCTTTTATTGCTAGTCGGGTTCGTCTCCGTGGCTGTAGCTGTGCCTGTGCTCCTCCCACTACTTCATTTCAAAGAGCTATTAGAGAAACAGGATCTAAGCTTAAATTCGTCACCAGCCCCTAAAGTTGTATTAGAACAAAAAACCGAAGATATCGCTGAGTTGGTTACAAGTGAAGGCAAAATAACAGATGTTAGTGATAAGCCCCCTGTGATCCCAACGGAGAAACCGACTTCGTTTGATGTTACAAAAAAAGCCGAACTACCCCCAAAGGCCCAACCCGCTATCAGCAAAGCGGTGCAGAAAATCCCGAAAAAAATTGAAATTGCCAAGCTAGTCGATGTACCGGAACCAGCGGTTATAGCTACTTCACCGGTAGCAGAGCAGACCGATATCCCTGTTACAGAGGAAGAGGAAGAGGAAAAAGAGACGGGAAACCAATATATAAAAATTGATTTCAGTGGCAACAGATTGCCCGACATGACTGAAACCTGGAGATGTGTCGAAGACCCCAACACCGGCCTGGTGTGGGAAGTAAAATCAGGGGATGGCGACCTGCACGATAAACATAATCTATACTCCTGGCATGATCCTGCGAAGGAAGGTGGAGTTGCGGGTGTCGCTGATGGTGGTCGCTGTGATGGTGATGTTGAATGCGATACGCACGCGTTTATTCAGGCGATAAATGAAGAAAATTATTGTGGCTACTCCAATTGGCGGCTGCCAACACGTGAGGAGATGTTATCCATTGTGAGAATTGGGGGTGCAGGCACTGCCGCCACTATTGATAGTGACTATTTTCCGCAGGCGTTGCCGAGCTGGTACTGGACTGCTACATCTAATGAGAATTATCCTGACTATGCATGGTATCTCCTGTTTCGTAACGGAATTGCACTGTCCGATGTTAAAGTGCGCCCCAAGCATCTTCGTCTGGTGCGTTCCGATAGCCCCGCAGGGTAGATGAGTGTTTATGTCACAAAACCATAGGATTGCAGTACTTGGTGGAATCGCCCTCCTTATCTCCAGCCTCCCGGTGTGGGCAGCAAAACCACCGCCGAACGAAGCCCGGTGCAAAAGTAACTGGACACTTACCAGTACGCAGTCTTTGGCATTTGGCGCTTTCTACATTGAATCTGGCAGCGGAACACTAGATATAGACAGTAGTGGTTTGCTGACGGCTACCGGTACCGTTTTCCCAGCATCGTCGGATCCTGTTACCACCTTTACGGTTACGGTAAATAATACCCTTGATCCCATTACATGTAGTAGCTACGGTTTTGATCTCAGTTGGAGTGTGGCACCTGCGCCCCTAACCAATGGTGCTGCCAGCATGCCACTGACAAACGTGTTGGTGAGTGAACCAACGTTTATTCCGACACCGACAGCACTACCCATTCTGGCACTGAAGCCCACAAGTCTGCCCCTCACCCTGACTTTTCAGGGAGATTTAGCTGCCACTTTTCCGCAGGCAGCGGGCCTCTATACCTCACCAGCATTTACTCTGGATTTGACACAATCTGGGACAGCAACCTCGGTAAGCAGTACTGCCACCGCTACGTCTCTAATCAATATAACTATTGCTGAGACAGTACCCATGGATTTTGGCACCGTGGCAGGCGGCAGTTCAGCAGGCACGGTTATTTTGGACACTGCAGGGGTGCGTAGTGTCACCGGTTCAGGCCAGATTTTTGCCGCAGGTCCCGGCTCTGCCGCCTCATTCCAGATCACGGGGAATCCGAGTCAGAGTTACATAGTAAGCTTTGGCGGTTTAGCGGTGTTGGAGAGCGCGACGGCACAGCAGATTACTGCCACAACATTTACCTATAACGCTAGCGGTGTGATGCCTGTAGGCGGCACGGATACTTTTGAGGTTGGCGCAACTTTGAACCTGGTACCACTGCAACCTGCTGGTAACTACTCAACAGCGACCGGGGGGGGCACACCATATACCGTGACGGTGAATTACAATTGATGGTGCCATGGTACCGCTGGTCAGGTAAATGAAACCGTTTGTTGAGAAAGGCTTGAGAAACATTAGAAAAACCCAACATTGAAGATAGACTGAGGATTATGAGTGTGTATGAGGTTGGTAGAGAGCCGAAGGCTGAAATAGCCCTGGTGATTAGGAGCTGCTGTCTTGTTAGTGCGGTAGCTGTTGTAGCGGCAACCGTGCCATGGTCGCCACTACAGGCGGCAACAGCTATCGCAACGGCTGATGCCAATATTGTCAGTACTATCAGTGTCGCTACACGTAATGGCCTGGGTTTTGGTGATATCTCGTCGAGTGCTGTCGCGGGTACGGTCATCATGACACCGAGCGGTTCCCGATCGACCACGGGTGGTACTACCATTAATTCAGCTATTGCAGGCAGCGCTGCTGCCTTTGATATAGCAGGTGACGCCAATGCCAGTTACTCCATAACGTTACCGGCTTCCGTGGTATTAAGTGACGCATCATCCAATATCATGGTCGTCGACAATTACACCAGTTCGCCTACACTGGGCGGCGTGCTGGATGGCAGCGGGCAGCAGACCCTCTATGTGGGTGCCACCTTGAACGTGGGTAGTAACCAGCCATTCGGTGCCTATACAGGACTGATATCGGTAACGGTAGAATATAATTAAGATTTATCAGTTGGTAAGAGATGTTGAGTGGCCACGGTAACAAATGTAGTAATCGATGCAGACAGTGATATTGGCGGTGAATTTGCAATTATAGTTCTAAAAGCTAATAATCGACATTAATAGTGAGTGCTAAGTGGGTGAAAGTGCCCCGGTTTAGATAAGTGAGGTAGTATATGAGCATGAAAAAAATGAATTTATTGAAATTGGGCCTGGTAGCCACTATCGCAGGTAGCTTTGGGACTGCGAGTGCAGAGACCATTAACGGTACGGCAACGGCGAATGTCCTGACCCCCTTAACTTTAAGGGAAACCACCGCTCTGGCTTATGGCGACGTATATGGCGGATCAACTGCAGGTACTGTGGTGGTCTCATCGGCAGGTGTTATTTCAGCGACTGGTGGAGCAGGCTTTAAAGGGGGCGCTCATACCGCGGCGACATTCGATATTACTGGTGAGGTTAGCACAGCAATTACGGTTACGTTGGCGCCTGGCTCTGCGGCACTGGATGATGGTACTGCTGGTGGTGGTGGTGCCCCAATGGCACTGACGGCGTTTACAACGACTGTATTGCCAACGGTTACGACTGCTGGCGGCTTAGCAACATTTGGTGTGGGTGCAACGTTAGGTGTAGGTATTAACCAGACTGCGGGTGCATATAGTACGACGACAGGCGATGGCGTCCCCTACACCGTCACCGTTAACTATAATTGAGGCGCAGTTCCTTAAAGTAAATCGTGACGTGATTGATATGGGAAATAAGGGACAATCGGAGAGCGATTGTCCCTTTTCCATTTATAAGGTATGGAAAAACTCAATACATTCCTTTAGGCTGATGCAATGAAAGCAAGAATATTCAACTTACGGATCAAAACTTTAGTCTATATATACAAATTTTTTACCCTGTTTGTATTATCTGTAACTTCTCTTATTGCTACACAAAACGTCGCATTAGCTGGCGCCAATCTCATGGTGACGCCAAGTCGCATAGTCTTTGAGGACAGAACGCGTACCGCTCAGGTTACCTTGCTTAACACGGGGGACGAGACAGGGAGTTTTCGGATAAAATTTATCCGCCAGCAGATGACGAAAAACGGGCAGTTTGTCGAAGTCAAAGCCGATGAGAAGGGAATGTTTTCAGATCCGATGCTTCGTTATTCACCACGGCAAATTTCATTACCTCCAGGGCAATCACAGGTCATACGTTTGATGCTGAGAAAACCCAGAAATCTGGAAAAGGGTGAGTACCGTTCTCACCTGCTGTTTCAGTCGATTCCAAAATCCTCCAAGAGCGGTCTTGAGTCAGCTATAAAATCAGAGCAAAAAGGGATCACTGTTGAGATTGTTCCTGTGGTGGGCATCTCGATTCCGGCCATTGTGCGACATGGTAAACTTGAGAGTAGTTTGACGCTCGACAATGCACGTATTATTCCGGCCGACGATGCAAATCCGACGGCTCGCATTTCTGTGGATATGAATCGTAGTGGCAACCAGTCGGTTTACGGCGATTTCCGTGCCATCTTCACACCGAGCGATGGTGGTGCACCGATGACGATCGCGCTGGTCAACGGCGTTGCTGTCTATACACCCAATGCACTGCGAAAATTTTCCATCCCACTGCGTATCCCTCAGGGGATAACGCTGGAGAATGGCAATGTACGCGTTATATTCCTTGAGTCCGGTAAAGACGAAAAAACAGGTTTAATTGCTGAAACAAATTTTTCCCTATAGTAGTTGAGGAAACATGGAGGTCAAACCTGTTCCCTTATCGCTAGTGTTGCCACTGCCGCTGTTGCTATCTCTGGCAACATTTGAGGTCTGTGCGGCAGACAATACGCCACTCAAGTCGACTGTTTCCAATAGCAGCAACTCCCCCACCATTCCTGTTGTACAGCAAATGGCCGCACTGAGTGAATCAGCGAATGCCACGTCTGGTCAAACTGAGGTGATGGCACAGCAGTTTTCCTCTCAAGCTCTAGCGGATAATGACACCTGGCTTCCACAGGATTCCGATTTGCGAATTCTGGAAATACGAGTGGACTCCTATACCTTTGAGGATGTTATTGGCGCTTACCAGTATCAGGATATTATCCTGTTACCGTTGGGAGCCCTGGCCACCATTCTGGATATTGCGATTGATGTCGGTGCAGACTCGGCCAGCGGCTTTGTAATAAAAGAGGAGAATACCTTTCTTCTCGATACAAGCCGTAATGAGGTGATACTCAAAGGCATCATAGGTACATATAACAATGATCTTGTAAAAATTCTCGATGATGACATTTATGTCGATGCAAGCCTGATGGGTGACTGGCTCAATATGAAGTTTGATGTTGACCTTTATGGATCACGTGTATGGGTTCGATCGGAGTTAAAGCTGCCCTTTCTAGCGCGTATTGAACGTGAAAGGCGTATTGCAAAATCACTTTCAACGCTTAATCGAGGTAAGCAGCAATACCCCAGGCACCATGAAGCCTATAAGAACTATACGCTACCTTTTCTTGACCAGACATTGAGCATTAACCAGCGCTATTCTGATACGGGTGACGACACAACGGTTCTATCCACTACACACGCAACGGCAGATCTTTTTCAGCACGAATCAAGCTGGTACCTCACCATGAATGACCAGGATGGGGTTGATGATTTTCGTGTCACCCTGGGACGCACGGATCCTGAGGGTACGTTACTTGGGCCAATGAATGCCAGGGAGTATAAATTTGGTCATGTATCGGAGCCGCGCATTGGACTGATCAATGTGCCATCAAACCTTGAGTATGGTGCGGTCGTTAGCAGTTATCCTGTCGGCAGGCAGAATGAGTATGACCGGCATCGCTTTATGGGTGAACTCCTGCCCGGCTGGGAGGTGGAACTCTACCGAAATAACGCCTTAATTGGCTATCAACAAACAGCCACCAATGGTCAGTACGATTTTCAGGATGTACCACTTCTTTTTGGTAACAATCACTTTCGCCTGGTCTTCTATGGGCCCCGGGGGGAGATCAGAGAGACAAGTAAGCAGTTCCAACCAAGTCAGGCAATGACCAAGAAAGGTGAGCACTATTACAGGGCCTCGACCATCACCGATGAAATGGATGAGCAACGCTCTACCGTTCAGTATGATTATGGTGTGAGTAAGCAGCTTTCGACTACGCTAAGCTTTGTCAGTATTCCGCTACAGGAGCCAACGGGAATTGTGCAACATAACTATCTGGGAGCAGGCTTAACCGGGTACTGGGATGCACTGTTGGCCTCTGCAACGGTATTTGATGATTCAGAGAGCGGCGATGCACTGGAGATTGATCTCCAGACACGGATAAATAGCACTACGATTGGTTTTAAAGATATCCATTTGAACCAGTTTGTCAGTGAAGAGTATCTTCCCGGTGCACAGGAAATTTCACGTAGTAGTGAAGTTAAAATAAACACGGCAATTCCCCCCTCATTTCTGCCGCGTATTCCGGTGACACTGGGATACAAACGTGACCAGTTTGTCACAGGCGGTGAGTTGGTGACAATAAACAACCAGTTATCGATGAGCACACGTGGTGTTGCCATCACAAACCAGTTGACCCATCAGCAGCTTACCGACCAACAGGCAACGGCCAGCGGAAGTTTTAGGGTCAGCAGCAATATCAATAAAATCCGTTTCCGCAGTACCCTGAGTTATACGCTTGAACCTGAAAGTGAACTAACCAATATCGCCCTGACACTGGATCCGGGCAAGTACAAGGATTATCGATTAAGTTTTGGCCTGAATCACTCTCTGCAGCAGGACTTGACCGAGTACAGTGCTACCGCCGCCAAGCTATCTGGAAAATACGGTCTGAGTTTTGGCGCTCGTTACAATACCAATAATGACATTAATCTTTCGCTCAATCTCTCCTTCGGTTTTGGTTATGAACCAAGGCGTGAGCGATGGGAGCCGGAGGCACGTAGTGTGGCCAATATGGGCAGTGTTTCCTCGCGTTTTTTCATCGACTCAAATCAGGATGGTATCTTTGATAGTGGTGACGAACCCATAGAAGATGTTGGCCTGCGGGTAAATGGCGGTTACAGCAAGGGACGCTCGGATGAGGATGGGATCCTGTTCCTTACCGGTATACCTGCGCACCAGTCAACAAATATCACCATTGCACCCGAAACGCTGATTGACCCTCTATGGGGTGTTGCCCTTGACGGTGTTCAGATTGTGCCAAGGCCTGGCCATGCGATACAGATCGATTTCCCAATCTTTATGAGTGGAGAGATCGATGGCACCGTCTACCTGAGAAAGAATGGCAGAGAGTTCGGGGTTGGTGATGTGGAAGTTGAGCTGGTTGATGCGAACAACCGCGTTATTGCCACGACGAAAACTGCCTATGATGGTTTCTATATTCTTAGCAAGGCCCCCATTGGTGACTATCGGGTACGAGTTTCAGAGGAACAGTTGAGTACACTCGGCCTGCAATCTTCCGCTGGGGAATCGCTTACGATCCAGTCTGACGCTCCCTTTATCAGTGGTATTGATTTTACCCTTGAGGCGATTAAGTAACAGCCAGACCGTGAGCTGAGAGATGTACTACTGTAGGAGCGGCTCTGCCGCGATGTTTAATGAAGTCGCGCTCGAAGCGCCCCTACAACTTTCCCCCAGATTGTCACAAACGGTGCAGAAATCTGCCGGGTTAAGTTTGAATTACTACGACTTACAACCACATGCCGACAGGTTGTCGTTCAAACTTAGAGTTCCGACCAGTTGTGATACCTCGGTCATATCGTGGCGCTTGAGATAATCGGCAATGCCCTGATTGATCGTGGGACAGACGAGCGGGTCGTAAAACAGTGAGGTACCAATGCCAACGGCGCTGGCGCCGGCGATAATGAATTCGATGGCATCCTCGGCCGTGGTGATACCACCCTGGCCGATAATGGGAATGTTGTGGCTGCGACAGACCTGGTAGACCTGATGGGTCTTGAGTAGTGCGACGGGTTTGATCGCCGGGCCAGAGAGACCACCCTGGTTGTTGCCGAGGATGGTGGAGCGACTTTCGATATCGATGGCCATACCCATTAGCGTGTTGATTACGGCAAAGGCGTCGCTGCCGGCATCGATGCAGCGCTGGGCGTTACCGGCAATGTCGGTCTGGTTGGGAGAGAGCTTGGTGATGATCGGCTTGTTGGTAGCGGCACGTACCGCCTCCACTACGCGGGCCGACATCTCCGGGTCGTTACCAAAGGCCATACCACCGGCCTTTACGTTGGGGCAGGAGATATTGATCTCGATGGCATCGATGGGTGAATCATCGAACAGCCTGGCTACCTCAGCATAGTCTTCTACGGTGGAACCGGAGATGTTGGCGATAAAACGGGTCTCTTCGAAATCAAGTTGTGGCAGGATCTCGTTGATGACATAAGGGGCACCAGGATTTTGCAGGCCGATGGCGTTGAGCATGCCACCCGGGGTCTCGTAGATGCGGTGTGGCTGGTTACCAAGGCGTGGCTCCAGGGTAGTGCCCTTGAGGCAGACGGCACCAACGTCGCGATTGGAAAAACCCTTCACCCGCGTATACTCTTCGCCGAAACCAACACAGCCTGAAAGTAGTACTAACGGGGTATCAAACCGCATGCCACAGAAATCAACAGCCAGCATGGCCTTGTCTGCCTTGTTCATCGCTTCACCTGATGCAGTGGTAAAAACAGGAATTCTACATGATTCGCCCCTGTTCTACCTTAGCTGTGGGAAGGAGTCTTAGCGCATGTTGCATGTGGTGCTCTATCAGCCTGAAATCCCGCCCAATACCGGGAACATAATCCGTCTTTGCGCCAACACCGGGAGTCACCTCCACTTGATTGAACCGTTAGGTTTCGAGCTCGATGACAAGCGTCTGCGACGTGCAGGTCTCGACTACCACGAGTTTGCTGAGTTGCAGGTCTATAAGACCTTAGAGGAGTTTGTCGAGAAGCAGCAGCCCGGGAAAATATACGCCTGCACCACCCGAGGTAGTCGTTACTACAGTGAGGTGAGCTATCAGACGGGAGATGCGTTGTTATTTGGCCCGGAGACACGGGGCTTGCCGCAGTCGTTGTTAGATACCCTGCCCCCGGAACAACGATTGAGGTTGCCGATGCAGCCGGAGAGTCGCAGTCTTAATCTTTCCAATGCGGCGGCGGTGTTTGTTTACGAGGCGTGGCGGCAGCTGGGGTTTGAGGGGAGTCGCTAGTCTCTAGTCATAAGTCTTTAATCAGACAATACTCTGCGACTAACGACTAATATCGTTCTCCGCCTTCTGCTCACGTCCCAACAGGGCTTCGACCGCCTGTTGCGGTGCTTTCCCTTCGTAGAGCACGCGGTAGACCTGCTCGCTGATCGGCATCTCTACCCCCTGCTCGAGTGCTAGTCCGTAGACTTCCGGGGCACTCTTTACGCCTTCCACGGCCTGGCCGATGGTGGCGATCGCATCTTCGAGTTTCTCCCCACGTCCCAGAGCCAGGCCGACACGACGATTACGTGACTGATCGTCGGTGCAGGTAAGTACCAGATCGCCCAGTCCGGCCAGCCCCATAAAGGTCTCTGACTGTCCGCCCATTTTTATGCCGAGACGCATCATTTCGGCCAGGCCGCGGGTGATAAGGGCGGCACGGGTATTGGCACCAAAACCCAGGCCGTCGGCGATGCCAGCGGCAATAGCCAGCACATTTTTACAGGCACCGCCGATTTCGACACCGGTTACATCCGGGCTAGTGTAGGCGCGGAAGGCCTCGCCGTGGAGACACTGGGCAAAGAGTTCAGCGGCGGCACTATTATTGGCGGCAACGGTAACGGCTGTGGGCAGGCCATTGGCCACCTCGGTGGCGAATGTGGGGCCGGAGATCACCGCGCAGGATTGCTCATCACCCAGCTCCTCGGCTATCACCAGATGCAGTAGTTTATGACTGCCTGGCTCTAGCCCCTTGGTTGCCCAGGCCAGGTGACCGCCCGGCTTGAGGTGCGGTGCAATGGATTTGAGGGTATCGCGAAGAACATGGCTGGGGACGGCCAGTAGCACGTGATCACATAGTTTCAGTGTTGCAGCCAGGTCGGCGCTGGGGGTTAGCAGTTCAGGAAAGGGGCTCTCCGGAAGGTAACGGCTGTTACGCTGCTCGACCGCCATCTGCGCCATCGCCTCGCCGTCACGCCCCCACAACAGCGTTGTGGTGCCGTTGCGGGCTAGCTGTATTGCCAGTGCGGTGCCCCAGGAGCCGGCACCGAGTACGGCGATAGTTGAGTCGCAGGAGTGGCTCATGGAGGGCGGCCTAGTGGACCGGCTTCTCCTCAGCGGATTCCTGTTGTGCCGCCTGCTGTTGCAGATGCTGTGCATAGAGGGCATCAAAGTTGATCGGTGCCAACAGCATTTGCGGGAAGCTTCCCTTGTTGACCAGGTCCGAGATAACTTCACGGACGTAGGGGAAGAGCATGTTGGGGCAGTGGCTATTAATCAAGCTGCCCATCTCCTGCTCGTTAAAGCCGGCAATGACAAAAATTCCGGCCTGCTGTGCCTCGGCCAGGTAGGCCACTTTTTCGCCTACCTTGGTGGTAACGGTGATCGACAGTACTACCTCGAACAGCCCCTCTTGTAGCGGCTTGCTGGCGGAGTTGATGTCGATATTGACGCTGGGCTCCCACTTTTCGGTGAAGATGGCTGGAGAGTTGGGGGTCTCAAAGGATATATCCTTGGTATAGACGCGCTGCAGTACAAACTGCGGACCGTTCTGCTCGGTGTTGGTGTTCTCGGCCATGTTCTTTCCTTTCGTTACGTAGCTGCCGTGGCAGCTCAATTTATTAATGTGGGTGCTTAGAGGTGCTGTCGAGTCCAGGCGATGAGGTTATGCAAGTCCAGAGCCCCCGCAAGCCGGTCTATTTCGTGCCCCCCCTTGAACAGGGCCAGGGTGGGAATGCTGCGGATGTTGTACTGTCCGGCCAGCCCCTGCTCGGCTTCGGTGTTGACCTTGGCAAGGCGTACCTGAGGTTGTAGTTGCGCTGCTGCCTGAGTAAATACCGGAGCCATTGACTTGCAGGGGCCGCACCAGGGGGCCCAGAAGTCGACCAGTACCGGGATGTCGTTGCGCTGAATATGGGTGTTAAAGCTGGCCTGGGTCAACTCTACCGGCTGACCATCGAATAGCGCTGACTTGCACTTGCCGCAACGGCCACCTGCCATGAGCTTTTCAGCCGGCAGCCGGTTTATGCCGTTACATTGGGGACAGACGATGTGCAGGGGATTGCTCATGTTACGGCAGGAGATCAGCTTAGACCGAGGTGTCCATCCAGCTCGTCAAGAACGTCCAGTTCGGCCATGTCGTCAAAGCCGCCGACGTGAAAATCGTCGATAAAGATTTGTGGCACTGAAGAGCCGCCATTGGCGCGAGCAATCATTTCATCACGCCTTTCCGGCTCGGCATCGATACGGATATCGGTGTATTTTACCTGCTTCTTATCGAGCAGCATACGAGCGCGAACGCAGTAGGGACAATGTTCGGTGGTGTAGATGACGACATTTGGCATAGCAATAGAACCTATTTGTTTTTCTTACCCTTGGCCCGCTTCTTTTTCTGTAGTGGCAGGCCGGCGTTTTGCCAGGCCAGTACTCCGCCCTTGAGGTTATAGACGGTTTCGAATCCCTCTTTGCGCAGTCTGGCACAGGCTGTGGCCGAGCGGTGACCGCTGCGGCAGCTCACTATAATCGGCTTTTCACGAAGATTTGCAAGTTCATCGAGTCGATCAGCCAGTTTTCCCAGCGGAATATGGACGGAATCGAGGATCAGCCCCTCGGCGACCTCCTTGTCTTCACGCACATCGAGTATTGTGGCGTTGTCGTGATTGATAATACGAACGGCATCTGTAGGTTCTATGGGTTTATAGCCACGCAGGCGGCTACCGAGGGTGTTACCCATTAACATAGCGAGGATGATTGCCAGGGCGGCAAAGAGATCCCAGTGGGCAGTGGCGAATTCTAGGTACTGTGACATGTAGTGCCTGTGTGCTTAAGTGGTAGGTGCCGCTGCCAGGCAGCGACAGGGTGTTATTTTAGTCCATGCTGCAGAAGACGTTGCGCATCATGCTTATTAGTTGAAGGGTGCGGCTATCAACTACCTTGTAGAACACGCGGTTGGCATCCTTGCGTGAGGAGAGGATCCCCTTGTCGCGCAGGATAGCCAGGTGCTGTGAGATATTGCTCTGCGAGGTACCGACGCGTTCCACAATATCCTGTACGCTTACCTCCTGGTCTCCCAGGGTGCAGAGGATTTTCAGACGTAATGGATGTGACATAGCCTTCAGCGAACGGGAAGCGCGCTCGATGTCTTCGTCGCGAGTAATTAAACCGATAGTATCTTGATCCATCATTTTATAATCCAGAGTGCAGTGGTCAAAAGTAACAGTGCGTAGGCATGTGCTGCCAATATCAGCAAAACATTATACAATAAACTCACGTTTGAAAAGAGTTTATTCTAATAAGGTAAATTTTGAATAAGGTAATTTTCTACATAAAGGCGTTGTTAATGGTATTGGTGGCGCGTACAAACTAAACTGCTGTTAGTTGTATTTTTAACAAAATTGGACCGGTTCATACGATATGCCCTCTGTTGAGCGTCACCTCCCCCTCGTTCTTGCGATTCTGGACGGTTGGGGTTACTCCGAAAAGACTGATTACAATGCCATTCGCGCGGCCAATACCCCGGTATGGGATAAGTTGTGGAGTGAGCGCCCACATGCCTTTGTGCGCTGTTCCGGGGCCGAGGTTGGGCTCCCGGGCGGGCAGATGGGTAACTCAGAGGTGGGCCACCTTAACCTCGGCGCCGGGCGCGTGGTCTATCAGGAGTTCACTCGCGTTAGTCGTGCCATCAAGACCGGTTCCTTCTTTACCAACGCCACCCTTACCGAGGCGGTAGACAAGGCCAAGAATACGGGCAAGGCGGTGCATATTCTCGGCCTGCTCTCCCCCGGTGGGGTGCATAGCCATGAGGAGCACATCCACGCCATGGCAAAACTGGCGGTGGAGCGTGGTGTGGAGGATGTTTATCTGCACGCCTTTCTCGACGGTCGTGATACCCCGCCAAAGAGCGCCACGGAGTCGATCAGTGCGATGCAGGCGGTTTTTGAAGAGCTGGGCAAGGGGCGCGTCGCCTCGATCATTGGCCGCTATTACGCTATGGACCGTGACCATCGTTGGCCGCGGATTCAGGCCGCCTATGATCTGATTACCGGTTGTGGAACGGAGTATGTTGCCCCCGATGCGATGAGCGCGCTGGAGCTGGCCTATGAGCGGGGCGAGACCGATGAGTTTGTACAGGCGACCTCGATTCAACCCGAGGGGGCCGAAAAGGGCTGTGTGAAAGATGGCGATGTGGTGATCTTCATGAACTATCGCTCAGATCGTGCCCGCCAGATCACCCGCCCCTTTGTCGAGGCCGATTTTGACGCCTTTGAGCGTAGCAACAAGCCTGAGCTGGGGATGTTTGCCAGTCTTACGGAGTACAGCGCTGACTACACGGTGCCCGTCGCCTTCCCGCCGGAGAGGCTGGTTAATGTCTTTGGTGAGTACATCTCTAAACTGGGGCTGCGTCAGTTGCGCATTGCCGAGACTGAGAAATACGCCCACGTTACCTTTTTCTTTAATGGCGGGCGCGAAGAGCCTTTCGAATGGGAGGATCGTCTCCTTATCCCCTCACCACAGGTTGCCACCTATGATATACAGCCGCAGATGAATGCACCGCAGCTGACGGAGCAGCTGGTGGAGGCGATCGAGGGCGGTAAGTACGACGTCATCATCTGCAACTATGCTAATCCCGATATGGTGGGTCACACCGGTAACTTTGATGCGACGGTGGCGGCGCTTGAGGCGCTGGATGAGTGTGTTGGCCGGGTAGTGGCCGCGGTGGAGAAGATGGATGGTGAGATGCTGATCACCGCTGACCACGGTAATGCCGAGCAGATGAGAGGTGAGAATACCGGCCAGGCCCACACCGCCCACACCTCTAATCCGGTACCCTTTATTTATGTCGGTAAGCAGGAGATAGCGATTGCCGAGTCGGGTACGCTCGCAGATGTTGCCCCCACCATGTTGTTCCTTCTGGGGCTGGAGAAGCCGGTGGAGATGAATGGCCATACCATGGTTGATTACCCCTCAGAGGCAGAGGGGTAGCAGGTGAGTTGGGCGTTGCGTCAATGGCGACACGCCCTGGTTCCGCTATTGTTACTCTGCCTGGCCGAACCGCTGCTGGCGGCCACTGCCATGCAGTCACGTCATGCTGAACTGGAGCGCTTGCGTGCGCGTATTGCCAATCTGCAGGGTGAACTCAGTGCTGATCGTGGCCGTTACGATGGTCTGATCACCGAACTGCGTCGGGTTGAGCGGCGCATAGGCCGAAGTGGCCGTAGTATCAAGAAACTCAAACGGCAGCTCCGTGATCAGGAGAAGAAGCTGGCCAAACTGAAGCGGCGCCGTGGTGAGTTGCAGGCATCC
The DNA here is from genome assembly GCA_039714395.1 of Pseudomonadota bacterium. Lineage (GTDB taxonomy): Bacteria > Pseudomonadota > Gammaproteobacteria > Thiohalomonadales > Thiohalomonadaceae > JAPHSX01. The sequence goes on along the minus strand of JBDLJH010000004.1, from coordinate 104,749 downwards.
ATTGCCGAGCAGCGTCGCTATCTTGGCGGGCAGATCCGCGCGGCCTATGCCATGGGACGCCAGGAGTACTTCAAGATCCTTCTCAACCAGGAAGATCCCTCCGCAGTGGGTCGTACCCTCACCTATTATGACTATCTGAATAAGGCGCGCAGCAGCCGAATAGAGCATCTCAAAACCACCATTGATGAGTTGGAACAGGTTCGTCTCGAGTTGAACGCTGAAGGCGAGCGGTTACGTAAACTACGTAAGCAACGCGAGCAGGAGAGGAGCCAGATGGAGGCCTCGCGCAAGGAGCGCAAAGGGGTAGTGGCACGCCTTAAGTCGGAGATCAGCAGTAAGGATCAACAGTTAAACGGCTTGATGGCCGATGAACGTGAACTTAAATCCCTGCTCAAGGCTCTAACAAAGGCATTGGAGGACATCCCTGCTGAGCCCGGTGATCATAAGCCCTTCGCCCGCCTTAAGGGCAAGCTCAAGTGGCCCACCCGTGGTTCACGACTCGTCGCTTATGGTGCACCGCGTAAGCTGGGTAAGCTGCGTTGGCAGGGGGTGTTGATTTCCGGTAAGGAGGGGCAGGAAGTTCGCGCTGTCTCCTATGGCCGGGTTGCCTTTTCCGACTGGTTGCGCGGTTATGGCCTGTTAATGATCATCGACCATGGAGACGGTTACATGAGCCTCTATGGTCATAACCAGAGCCTCTATCATGAGGTGGGCGACTGGGTGGAAAAGGGCGATGCCATTGCCGCTGTCGGTAATAGTGGTGGTACGGATAAGAGTGCTCTATATTTTGAGATCCGTAAGGATGGTAAGCCTACCGATCCGGTTCGCTGGTGCCGTCGATAAAATCAGTGGTTTGGTAATTCGAGCGTTTACAGTACTATCGCATTAACACCCGCGACCGCATTGAATAGAAAGGGACACCGGTCAGGAAGGGAAACGGCAATTTGTCCCAGGAGCAAATATGAAGTCATCACTAGGTTATTCTCTGGTTCTCGCTGTAGGCGTTGTCTTCGGTGTCACCCTTGGGGTGGGCACCAGCGTTCTTGCTGAGCGCGATACCGTCAATTACGCCGCTGCCAGCCTGCCGCTGGACGATCTGCGCACCTTTAGCGAGGTGTTCGGCAAGGTTAAGCAGGACTATGTCGAAGATGTTGAGGATAAGAAGCTGCTGGAAGGTGCGATCCGTGGCATGCTCTCCGGACTCGACCCCCACTCCGCCTACCTTGATAAGGAAGAGTTCAAGGAGTTGCAGGTTGGTACCACCGGTCAGTTTGGTGGCCTGGGTATCGAGGTGAGTATGGAGGATGGTTTCGTTAAGGTGGTAACGCCGATTGACGATACCCCCGCGCAGCGTGCCGGGATGAAGTCCGGCGATCTCATCATTCGTCTCGATGATACCCCGGTGAAGGGGATGAGTCTGAACGACGCGGTCAAACTGATGCGTGGTAAGCCGGGTACCGATATTGTGCTTACCGTGGTACGCAAGGGCGAGGACGCCCCACTGACGGTTACGATTACCCGCGCCATCATTAAGGTAAAGAGTGTGAAGTCGCGTACCCTGGAAGAGGGCTTCGGCTATCTGCGTATCACCAGTTTCCAGACCAAGACCGGTGAGCAGGTGCGAAAGGCGGTTCGCGAGCTGAAAAAAGAGCATAAGGGTGAGCTAAATGGCCTGGTGCTGGATCTTCGTAATAACCCTGGCGGTGTGCTGGGGGCGGCGGTGGCCGTCTCTGATGCCTTCCTGGAGAAGGGCCTGATTGTCTACACCGAAGGGCGTGCAGAGGATGCAGCGTTGAAATTTAACGCCACCCCGGATGATATTCTAAGCGGTGCCCCAATTGTGGTGCTGGTGAACGAGGGTTCTGCCTCCGCCTCGGAGATCGTTGCCGGTGCACTTCAGGATCATAAACGTGCCGTGATCATGGGTAGCCAGAGTTTCGGCAAAGGCTCGGTGCAGACCATCTTCCCGATGAGTAACCAGTCGGCGGTGAAGATCACCACCGCCCGCTATTACACGCCTGCTGGCCGCTCCATCCAGGCCGAGGGGATTGTGCCCGATATTAAGGTCGATCCACTGCGAGTGGAGAAGGTAGAGAGCAACGGTAAACGTCTCAAGGAGGCCGATCTGAGTGGTCACCTGGAGAACGGTAACGGCAAAAAGAAAGTTGAGAGTGAAAAGAAGAGTGATGATGAGGAGTCACTGGCGAGCAGTGACTACGCTCTCAACGAGGCTCTGAATCTACTCAAGGGGCTGACTATTCTGCAATCACGGACGGCAAAATAGGCGGTGCCTTCAGCACCTCGTGGCTTACTACTAGCTGTCTGTCTACTGTTGCCTTCTCAGCGGCTACTGGCTGAGGAGGCCGAGGGGCTGGAACGGGTATCGCTCAGGCCGATGGCCGGTCTGATTATCGATGATCTGGGTGATCGCTTAGAGGATGGTTTGCGTGCTATCAACCTTCCCGGTGATGTCACCTACTCTATCCTGCCGCAGACCACCTTTAGCCGCCGCTTTGCCGAGCAGGCGCATCGGCAGGGTAAAGAGGTAATGCTGCATCAGCCGATGCAGGCGATGAATGATGTGGCAATGGGGCCGGGTGGTCTCTCTCTGCATATGACACGCGACACCTTTGTGCAGACCCTGCGCGCCAACCTGGCTTCGGTACCCCATGCACGAGGCGTGAATAATCACATGGGTAGCCTGCTTACCCGCTACCCCGGACAGATGGCCTGGTTGATGGATGAGTTACAGCATCGTGGTGACCTCTTCTTTGTCGACAGCACCACAACGAATAAGACGGTAGCCCAAAAAGTCGCGCTGGAGTATCGGCTGCCCACCCTGCGCCGTAACGTGTTTCTCGATCATGAGAAAAATGAGGCGTCGATTCGACAGCAGTTTGCCCGCTTCATCGCCCAGGCAAAGGCGGTGGGTAGCTCACTGGCTATTGCCCACCCCTATCCGGAGACACTACGGGTACTGGAGCAGCTGTTACCGACACTTCAGGAACAGGGGGTGAAGTTGCTCCCTGTTTCACAGCTGATCGCACAGCGTAATGAGCGGAGAGAGAGATTATGGCAAGCGTCCTTGTCCCCCTCGCAGAGGGATGTGAAGAGCTCGAAGCAGTAACCATTATCGACCTGCTGGTGCGTGCTGGGGTTGAAGTGGTTAGCGCAGGATTGAAGGCGGGTTCTGTCAAGGCTTCGCGCGGCCTGGTGATCACCCCTGATACCACTCTGGATGAAGCGCTTAAGCGTGAGTTCGATATGGTGGTGCTGCCGGGCGGCCTGCCCGGCGCCGACTATCTTAATAACGATCCACGTATCCAGTCCCTGATTAAAAAAATGGCCGATGAAGGGCGTTACACGGCCGCCATTTGTGCCGCGCCCAGAGTGCTGGCTAATGCGGGTGTGCTGGGGGGAAAACGTGCCACCAGCTATCCTGGAACCCTCGATAAGATGGCGCTGCCCGACGTGGAGTATTGTCAGGAGGCGGTGGTGCAGGATGGTAAGGTGATCACCTCACGAGGCCCCGGCACGGCGATGGAATTTGCACTGACACTCATCGAAATCCTGCTCGGCAAAGAGAAGCGTGATGAGGTTGCGGCAGGGCTACTCTATGGCTGACTTTTTCGCTCCATGCTGATGGCCTGCAGGCCTGTCGCAAGATCCGGATATTTCAGTGTTATCCCCAGCTCCTTTAATAGTTTGCTGTTATCGAGTCGGCGTGACTCGGTAAGGTAGGCGATCATCGCCGGGCTTAGCTGCTGCTGTGCCTGCTCCATGGTGATAGCAACTGGCCGAGGTAGACCGAGGGCATCGGCCACCGCATTGAAGTATTGGCTCATGGTGCTGGGATGGCCGTCACTGACGTTGTAGATGGTAGTGCCACTCTCCTGACGTGCTGCGGCCACGCAGATGTTTACCAGATCTTTTATATGGATACGGTTCGTATAGCCGCACTCCTTCTCCCTAAGTATTGGCGTTTTCTTTTTCAGACGGGTGATCGGTAGTTTATCCGGGCCGTAGATGCCGGCCACGCGCAGGATGGTGAGGGGGGTAGCATTGGCTGCGCACCATTGCCGCAGTGCGGACTCTGCGTCCAGACGGCGTTTGGCACGATCAGCCTGAGGCCGGGTCGGGCTCTGCTCTGTTACCCACTCCCCCGCCGTATCACCATAGACGCCGCTGGTGCTGATGTAGACGATCTGCTCTGGTGGTGCGTGATGGTCAAGGGCTGAGATAAAGTTTCGAGTGCGGCTGTCTGTGATGCCGCTAGAGGGTGGCGGGGCGAAGTAGTAGAGCAGGCTGCCAGCACAATGCAGACCCTGCAGGGTGGAGGGATCGTCCAGATCTCCACGGCGCGGTTGTATGCCTTGTGCTTGAAGTCTGGCTGCTGAGGCCGCAGATCGTGCCAGCGCGGCAACGGATCGGTTATCCTTGCCCCACTTTTGTGCAACAAGTTGGCCGATGTGGCCACAACCGATGATAAATATGTCAGTCACGGGTTTGTCTCTATCTGCTGGATGGTGGATAATTCATACTCTTTTGCTCAGTCATGATATAGATATCGTTATCTCAGAGGAAGGTTGATGAGTTTTACAGTGCATGTGATGCCCAGCGGGCGTGAATTTACAGTTGAAGGTGGCGAGACAATTCTGGATGGCGCCTTGCGCAATGGACTGGCATTCCCTTACGGCTGTCGTGGTGGCGCCTGTGGCGCCTGTAAGGCGAAGCTGCTCGAGGGCAGTGTTAACTACGACAATGAGCCGATGGCCCTGAGCGAGGAGGAACTGGCTGAGAATATCTCCCTGCTCTGTGTTGCCACCGCAGCGAGTGACCTTACCGTGGAGATCAAAGAGGTCGATGCCATTGAGGATATCCCGGTGAAGACCATGCCAACCAAGGTTGCTAGCATGCAGCGGCTGAATGAGGATGTGATGAGCCTGCACCTGACCCTGCCAGAGACCGAGCGCATGCAGTATCTTGCCGGTCAGTATGTCGAGTTTATCCTTAAGGATGGTCGTCGCCGTGCCTTCTCTATCGCCAATGCCCCCCATGATGATGAGACCCTGGAGTTCCACATTCGCCACATCAAGGGTGGTGAGTTCACCAGCCATGTCTTTGATGACATGAGCGATGGCGAGATCCTGCGCATAGAGGGGCCACTGGGTAGCTTCTTTCTGCGAGAGGAGTCGGAGCTTCCCATTATTATGCTGGCCACCGGTACCGGCTTTGGCCCGGTGAAGGGGATAATCGAGCACGCCATTGCCGAGCATAGCCACCGTCGCATCTACCTCTACTGGGGGGCACGAAACATAGATGGTCTCTACATGAACGAACTTGCAGAGAAATGGGCGGAGCAGAATGCCAACATTGAATATCGTCCGGTATTGTCACGGCCAGACGAGACGTGGGACGGGCGCACAGGTCATGTGCAGGATGCTGTACTCGCCGATTTTGATGATCTTAGTGGACATGAACTGTACGCCTGCGGCCATCCGCAAATGGTACATAGTGCCAAGGATGCACTGGTTGCCAGGGGGATGAATCCTGATGACTGTTACTCTGATGCCTTTGAGTATGCCAAGGATTGATTCTTTACGTTGAGTAAATAATGAAGAGGCCGGTCAATGACCGGCCTTTTTTTGTCTGGCAGAAGTAGCGATGAATCGTGTCGCGAAAGCTTTTAAGCGGAGCAAGGTATGGCTATCTTGAAACGGGCACCGGAATCAATATTCTCAGCCTGTATGGTGCCACCAAAACCTCCCTCTATGATCTTCTTTGCGATATAGAGGCCAACGCCTGAGTCATCAGCCTGTTTGTCGCTAAAGCCGAGACGGAAAATATTCTTAAGTGGCTTGACCGAAATCCCCCCGGCGTTATCAGAAATATCGATATAAAAAATACCAGAGATTGCATAGGAATGAATGTGGATGTGTGGCTCAACGATCTCGCGTTCCATTAGAAGGTCACGGGCATTATTGAGAATGCTCAAAATGACGTGGGCGAGTTCGCTGGAGCTGCCATTCAGCTCTATGTCACCGCGTGCGTCATAGTCGATGGATATCTTGTGAAGCGCAAAGCTATCTCTAACAAAATGGAGGATCTCCTGAATGGTTGTGTTGGGGAAAAAATCAGAATGTCGGTTGCTGGTGCTGAGCAGCTGACCGAAGGTGTCTACCGTGTTGGCCATGAACTCCAACAGGTCATGACTTTTATCGGTAATCTTTTGCACCTCGGCGGCATTACATTGAGCATTGGCGTCTTTTTGCAAGGTCTGCTCGATCAACATCAGCTGGATGCCGAGCTCATTTAGCGGTTGTTTCCATTGGTGTGAAATATGGTTAACAGATTCTCCGATATTAGAGAACTGGGATTTTATATGTAGCAAGCGCAGTAACTGTCTATTGAGCTTTGAGAAGCGCAGAGTAATGGCCATAACGATAGATAATATAAGGGCGGTAAGCATCGCCATATAAAACCAGAATAGATCCGGTTTCGGGTTGTCCTCATACAGAAACCCATCGAGGGAAAAGTTTTTCGGAAGCATGCCAAGGCCGATATAGGTCTCAGCAATATGCTGCCACCGTCCTTTTAGCATATAGCCCACATCGATCAACTCAGGATGCATCAGTTTGTGCATTTGAGCGGCCTCAAATTCAAGAAACTCGCGACTGTTTCGCGTTGTATATTTGTTGAGAATGAGGTCGATGATCTCTGCCGGGTGTTCCATCGCATAGCGCCAGCCTTGTAAGCTGGCCTCGCGAAATTCCCGAACTCGTTCCGGCTGGTGTTTTAACTCGTCAGCAGTAGTAAAAAGATTGTCGCCATAAAAATCGATACCCACTGAGCGCGGGGAGTATGCATTAAATTTTATGCCTAACTGCTTAAGAGCAAAGGGCTCGGTGGTGGTATAGGCCGACATGGCATCGACCTTGCCGGAGATAAAGTCGTCAATGCGATGTTTGCGTTGTATCACGCTAAATTTGTCGAGAGGCAAACCTTCGTGATTGAGATAGGCAACGATTTCATCTGCCAGTGGCTCGATCATCAAGTGTTTGTTAGTCAGATCATGAATGCTATCGGTAGAGTTTTGTTGTTTTGTTAGTAGTATAAACGGTGAGTGTTGAAAAATAACGGCAAGTACAATCAGAGAAGCACCGGCATTTTTTGATAACATCAACCCACTGTTGCCTACGCCGTATTCGGCTTCGCCCTGTAGAACTATCTCTGTGGCAGAGGCTCCAGGTTGTGCCTCGATAATTTCGACGTTGAGCCCCGCCTCTTTATAGTACCCAAGCTCCTTGGCGGCATAGTATCCGGCAAATTGAAACTGATGATGCCATTTGAGTTGCAGTCGTATGTTCTCTTCTGCACTGGCAGATGATGAGACAAAAGAGACAATCAGAATGAGAAGATTGATTAAATAGTATCGAGATAGATGCACTAGGTTCTCGTTCGTAAAGTCCAGCCCCTGGCGGGCTGGTTATGAATGACATCGTATTTAAGCTTCTTTCTAAGTTCGCTAAGAAGATTCTTGAGTGCCGATTCACTTATCTCTTCGTCTGGCCAGACAGCAGAATGAATTTCTGATTTGCCAACGACTCTATGTCGCTTTGTTAATAGCAGTTCAAGTAGCTGACATTCCTTGTTACCCAGGCTGATTTGCTGATTATCAACGTGTAGAGTTTTATATAGAGGATGGTAGGTAATGTGATTTGAGATATCTATCGCATTAATGCGGTGCTCTAACCGTGCCACTGCACGGGTAAGGCTGGGTTCAAGTTTTTTAAAGCTTAGTGGTTTGATGATATACCCATCAACCTGCTGATTGGCGGCGCGTAGAAGGTACTTGGTATCAGTGTGAGCCGATAAAATGATAATAGGGATATTAACGTCAGACAATCGAATGGATTCGATGAAGCACAGTCCATCATGCCCCGGCATTTCAATATCGGTAATGATGATATCAATAGGGTTTGCATCAAAAAGGTGCAACGCAGTATCTACATCATGAGCCAGGCTGATGCTCTTGAAGACGGTGGAAAAGAGCGTGTGCATCTCACTGTGGACGCGCTGGTTGTCATCGACAACAAGTAGATTTAGGTGCTTTAGGATTAGGTTTGTATGCATGATGCATAGCTGTCTCTGTAGTTCACATCCCTGTCCACTCGAGGTTCAGATTAGTTAAAGCTGTCTCCAGAGGGGTAGCGTCACAATGTGGTTCGTACGTTAGTGGAGTTTGAATTTACCGAAAATAAATAAAAGACGCTAGAAAAATGTGAACTCTATCACAAAATCGGACCGGTTTGAGACTGCCTCAACCCCATAATGCGCAGAAGCAATCATAAAACCATGGCAAATGACGGGTCATTAACGGCCCGGCGGTTGCCTCGGTGGCATGCGCTAGCTTTAACAATCCTGCTTGTTGTTGCAAGGATGACACTGAATCAACCCCAGGGAAAATAACCCATGCTTAAATATCTGCCTCCCCTACTGGCTGCCGTGCTGGTATCGAGTCCCGCTTTAGCAGCGATTGACCTGGCATCCCCAAGTGATACCTGGTCCTCTGTGCTGGTGGGGGACAACTTTGACCCGGGGCAGGATACTCAGGCCGTCGCAGCGGTCGATTTGACGGGCTTCGGCACCACCCCGCTTTTCTACATGAAATATGATGATGGTGGGACAGCTGGAGATACCACTGATGACACCGTGGCCTTTCGCTTTCGTGCCGATAATGCGGTAGACAATAAAGGGGCATTTTCCGGTTACATCTGGATTGGTATGGATGTCGACCTGGATAATGATATCGATGCCTTTATGATGCTGGTAGGTAAAAACGGTGCCTACTCCCTCGATGTTTACGATGCGGGAACCGGTGCCAATACCTCACCAAACACCACCGATGTTAATGCCGCATCTCAAACAGCGGTGACCACGGGATTTGGCTTTAACCACAGTCTGATCACCAGTATTGATGTAGGGGGGATTGCCGATCAGGATGCCGATGGCGATCCGGATTATCTGATCAGCTACAGCGTTAATATGGATGCCCTGACCACGGCGCTGAACGCCTTGACCCTGACGGATCCGGTCACGACCGAGTTGATTAGCACGCTCAATGGCGGTGCGGGTATGACCCGGGACACCCCTTTTCAGCTGGTGGCTGCCAGTGCCCAGAACGACAATGCCCTGAACGGTGATATCGGTGGTTTTAATGACAAAACGGATGACCTGGCCGTCGATTACTCCACCCAGGGTGCCATGTCGGGTGTGCTCACCTTTTCCAATCCGGTTCCCGTAGATAGTGTTCCGCCAGCGACACCAACCGTCGCCAGCCAGATAACAAGCAATACTCAGCCAACCATAACGGGTACCTTCGATAGCACCGACTACGCTGGTGGATTTACGGTTATTGTGGATGGTGTTACCTATACGCTCGGTACCGACCCGGCGCTGAGTAATGTGGGTGATACCTGGAGCCTGGACCTTGCGATAGCTGCACATACCCCGCTGGCTGATGGTACTTATAGCGTAGTGGCAACGGCGACTGACGGTGCAGGCAACCCAGCCGCAGATGCGACTGTTAATGAGCTGGTGGTTAACACCGCGGCACCGACATCGCCGACCGTAGTTAGCCAAATTACCAGTAATACCCAGCCGACTATCACCGGTACCTTTGATAGCACCAATGCTGCCGGTGGTTTCACCGTCACGGTAGATGGGACGATTTATACCCTGGGTACCGATGCGGCGCTGACCAATGTGGGCGATATCTGGAGCCTGGATCTCTCCACCGCAGGCCAGACCCTGATCGATGGCACCTATGATGTGCTGGCGACGGTCACCGATGGCGCGACCAACTCCTCCTCTGATGCGACCGCCAATGAGTTGGTGATCGACACCACGCCACCTACTACACCGACGGTGGCAGGTCTGATCACCAACAATAATCAGCCGATAATCAGCGGTACCTTTGACAGTACCGATGTGGCGGGTGGTTTCACTGTCACGGTAGACGGTGTCACCTACACTTTGGGGACTGATGCAGCACTTACCATTTCAGGGAACAACTGGAATGTGAATCTGCTGACCGGGGGGCAGACATTAGCTGATGGTACCTACGATGTGGTGGTGACGGCGATTGATGCGGCAGGCAACTCTTCTACCGATCTGACTACCAACGAGGTGCAGATCGATACCGTGGTACCTGCCGCACCAACGGTAATCGGTTTGGTTACCAGCAATACCCAGCCGACCCTCAGCGGTACTTTTGATAGTGCTGATGCGGCGGGTGGATTCACCGTCACGGTTGACGGTGTCACCTACACTCTGGGTTCTGATGCAGCATTGACCAACACAGTTGACAGCTGGAGCCTGGATCTTTCGGTTTCAGCGCATACGCTGGTAAACAGCACCTATGAGGTGGTGGCTACCATTATCGACAGTGCAGGCAATGCGGCCACCGACAGCTCAAGCAATGAATTGATCGTAGAAGCGGACAGCGATGGCGACGGGGTGGTGGATAGCAATGACCTCGATGATGATAATGACGGTATTCCGGATACCGTCGAAGGTAGTGGCCTGGTCGATACCGATGGTGATGGTGTTTTCGACAGTCTTGATCTTGATTCCGATAATGATGGCCTGTACGACCTGATTGAGTCGGGCATCAGTACGCCATCTTCACTGGATAGTGACAACGATGGTCGTATTGATAGCAGCAATAGTGTTGGCACCAATGGTTTGGCCAATACTGTCGAAACGACGAATGATAGTGGCACCCTTAATTACACCGTGGCCGATACCGATAGTGATGGAGTTAAGGATTTCCGTGACCGTGATTCGGACAACGATGGCATTAATGATGTCGTTGAGTCCGGTGGTACGGATGGCGACAACGATGGTCGTATCGGTACGGGTGACCCGCTTGTTGATGGTAGTGGCGTGCCTGGTGATGGCCCACTTTCACCGCTAAATAGTGATGGTGACGGCACCCCCAATTACCGCGATCTGGATAGTGATAACGATGGTGTTAATGACGTGATCGAGGCCGGTGGTAGCGACCCTGATGACGATGGTGTGATTGGTGACGGTCTCCCCACCGTGGATCCCGTTACCGGCTTGCCTGCTGGCGGTAGTCTGGTACCGGAAGACCTTAATGGTGACGGGCTACCAGATTATCTGGATAACACCGATAGTGATGCCGATGGCACTCCTGATACGGTCGATCTGGATGATGATAATGACGGCATCCCGGATACCGATGAAGGCAGTGGTGTGGTTGATAGTGACGGTGATGGTATCCCCGATAGTCTGGATCTTGATTCTGACAATGATGGTCTTTATGACCTGACCGAGTCCGGGATTATTGACCCTGCTGTTATGGATGTTAACGATGATGGCCGCATAGATGATAACGGTGTGGGTGACACTAATGGTCTTGCTGATTCGGTTGAGACCAGCGCGGATAGCGGTACTATTAATTACCCCGTAGCCGATACCGATGGCGATTTAGTTGAGGATTTTCGTGACCGTGACTCAGATAACGACGGCATTAATGATGTTATCGAATCGGGCGGTAGCGATGGCGATAACGATGGTCGTATTGGTACGGGTGCCCCGAGCGTGGACGTAGACGGTATTCCAACCGGAGGCCCCATTGTTGCACTGGATACCGATGGCGATACCATAGCCAACTACCGTGACCTGGATAGTGACAATGATGGGCTCTATGACGTTATAGAGGCTGACGGTCCCGATGCCAACGGTGACGGCATGGCCGGTGATACCGCACCAGTTGTGGTAGATGGAAGTGGTGTGCCCGCTGATGGCAATCTCATACCTGTGGATACCGATGGCGATCTGGTTGACGACTATCGCGACCTGGATAGTGACAATGACGGCATTCCCGATGTCACTGAGGCGGGCGGTGATGATGGTGATGGCGATGGCATTATTGGTATCGGTAACCCTGTCGTTAATGGCGGTGGTGTTCCAGCCGGAGGCCCAATACCACCAGTAGATACTGATGGTGATGGCACTGATGATCAACGTGACCTTGATTCCGATGGTGATGGTAATAATGACATCATTGAGGCGGGGGGTATTGACAGTGATGATGATGGGAAAGTCGATGGTTTTACCGATAGTGATGGTGATGGTTTCGATGATGGATTGAGTGTGACACCGCTGCCGTTACCCGATGGTGATGGTGACGGTATCCCTGATTTCCAGGATGCCGATGATACCGATAATGATGGCATTCAAGACTATCTCGATCTGGATGATGATAACGATGGTATTCCCGATGCAGAGGAAGGCGATGGCCTGGTCGACACCGATGGTGACGGAATCCCTGATAGCCGTGATCTCGACAGTGATAATGACGGCATCTTTGATCTGACGGAATCAGGTATTACGGCCTCTGCATCTCTGGATGTTGATAATAATGGCCGTATTGATGGTAATGGTGCTGGTGACACCAATGGTCTGGCAGATATCGTAGAGACTAGTCCTGACAGTGATGTTCTTAACTACACAGTAGTTGATACCGATGGTGATGGCGTTAAGGATTTCCGTGATCTGGATAGTGACAACGATGGCATCCCTGATGTGCTGGAGAATGGCGGGAACGATCCTGATGCCAACGGTTTGATCGGTAGTGGTGTACCACCTGCGGTCAATCCGGATGGTATTGCTATCGGCACCACGGGAGATACCAAAGACACGGATAATGATGGCACTCCTGATTATCTGGATTTGGACTCTGATAACGATGGTGAGAAGGATCTAACTGAGGTTGGCGGCCCTGATGTGGATGATGATGGCATGGTTGATGACTTTACTGATCTGGATGGTGATGGTTATGACGATACCATTTCCATCACTCCTTTAGCCGCAGTGGATACTAATAACGATGGCACCCTCGATTATCTGGAACCGGCAAGGAGTCTGGAACCGGCAAGCAGTAATGTTATTAAAACCGGATTGGCAGGAGTGGGTGGATGCAGCATGGTACGTAACGCCCCGTTTGATCCCATACTGCCGATGTTGTTCCTGATTTCGCTGCTGTTCGTTGCGCGTGGTAGTTTTCGTACCGTAGTTCAGGGAGTGAGAAACAAGTGATTAGTATAATGATGAAACTACGCTACACTTTGCTGGCTCTTTGTATCGGAGGGTTATCACCCTCCCTGGTGAGTGCTTCCACGGAGGATGGTCTGTATGCTGGAATTGGTCTTGGTCTGTCTCGCCTTAATCCAAATACTGACGGTACGATTTACAGCGTTGACGATAACCGCAGCACCGGTGGCAAGCTTTATCTGGGGTATGACATAAACCGGTTCCTGAGCGTGGAAGCGTATTACGCCGATCTGGGAAGTGCCGATATCTCGCCCAATGGAAGCCTTGGTTACAAGGATATGGGCCTGAACGCTACCTATTACCTTTACAGCTCTGGCGAGAGTCGAGAGGGCCTGTCGGCCTTCGCCCGACTCGGTGCGGGCAGTATGCTGAACGATACCAATCTTCCCTACGAGCGGAGCAATGACTGGCACGTCATGTTTGGTTTTGGTGGTGAGTACGGTATCGGAGATGGCTGGGCGGTGCGTGCCGACCTCGACCTGTATGACAGGGATGCACAGCTGTTTACCCTCAGCCTGATGAAGCGTTTTGGCAGCAAGCCTGCCCCCGTGATCGTGGAGGAGCCGAAGCCGTTACCTGAGCCGGAACCGGTGGTGGTGATTAACCCGGATATGGATGGCGATGGCATTCTTAATGATGCTGATGCCTGTCCTGAGACTCCTGCCGGTACCCGAGTTGATGCCACTGGTTGTAAATTTGAGGAAGTCATGGTGCTTGATGGTGTCACCTTCGCCAGTAATTCAAATGAGTTGATTGGTGAGTCACACGCCATACTTGATAAGGTTGCGGCTTCCCTTGTGCGTTACTCCGAACTGCGTATCGAGGTCGGTGGTCATACCGACTCGCAAGGCCCGAGCAGTTATAACAGGGGATTGTCAGATCGCCGTGCCAATGCTGTGCGTGACTACCTGATTAGTAAGGGTGTTGCTGCAGAGGTATTGAGTGCCAGGGGCTATGGCGAGGTGCAGCCGATTGCGGACAATAAAACCGTAGAGGGGCGCGCACAGAATCGTCGTGTGGAGCTTCGCATGCTGGATGAGGATGCTGAGGCACCAGCCGCTGGGGCAGTAGAGGATGGAAACATTACTGATTCTCCCCATATACGGTAAGTTCACTCGAGAGCTACAGAGCAGTGTCAAATCAAAGAGTGGGTTGCTCTTGAGAGCTTGAGGTTTGTGATTAGCTCAGACAAGTTACGCTAGCGGCTGGAGCAGAATCACCGTGTAGAGCTTCGCATGGTGAAATAGTCAAAGGAAGTTGGTAGTTATCATTGGCCTGCGTTTACTATATAAATAGTGAGCGTGGGTTTTTTGTTATTGGGTGAAGATAAGTGTGAGTGCGGATAATATCAAGGTGATGAACGGGCTCGATAGTCCATCTCGTAGCGGGTTATATAAGGATGTTTGGTTCTGGCTTATGTTGGGACTTGGCCCGTTGACCAGTTGGGCTTTGTTTCAATTGATGGGTGGAACGAAGGTTTCTGGACTGCCATTGGAGCAGTGGAAAAACCTGATGTGGTTGGTTTTGCTCTTTCCGGTTATCGAAGAGTGGTTGTTCCGCGGTCTTTTGCAGCGCCAACTGTTGAAAACACGTTTTGGTTGTCCGACCGTTTTTGGTTTAAGTGGGGCAAATGGTATTACCAGTATCGTGTTTGCTACTGCACACCTATTGAGTCAGCCGTCTGAATGGGTGGCTTTAGTAATAGTACCCTCATTAATCTTCGGCTGGTTCCGTGATCGTTATGAAAGTATTCTCCCCAGTGTTATTTTGCACAGTAGTTATAATTTAGGATATTTCTTTATTTTTGGCTTGTTAGTATAAATTAGAAATAGAATTACCTAGTGTGAGAACGGTTGCAATGCTCTTTAAAGGCTTGTAATGATAAGTGCATAAATGATGTAGCATATTTTATGCGGGTTGATGCTGATGAAAGCGGTCACCATCGGCAGGAACAATGACCGGGGTACAATCATCACCGGCGGCCAGTTCTAAACCGTTTCGATAACACTCCCCCGCCTTCTCTTTTTCACCCAGTTGATCAAGCAGTTGTCCCAGTTCGCAGTAGCTCTCGGCGCGTGGTTCAAAGCCGATGCTGGCTTCCAGATAACTACGTCCCTTCCCCCAGAGTTTATTGTGGAAGCAGATACGTGCTACTGCTAGCAACTGTTCAGGATGGTGCTCATACTCCTTAAGCCATTTCTCTGCGGTGGATAGCTGCTGTGCAGGGTTGTCACCCTTTACCTGGCCGTAGAGGCGGATCAGGGCTGGAGCCCACTGTTTTTTAAGAAATTTTTGCAGGTATTGCTCTGCACTACTATGGGCGCCGAGCTCAATAAGGAGTTGGGCGTAGTCATGCAGCAGATCTGAGGAATCATGTAGGGCCTTAGGGATCTGATTCCAGCAATTTTGCAGGGTATCGAGACGCCCACCAGCAAGTAGCAAACGATGGTGGTAAACACGGTGTTTCAGGGTGTCGGCCTCTTTACTCTTGATGATATTCTGGCGTACTAACTCGGGAATTAATTCAAGAAGATCGTCCCAGCTTTCCAGACGTTCATAGATTTTACGCAATAGATGTAGCACATAGGCGTGTTTAGGGGCAATCGTCCTAAGGTGACGGAGTGTTGCCAGGGCATGCTCGGCCTGATCGGAGGAGAGCTGTACCTCGGCCTGGGTCAGACCTACAGCCAGTTCTGCATCGGGCATACTCTTGATGGCTTGCGAGAGGTACAGGTCGCGGCGTCCGTCGGCCCCCTGTTTTTGCGCAGCGCGTGCCGCTCCCAGATAGTTGAGCAGGGGTGTCTCACTGTTGCCAGCATGGTGGCTGAGAAAACGCTCGGCCCTTGGCCAGCTCCCCTCAGCCAGTGCCAGCAGGCCGCGATTAGTGGCGCTACGGGCGCGCAGCGCACTGCGATGACGACGCCAGTAAGCTATTCTGGCGGGAATGTGCAGGGTGCCGAAGAGCAGGCGCATCAGGAGGTAGAAGACGAAGAAGGCGATGCTGATGGTGAGTAAAAACAGGCTGAGACTGCTCTCTATGGACCAGCCACTGTAGTTAATCAGCACATA
The DNA here is from genome assembly GCA_039714395.1 of Pseudomonadota bacterium. GTDB lineage: Bacteria > Pseudomonadota > Gammaproteobacteria > Thiohalomonadales > Thiohalomonadaceae > JAPHSX01. The sequence continues at coordinate 88,537 of JBDLJH010000004.1, read as the reverse complement.
GCCCGGGTCTTGTTGTGCCAGCAGGGTAAAGCCGACTGTAGCACCGAGTACCAGAAGGGTGGTGAACAACAGCTTCATAGCGGGCTCCCCGTTTGAGGCTCCTCGACTATTTCATCTGGAGATGTCTGGGGAGTAGTCACCGGTGCATCGGGTGTAATAACAGTAGCAGCGGGTTCTTCCTGGGCCTGTTCCATGGGTTGTGGTGATGCGTCTTGCAGTGGCTGCTGCGTATGCAATTGCTGGCGCAACGGTAGCAGTGAGGGCAGTTCGGGATTGATGGGCAGTTCGGCTAGTTCATTGAGGGTGGCGTAATCTTCAGACACGACGCTGTCGCTATTGTCGTAATAGCGATTCAGCCAGTTAGCGGCCTCGGTGAGGCTGGCGCGGTAGAGTGCCTGGTTGCGACTCAGCGCCGCCAGTCGGGCAGTTTCCAGCTTGAGTCGCAGCTGTGCCTGAATAATGTAACGCTGTTCTGGACTGGCCTGCGGGCGGCTGATCTCATCACTGCGGCGGATGGTGACCAGTGACATTATGTCGTGCCACACTACCTGTCCCCAGTATTGGATGCGCGTGGTCAGTTTGGCGTCCTCGGCAACCGGGGTTGGGCGTTGCTGTGGCTTCTCCTCAGGTTCACTGTGAACAGCGAAGGTGAGTGAGTCGACTGTAGCGAGAAGTTTGCCCAGTCGGGCACTGATCTGCTCAATGCCGCCTTGTTCTATTGACGCTAGAAACCGGATATTTTCCTCGATTTTGGCGACAATATTGGCGAAATTGCCGTTGCTATGGCCGACAAGTTGATCCCGTGCCTGAGAGAGTGCGGTGACGGCGGTAGGGATGTCACGGCTTATTTGCAGGCGGTGCTCGGCCAGACGCAGCAGGTAGTCGACCTCGGCCAGGCTCCAGTCAAGCTGTTGCGGTGTGAGTTGCTGGTTCAGGTTGGGGAGGGCCTGGGCCTGCTCCAGAGTCTCCAGGCGCTGCTCCGTCTGGTTGTGGCGATGGCGGGTTAGCTGTTCGATACGCGCAAGTTGTGCCTTATCCCTCTTCTCTACCGCATCAAGCAGGCGCTCAATGTTCTGCTCTAGCGCCTGTCGGCCCTGTTGGGCAATCAGGTGTTGCTGCCAAACGTAATAACTGCCGCCTGCCGCTGCCAGGGCGATCGCCATGGCAAGAAAGGCACCGCCACCACCCGATGAGGTTTTTTTGGGGCGAGGTTTATGTGCGACTTTTTTCTCAACCGTTTTCTTCTGTTCGCTCATTCTTATTTTTCCGTTAGGGTTGTCGGGTGTTGCTGTGCCCAGTTCGTAAGGGTGTTAACTATCGCCTCATCAGTGGCTTGTGGGCTAATCAGGCACTCCCCCTGAAAGCCTAGCTCACGCGCACGCTGTATCGCACGTTCACTGATCAGTAGTAGTGGTGATGCAAATAACTTTTGTTGCTGGACAGAGGGTGTCATTGACACTAAATTACTGACCCCCTCGCTGCTGGTGATAACGATAATATCAGCTCTATTCAGTCGTTCATCCCCAGCTGATAGCACGGTAGGACAGTCGCGATGATAAACCTCGGCATAGTCGACTACGGCCCCACGCTGGCGCAGGCTATCGGCAAGCAGTTCGCGCCCACCGTTGCCACGAAAGATCAGTACCCTTTTACCGGCCATTTGTTGCAGCTGTTCGAGCGCCAATAGTCCCTCAGAGTCGAAGCGCTCATCCGGCACTAAATCGGGCGAGCGGCCGGTATGTTCGCTAAGGGTACGGGCACTACCCCTGCCGACGGTGGCCAGTTGCAGTCCGGCGGGCAGGTCACCAAGACGTTGCATGGCAGCGATGCCAAAGTGCACGGCATTGGGGCTAATAAAGATGACAAGATCATAATCACCGAGCCGGGCGAGTTTTTCTGTGACAGCAGGCGCATTACTGGAATCGTGAATGGTGAGTACCGGCAGGCGAAGGGCCTGCCCACCGGCGCTCTCGATGAGGCGACAGAGAGGTTCGGCCTGATGCTCAGGCCGGGTAACAAGAATGGTGAGACCGTTTAACTCAGTCCTGGGCATAGACTTCGGCGAGAATATCTCCGGCACCGCGTGCCAGCAGATCCTCGGCCAGTACCACACCCAGCTCCTCGGCGGCCTCGGGATGGCCACTAACGCTGCCGGTGACCATCTCGCTGCCATCGATGCGCCCTACCAGACCGTGTAACACAATCACGCCATGATCCAGTTCGGCGTAACCGCCGATGGGCACCTGACAGCCCCCCTCAAGACGGCGGTTCATTGCCCGCTCGGCCAGCACACGCGCCTGTGTCTTCGGGTCGTTGAGAGCCATGATCATCAGGTTGACCTCATCGTCATCAACGCGGGACTCGATACCCACAGCACCCTGCCCACAGGCGGGCAGCAGAGTGGTGATATCGAGCAGCTCGGTAATGCGGTCGGCCTGCTCCAGACGCTTGAGGCCGGCACCGGCGAGGATGATAGCGTCGTACTCACCCTCATCAAGCTTGCGTAGACGGGTCTGTACATTACCGCGCAGGAATTTGATCTCAAGATCGGGGCGTACGGCCAGCAGCTGGCACTGACGGCGCATGCTGGAGGTGCCGACTACGGCGCCCTGAGGCAGCTCATTAAAGCTCTTATAGGTATTGGAGACAAAGGCGTCGCGTGGGTCTTCGCGTGGGCAGATCACCGGCAGATGCAGCCCCTCGGGCAGCTCCATCGGTACATCCTTCATCGAGTGCACCGCAATATCGGCGTCGCCGGCCAGCAACCCCTCTTCAAGCTCCTTGGTAAAGAGCCCCTTACCGCCGATCTTTGCCAGCGGGGTGTCGAGGATCTTGTCCCCCTGCGATTTCATCTTTATCAGTTCCACCTCCAGGCCGGGGTGGGCGCTCCTTAGCGCGGTGGAGACGTACTCTGCCTGCCACAGGGCGAGCAGGCTTTCACGGGTGGCGATACGGATCAGTTTCTTATTCATGGTCACTCTTTGATGCAAATGGCAGGGCTCATTGTGAGAACTACCTTGGCATTTTATAGTCTTAAGTTTCTAAATGGTTAGGCCAATTCTACACATCCTTTGGGCGCGGGCCTATTGCAGGATAAGTGCAGGCGGCCTATTCTAATCTGCCAAGTAGCTGGAGTATGGCCAAGGTGACCAGACACATATCACTTGTTTTTCTGCCTTTTATCCTGTTTTTCGCGTTAGTTTGTAACGTGTTTGCTGCAGACAATCATAATGCCCGTAGTATAAAAGAGGTTAAGGACTTTTCAGAAATTGCCGAGATTAGCGGTGAAAAACGGCTACCTCTGGTACTGATGTTCTCGTCTGAGTACTGCACCTATTGTGTGCGGGTGGAGAGCGACTTCCTTATTCCGATGCAGATCAGCGGCGATTATGAGCAGCGGGCCATTATTCGCAAGATGAAGATCGATTTTGGCAATACGGTAAGAGACTTTGATGGCAAGCAGGTGGATGCCGATGAATTTGCCGCCCGTTATAATATCAGCGTGACCCCTACGGTGGTGTTTCTCGACAGGCATGGTAGCCAGTTAGCCCCCAAGCGTGTCGGCCTGATGACCCCCGATTTCTATGGTGGCTATCTTGATGAGTCGATCGATATCGCCCTGGACATGCTGCGTCGCAACAAACCGCTACGGATTACGCTTAGCGATTAGAGCATCTGTTTCAAGATACGCCTTATCTCAGGTATCAGGCGACGACTGATCTCCGGTCCTCTGCCGATCTGATGCAGGGTTACGTAGTGCCCCCCCCCGTTATCCCTCTCCAGCCCGATGAGAGCGTTTCGTGATACCAGGGTGCTGCGATGGATACGAATTACCCTCTCACCCAATAGCTCTTCGAGCTGTTTTAGCGACTCCTCCAACAGCTCTTCACGTCCCGGTAAGTAAGCGGTCACATACTTGTTATCGGCGTGATAGTATAGAATATCTTCAATGGGTAGTAGCTCTATCTTGCCGTGTTTTTTCACTGCGAGGTGAGCGGGGCCCTCTGGTACTGCCGTGGCGGCAGATGCGGGTGTAAGCAGAGAAGAGGTTCTTTCCAGAGCCTGTGCCAGCCGCTCTTTGCGTACCGGTTTTACCAGGTAGTCAATGGCCTGTGCCTCGAAGGCCTCCAGCGCGTGCTCACCGTAAGCGGTGGTAAAGATCACATGTGGTGGTTTGGGCAGAGTGGCGAGGTGGCGCGCTGTCTCCATGCCATCCATGCCGGGCATGCGAATATCGAGCAGGATAAGGTCGGGCTGATGCTCGGCGGTAGCGGTTAGCGCAGCCTTGCCGTCTGCGGCCTCACCCACTATCTCCACCCCTTCGAGTTCATGCATTAACCGTTTCAGGCGGTCACGGGCCGGGGCCTCATCGTCGACAATCAGTACGCGCATCAAGATTGCTCCTCGGCGGGCAGGCAGAGCTGTACCCGGAATGTTTCATCACCCTCTTCGATGGTGAGTGAGGCGCGCTCCCCGTAATGGGCATCAAGGCGGGCGCGTATATTCTCCAGTGCGATGCGGTTGCCCTCGTTTCGACTGTCATTGAGTGCAGGTAGTGGATTGGTCACCGACACGCTTAGTTGTCCGTCGTTGCGCTGAATGGCGATGGTAACGGTACCGCCACCGGGGCGTGGTTCAATGCCGTGATAGACCGCATTTTCCACCAGCGGCTGCAGGATCAACGGTGGCAGTAGTAGCTTTTCCGTTCCCTCCTCCAGTTGCCATTCCAGCTGTAGCCGTTCGCCCAGGCGCAGTGATTCCATATTGAGGTAGCGGCGGATCAGCGCCAGCTCCTCGGCCAGTGGAATAAACAGCTGCTCTTCGCGCAGGCTGGCACGGAACAGGTCGGCCAGATCGAGTAGTGCCTCTTCCGCATCGTCGGGCTTGTCGTGGATCAGGCTGGTAACGGTGTTAATGCTGTTGAATAGAAAGTGGGGCCGAATGCGTGCCTGTAGTGCCTCCAGTTTGGCCCGTGCCTCGGCGCGGGTGCGACGACGCCACTGATGAGAGACGTAGAAATAACGCAGGGTCAGGGCACAGACGATGGCACCGATACCGAGGTTGCGCAGCAGAAATTCGCCACGGCTTTCAATGGTGTTGGGAAAGCCGGTCAACTCCATGATGGCGTAGGCAGCGAGACTCAACAGGCCAATGGTTAGCAGCAACAGGGCGTAACTCACTACCCCGGCTACGGTGTCGTTAAGGCGTGACAGGGGTCGACGGGCCAGGCACAGCAGGGCCGCGCTGATCAGCCCCGCCCACTGCATGAAGAGCGAGTAGAGGGCGAGTACGCTCCAGAGATCGTCACGGTGTGGTGCGGCGGCAAGGGTGAGCACAAAGGCGAATAGTTCAACCAGTATCACTACCGCGAACACAGAACGCAGGCCGCAGAAGTCCGGTAGGAAAAACGCTTTGTCGGTTGTCTCTGGTGGTGCCATCCCGGCCCCTCTTCTCACTATTCATGGCTAGTTTGCCACAGCCACGGAGAAGAGGGTGAGGATCGCTGCACGTTTCGGCCTATTTACGAATTCCCTCGATGGAGAGCATTAGCTCTACTTCACGGGCCGATGGCCCCAGATTGTAGGGTATGCCGAAGTCGGCCATGGTAATGGTGGTGGTGCCGTGGAAGCCACGACGATAGCCACCCCATGGGTCGTTCCCTGCCCCAACGTGGGTTACATTGAGCGTTACCGGCTGGGTGATACCACGAATAGTCAGCTTGCCCATCAGTTTGCCCTTATCCTTGCCCATCGGTTTGTAGCCGGTACTGACAAACTTGGCCGTGGGATATTTTTTCATCTCGAAGAAGTCGGGACTACGCAGGTGCTTGTCGCGCTCGGCATGGTTGGTGTCGATGCTGGTCACATCAATGGTTACCGCGACTTTTGTTTTTTTCGGTTTCTTCTCATCATATTCAAAGCTCCCCTCGAAGCGGTTGAAGCGGCCGTAAACCCAGCTGAATCCCAGGTGTTGAATGCGGAACTGGATAAATGCGTGGGCCTTCTCGGTGTCGATGACATAGTCATCGGCGCTGGCGGTCAGTGTCATCACCAGCCCCAGTAACAGGCTAAGCAGGAATTTAGTCTTCATGGTGTTACTCCTCTGTGTGGATTTGAGTAACCGCTTACTTACCCAGCATACTTTTGAGAGTGCGATCACGGTCGATAAAGTGGTGTTTCAGCGCGGCGGATGTGTGCATCAAAGCCAGGCCGATTAAAATCGAGGCAAGAATGAGGTGTACTACACCGGCGATATCCTCCTGCCCGTCGATGCCGCTCAGGGTGGCCGGAAGGCTAAACCAGCCGAAGACGGATATTGCCCGCCCGTCGGCGGTAGAGATGAGATAACCGCTTAGCATCACCGCGAATAGCAGCAGCAAGAGAGTACGGTGGGTCCAGCGGGCCGCGAGGTGTTCCCATGGCCGGTGCTCCGGCAGCTCACGTGGTCGGCCATCGAAGCGTCGCCACAGCAGCCGCGTCACGCTCAGCAGAAACAACAGTACCCCGATGCTGCGGTGGATATTGGGCGCCGTTTGATACCAGGAGTCGTAATAGGTGAGGCTGGTCATCCACAGCCCCAGGGCGAACAGGCCGAATACCAACAATGCACTGAGCCAGTGGAGGGCCATGGCCACCCCGCCCCAGTGATCGCTGCTGTTGCGCCAGTGCACGGTTGATCACTCCACCTTGCCGAACAGACCCTCGTGGTAGTCGGCGTAGGCCTGACGGATCTCCTCATCGCTGTTCATCACAAAGGGGCCGGAGCGGGCCACCGGCTCATTAAACGGCTTACCGGCGATGAGCAGGAAGCGCGCCCCCTCCTCGCGGGCATCGGCCTCCAGCTGATCACCCTCACCCAGCACCGCCAGGCTGCCGCTGACCAGCTCCTCGTGATCTACCGCCAGCCGTCCCTCGATCATCTTCACAAAGGCGTTGTGCCCTGCGGGTATCGGCTGGTGAAAGCTGCCTCCGGCGGGCAGGCTCACATCGAAATAGATCGGCTGGGCGGCGATCTGCGTTACTGCTCCCACGGTGCCACGAGAGGTGGTGCCGGCGATCACACGAATCACCGTGCCGTCGCCAAGCTCCTCCAGTGGGATCTGCTCCGGCTCGAACTCCTGGTAGCGCGGTGGGTTCATCTTCTGCGCCGCAGGCAGGTTGAGCCATAACTGAAAGCCCGACATCAGCCCGTCCTGCTGCTCCGGCATCTCCGAGTGCTCAATGCCGCTACCGGCGGTCATCCACTGCACCCCGCCGCTACGCAACAACCCCTCGTGACCGGCGCTGTCCTTATGGCGCATATTGCCCTGCAGCAGGTAGGTCACGGTCTCAAAGCCACGGTGGGGGTGGGGCGGAAAACCGGCAATGTAATCATCGGGGTCGTTGGAGCTAAAGGCATCGAGCAGTAGAAAGGGGTCGAGCATCTCTAGCTCCTGTGATGGGAACAGGCGCACCAGGTTCACCCCCGCCCCGTCTGAGGTTGCCTGACCACGCACAACCATCTTCACGCTACGACTGGTAAGAATATCGGTGGCTACGGCACTCATGACATTTCTCCTAGTTGATTAATCAAGAATAGTATTAAGTGTATAGTTGCACTCAGGAGAATAAAGGGGATAATCAGCAAAAGACTGTTCTTTAATGGAGAACAATAAGGGTGGATCGTTTTGATGAGCTCCAAACCTTCGTGCGGGTGGTGGAGGCCGGCGGCATCAGTGCTGCGGCCGAGCGCATGGGCATCGCCAAGTCGGCGGTGAGCCGCCGCCTGCAGGAGCTGGAGAATCGTCTCGATGCCCAGCTGCTGCAGCGTACCACCCGTCGAATCCATCTCACCGATGCCGGGCGTGATTTCTACCAGCGAAGCCTGCACATTCTTGATGAGCTGGATGAGGCCGAGCAGTCACTACAGAGTGGCCAGCAGGCCCTCGGCGGGCGGATTCGCCTCAATGCTCCCCTCTCCCTTGGACTGCGGCACCTGTTGCCGGTGATTGAACTGCTGCAGGGGCAGCACCCGCAGCTGGTATTTGATCTCGACCTTGATGACCGCGAGATTAATCTAATAGAGGAAGGGGTCGATGTGCTGCTGCGTGTCGGCAAGCTGGAAGACTCCTCGCTGGTGGCCAGGCGTCTCTGCCCCATCTACTTTCTATACTGTGCCGCACCCGACTACCTCGCCCGCCGCGGGGAGCCAAAGCAGGCCACTGATCTCAGCGCTCATGATGGCATCGGCTACAATCTGGTGCCCGAGGCGCAGCAGTGGCAGCTTGGCCTGGTACAGGGGCGGCTATTGCATAAGCCCCATATCCGCCTTGCCACCAATAATGGCGACATAATCCTCAAGGCCGCCGAGGAGGGCATGGGCATCGCTATGCTCCCCACCTTTATCTGCCACCAGGCAATTGAACAGGGGCGACTGCAGCCGGTGCTGCGTGAGCATAGCCCGGCCCCAATGGCGCTCTACGCCATCTACCCCTCGCGCCGACACCTGCCGCAACGGGTTCGGGCGCTGATCGATTTCCTTGTGGAGTGGTTTGCCGAGGGGACGCCGTGGGATCACGTTGAAAGTCGTTAGTCCAAAGTCGTAAGTCACTAGTCACAGCGGTAAACGATCATTAGATGAGCTCTGATATACTCCGCACCATTACACCTATATAGACTGGCGATAAAAGATGAGTGAAGAGACAACAGTAGAAAAACCCTGGACCGGCCGTTTCAATGAACCGACTAATGCCTTTGTCGAGGCCTTCGGCGCCTCAGTCGGTTTCGACCAGCGTATGTATAAACAGGACATCCAGGGCTCCCTCGCCCACGCCAGGATGCTCACCAATATTGGTGTGCTCACCGAGGAGGAGCGCGACACCATTATTCGCGGCCTTACCAAGATCGAGGCGGAGATCCAGGCGGGTGACTTCCCCTGGTCCATCGCGCTGGAAGATGTGCACATGAACATCGAAAAGCGGCTCACCGACATGATTGGCGATGCCGGAAAGAAGCTGCACACCGGTCGCTCGCGTAATGATCAGGTCGCCACCGACGTGCGCCTCTACCTGCGCGATGAGATCGACGGCGCTATCGCCCCTGAGCTGAAGCGCCTGCAAAGCGCCCTCATCGAGCTGGCCGAGCGCGAGGCCGACACCATCATGCCCGGTTTTACCCACCTGCAGACCGCCCAGCCGATCACCTTTGGCCATCACATGCTGGCGTGGAACGAAATGCTGCAGCGTGATTCCGAGCGCCTCGCCGATTGCCGTAAGCGAGTCAACATCATGCCGCTAGGCTCGGCCGCGCTGGCCGGAACTACCTATCCGATTGATCGTGAGTTCACCGCCAAAGAACTCGGATTCGACATGCCGGGTCGCAACTCACTCGATGGTGTTTCCGATCGCGACTTCGCCATCGAGTTTTTAAGCTGGGCCTCGCTGCTGCTGATGCATATGTCCCGCTTTAGTGAGGAACTGATTCTCTGGTCCTCCAGCCAGTTCGACTGGGTCGATCTGGGTGATGCCTTCTGCACCGGCTCCTCCATCATGCCGCAGAAAAAAAACCCCGACGTGCCTGAACTGGTGCGCGGTAAAATCGGTCGCGTCTTTGGTTCACTCAGTTCTATGCTGATGATCATGAAGGGTCAGCCATTGGCCTATAACAAAGACAACCAGGAAGACAAAGAACCGCTGTTCGATGTCATCGATACCGTGCGTGGCTGCCTTAAGGTCTATGCAGACATGATGGCGCAGATCACACTCAAGCCGAAACAGATGCGCGAGGCGGCGTTGCGCGGTTTTTCTACCGCTACGGACCTCGCCGACTACGTGGTACGCAACGGTGTCCCGTTCCGTGATGCCCATGAGATCGTCGGCAAGGCCGTCGCTCACGGCGTAAAAACTGGCAAAGACCTCTCCGAAATGTCGCTGCAAGAGTTGCAGGGCTTTAGTGATGCGATAAAGGATGATGTGTTTGATTATCTGACGTTGGAAGGGTCAGTGGCCGCGCGGGATCATATTGGTGGGACGGCGCCGGATAGGGTGCGGGGGGCGGCGAAGATGGCAATGGAGTTGCTAAAAGGGTAAAGCTGAAAAAGGGGGGCCGCTTCATGCGGCCCTCTTTTTTTGCTATGTTCGCCTCATAGCATAAGTGGGTAAATATCATGAAGCGAGATGGTGCATTACAGAAGCTAGCAGAATACGCCGAGGAATTACGTCATGATTTTTCTGTGGCGCATATCGATATTTTGGTTCCGTTGCCCGTGATAAGGCCGGGCCTGGTGGTGATATCTATATTCTGCCTGAATACCAGGCAACCACCAGAACCAACCTGTTGGACTTTGTTGGTTTATAACAGCACCTCTCAATTGGATAATGGATAACTCCAATTATCCCCTTTGCCTAGGCGCTTTATTTATCTTCGACAACCGGCCTCAAATATTGTCCAACACATGATTGGCAATGACAATCGCATTTTCCTTAAAGCCAACAACACCTTGAGTATCAGTTTGTACGTGAATGATCAGATGGCTGTCCGTAATGAGTGACAACTGTTTTCTTTTATCAGACCACACCGCCTGCACTCCCAGGTTATCAACCTCGACGGCATCTTTATAGGTTGCCAGCACGCGGTTGAAATCCGCCAGCTTATTTCCTCGGGCATAAATGATCATTAACTTGTTGCCTGACGGAGGCCTACCATATTTGGCCAGTGCCGCATCTGAAGCAGGATTGTCTTTACCCCAGACATAGCGGCATGTGGGATAGCTAAGCGTTTCGCACTCAGCGAACTTCATTTTGTCGATATCTCTAAAGGTGAACCGCGTGCGCAGATACTCTTCTGAGATAAGATCACGGTTTGAATTTTCAGCTGATGGCTTATCGTCTGACTCACACCCTGACGCCAAAACCGAGACCAACAAAACACCAAATACGAACTTCTTCATAGTACTATTTCTCCTGATTTATCCATTAGTTTGATCGTCCCTATTCAACCTAAGCATCAGCTGTACAGACACTGCCCTCATTAATTTTATAGACACGGGGAGGGATTATTACTCTGATTCCCTGAGGAATCCCCATAAAATATCCATCCAGATCAAGTTGATCGAATGGACGAATTAATATAATTAAATGTGTGCTTGCACTTAAAGCATCTCACAAATACTCACCACTTTTCTACCTTGGGTTCATAAAGCACGCCTCACAGCCCTTGAGGAGTCCTTCTTGGTGCGATTGATTACCAGTGACTTAGCGTAACCGGTATTGGACGTTCTATCAGCAGCACAGTAAAAGAGAAACACTGTATTAAGCGGGCAGACCACCTACTCTCAAATCACCACTTATTGGTTGAGTGAGGGGAGATCTATCACGCCATGACAATGCTCATAGTTGGAAATATTCACCGGCCCATAATCCTGGTTGATTGGTTACAAATAAACACCACATTCTTATCCGTGCTGGCGTAGCCGTTGAGGGGCGCTCATAGACCATCTACGAAGAGGTGCATGGAGCAATCCTATCAACGGTCAGTTGGCTCCCTACAAAGCCAAAGGGCGACATAAGCTCAGCTGTGCAGCAGAACCTACGCGCAGTAAGTACAGTGAGTTCACTGCAACCTGCCACCTCGAATTAACGAGCATGGATGTGAATGGTGAATTCGTGTGGTTCCCTCAGACTCCGACCCTAAATATTTCACCATGCATGCATTCGACATATAAAGGGTCAATTACCTGATGGGCTCCTTTGATTCTGTCAATTTGTGGTACCCATTATTTACCAAAGCCCCAATCTAGTTTTGGCATTTCATTTAATGCTCCCAATGATGACAATGGGCTTGCACGCAACCAATCTTGTATTTTACTAGCTAACCTAGTATTCCCTGCCACCTTAATGTCACCTCTTTTAACGGCATCATTAAATTTGCGCTCACAAATCCATACAGAAGTCATGGCTTCTAATGAGCTGGAGATCATCACATCCACCTCATGACCGTGATCATTTAGGCATAGATCCACTTCACCATTTTCAGACACCAGCCACCAATCCCTGGAACCATTTGGAGCATCCGGATAGTTAAATTGAACCACAATGCGGTTTTCCGGAAAAATTGATGGGTCAATGCTGCGACGCATATCCCACATTAACAAACCGACATCTAAATCCCCTGTATTCAGGTCTGATCGTGCCCACCGATGTCCCCAGGCCCCCATCAGCTCAACAATAGGACGAAGTTCTTTTCCTGCCGGCGTGAGATTATACGTATGACTCCCCTTCTGACCTTGTAACTCTATGACTCCGGCCTTCACAAGCTGCTTAAGCCGAGTGGACAATAAGGTTGGAGACATGAGCGGAACACCTTTTTGTAGCTCATTGAAACGTGTGCTGCCAGCAATGAGTTCTCGAATAACAATGAGTGTCCAGCGTTCACACAATAATTGAGCGGCTTGCGCCAAAGGACAGAATTGACCATATGTTTTCATTTTTTATTTCCCTATGTTTAATGTGTAAATATGACGGTTTTTACTACAGAATTTGTACTTCTTTGCTTATACCATCAATGTTACTGTGCCTCCACATCAATTATCACACTGATAGTTGAGTATCTGCTTTACCACAAGGAGAAGGAACATGAGCAAATCATTATATGAAAGGTTGGGTGGCACTGAAGGTATTACCGCAATTGCGGGTGATTTGGTTGATAATCACTTAGCTAACAGTGCGATAGCAACACGATTTAAAGAGAGTAAGATGGACACTTCAACGCTCAAAAATGCAGCGGCAACTTTCTTTATCTCGGGTACTGGTGGCCCAGATGTATACAAAGGAAAAGATCTATTGGCTGCTCATAAGGGGATGAATATTTCAGCCCGTGAATTTATGGCTGTTTTGGATGATGCCCTAAATGCACTGAAGAAAAACAATGTTCCACAGCGTGAAATAGAAGAAGTTCTATTTGTACTTTATAGTATGCAGGACGATATAATTCTTGTTTAACTATTATAGGCTATAAGCCAGGAATTATTGCTGAGCATATATCACTCAGCAATGATGCCTATAAAATTCAATAAAACCGAAAAAAGGGACGGAAAAATTAAAAACAATAGGTAAAATTAATCCTTCATCCCCTTTGATTCATGACGACGAACTGGACCTCCTTCCTTTCCATAAGCACTCATGCGCTTAATGCCTTCCTTTGCCTGCTCAAACGCCTCGGGGAGGAAGTCCAAAATTATTGATTAGTGTGTGCAAAACCAGGGTAGGTTCCAGTTGCGATACAACACGATTTATCGCAAATATTAGACAAATCACCGAAAGAAGAAGATTATGATATGACGTATGCAAGGAGTTATTACGACTTTTTTTGAAAAACCTAAGGCTATATCGCAAAGAATTTATCAAGGAGTATAAGGTAATACGGTGAAATCTACAGTTAGTAAAGCTCGCCACGAGACCCATTTCACACATTACAACAAACCACATAAGACGGATGTGTCATGTTCAAAAGAGTTTTGGTGATCATTTTTTTCCTGCTCTGGATTGTGTTGGCTATCAATCCGACCGACATCGGTATATGGGCGCTGGAAAACTTTTTGGTCGTCACGGTATTCCCCCTGGTGCTCTGGCTCGACAGACGCTACAACTTTAACGACCTCACCTACCTCAGTCTGACAGTGTTTGTCATTTTGCATCTATTTGGTGCGAACCTGACCTACAATAATATGATTCACTTCGCCTGGTTTTCAGACCTGTTCGGATGGGAGAGAAACTACTACGATCAGGTTATTCACTTTCTCTTCGGTCTGATGGTGTTCGCGCCATTTTTTGAAGTCTTCTACCATCAGGGTATTTCAAGAAGATTAAGTTATCTAATCGCGTTTCTATTTATCACTGGGGCCGGCGCATGGTATGAAATCCTGGAGTGGCTCGCCATGGTCTTGTTTTGCAAGCAAGCAGAGGAGGTCTGTTCGGTAGCCATCACCCAGGGGGACATATGGGATGCACAGAAGGATATGGCCTATGCTGTTATTGGTGCCACCATTGCCCTGCTGTTACATAGCTTATGGGGCAGTAAAACCAGATTAAAGAAGCCTGTATCTTTAATGACAACCTAAACAAAGGCACAAGGAGGTAAGTTATGGGCAGGATGATGTGGGTTTTTATTCTAATTGCATATTCTTCAATGGGTATTGCTCAAAGTGTTTATCAGTGGGTCGATGTAAATGGCGTGGCCCATTTTGGTGATGTGCCGATGAGCCAGCACGCAACGCGATTGGAGTTGAAAGTTAATCATCCCATTGCATCCCAACCGGCCGACGATAAGCCCGAGCCGAGTCAACCCGTAGCCAAGCAGCCTGAAATAGTCATGTACGGTGCTGCCTGGTGTGGTGTCTGCAAGCGTGCACGAAGCTATTTTAGTGAGAAAAACCTTAGATATACTGAATACGATATCGATACATCGGCCAAGGGTGAGCGAGACTACAAAAAGATGAATGGTTCGGGTGTACCGATCTTACTGGTGAACGGCCAGCGTCATAATGGTTTCAGTGCTTCGGGCTTCGATCAGATACTCAAAAATAATTAAGGAAACCATGTGGGAACAGGGTTCGAGGAGAGGTGCTTATAAAGCCAACAGGATCCCGATCATGGTTTCAAAGGCATTGCTGTGCAATATGGTGATTTTTATGCCTTACCTTATACTGTCTGTAAGATATATTCACAAAATTTCCTGATAGAAGCTCTATTAGCATTATGGTTAGCCATATGACTAGACATTCCAGGTTTATGCATAGCTTACTTGTACTAATCGGTATCACTTTAATCGGTGGCGTACTCCTCTGGACGTTGTGGTTTGTCGAAAAAGGGGATTGTGAGAGCCCCAAACCCAATCAAGATCTGCGTCACTGCAACTTCTCAGGCATCAATCAGCCGGGGCTAGACCTTAGTGGTGCACGACTCGATGGTGTTGATTTTTCAAATGCAAAGCTCAGCGGATGCAATTTATCCCATGCGAGTTTGAAACGGGCGAATTTCAGTTGGGCGAATCTGGGAGGGTGCCAGGTTGTGGACGCTGACCTTTCGCATTCCAACCTGTTTCACACCATATTTGATGGGGGGGTTGTGAGCCATAGCCTGTTCAGAGAGGCCAATATGTTTGGTGCAAGCCTGAATGAGACACAAGGGATAAAGGCGAATTTTACCAGGGCGTACATGAAGGATGTCGCCATGGAAGAGAGTGACTTTAGCGGTAGTAGTTTTTATCGCGCCTTTATGCAGCGGGCGGTGCTTATTAACAGCCGTATGCGTAATACCAATCTTGCGATCACGGTGTTGACCGGTGGTGCTTTTGAAGAGGCAGATCTGACGGACTCCAATCTATCAATGGCGTTGATGAACGGAGCGAGTCTTAATGACGCCCTGTTTACCAATACCCATCTGGGAAATTCTCGTTTTGTGAATGCAAATATTTCAGGTGCTGATTTTAGTGGCGCCACAAAGATACCTGACCACCTTCGTGAGATGATCGCCAGAAGACAGGATTAAAGGGGCTACAGTTCTTTTAGTCGAAACCATTTAATTGGTGGCTTTTTCAATGCAATTACCTTTTTTTAATCCTGGGTATAGCCGCTAAATGAATTCTCTCGTTCAGCGCCTGCTGTAACCGCTGCTGGTTGTTCCATTCCCGGTGTTTTATCTTCAGGTAGTCCGCCTGTTCCATTTCGTGTAACTGCTGGTGGTAGCCATCGTTTTGCCTGAACCAGCTTGCCAGCGCGGCTTTATGCCGCGTGGTTTCGGGGAGTGCCTGGGTGCTGAGGAAGGTATCGATAGCGAGGTGGTAGCGCATTACGTTGCGCTCGATAATGCCTCTGATCCCCTGCACCAGGTGTGATTCACCATCCTGCTCAATACGGCTAAAACCGACCTTGTCACGACCTAAGGTGGTGAGATAGCCGCGTGTCAGTATGGAGCTGAGGAGGCTGGGCTGATAGGCGGAGTAGATGCGGAGCACGGTTCCTTCCTCCACTCTCAGAGCGTCTATCTCTATCCGGTAGTCATGGGTATTGGCTGGACCCTGTTCGGCGTTGAGGCGCAATGACAGCTGTTTTTCATCGTGTTGGATGATTTTATAGCGATAGTCCATTTTGTAACTATCCTCTGGGGACTGATAGCTTTTGCGCCCGCTGTAGAGGGTGAGGAAATCTTCCCCATTGCGTGTCTCATTAGTGCAGGCCTTGATATTGAAGTGCAGCGGCATGAACTGACACCAGCTTTCTACCTCCGCTAGTGCACCGGCAACCATCTCAAAAGGATGGTGAAGGATGCTGCTTACCTCGGCGCTTAGCTCTTTACTCTGCTCCGATGAGGTCAGGCTGATGTGGGTTCCTGGCAGTGTGCTGCTGAGTCCATTCTTGAGCTTGTGGTAGCGCTCTAGCAGCGATGCATCAGCCCAGGCCGTCGAACTCAGGAGCAGGCTGATCAGCACAAACTGGAGGTGCTGTAGTTTGCGGTAAAGTGGGCGGATAGATGGCAAGGCTCGGGTGCTCATGAGTAACGGGCAATAATTTTTAGAGTGTTGATCAAGGGACAAGTTCCGTGACTGGAAGGTAAATTAAGAGGGACAGTATCAACTATTGCCGCGGTATCCCTGATAAGGAAGAGCAATATCCTGACAGGTAGACTAAAGTTATAAGTCTAGAGCAATAACAAAGGTCAAGGAATAGGGGTGGTGTTTATGAACAGGATCAGGTTGTTTTCGATAATTTTGATGGCCCTGTATGTTACGGCGTGCACCTGGGTGGGTGTCTCAGAGCAGGGAGAGAAGGTACGCGTGTTATCGTCAGCTGATGTGGCCTCCTGTAAGCGTGTAGGTAAGACCACCGTTAGAACAACGACAGGCCTGGCAGGGCTGGATCGCTATGAGGATAAAGTTGAGGCAGAACTAAATACCCTGGCGCGCAATTCTGCGGTGGATGTGGGTGGCGATACTGTAGTGCCAGTCGGTACCCCAGAGGAGGGGCGCCAAGTTTTTGAGGTTTATCGTTGCATACCGTGATAAGTGGGGGGTGCTTTCCCCTTTAAATCAAATATAGTTTATAGCGGTTTTAACAGCAAAGCGATCAAGGCATCGACCCTGTTGCATGAGCTTGCCGCTGAAGGCGGTGGTGCATAGAGTTGAAGCCTTACCCCAATAGCACTGGATACGATAATGACCAGGCCAGAGTGGCTTACACACTTTCCTCCATTGGAAAACATCGATGACCCTGAGTGGCTTGCCCTGCTCGATACAGTGCAACTGGTAACATTGCCGGCGGAGGTATCAGTTTTTCACTCAGGAGATCGTTGCAGTAATTTTCTTCTGGTGATTGATGGCTCGGTGCGTGTGCAGAAGCTTGCAGAAAATGGCCGTGAAATTGTGCTCTATCGGATTGAGGAGGGGCAATCCTGCATTCTCACAACGGCATGTCTGCTCGGTGGTGGAGCCTATCAGGCCGAGGCTTTTACCGAGACCACGGTACACGCAGTGGTATTACCTAATAGCTCTTTTCAGAAGATGCTTGAGCACTCCGGTGAGTTCCGCGGATTTGTATTCGGTTCCTACGCACAGCGGATCACAGACCTGCTGATGCTGATAGAGGCGATCTCCTTTGGTCGTATTGACGTTCGCTTGGCATCTCATCTGCTGAATAGTGCAGATAGCACCGGTATCTTGCATACCACTCACCAGGAGCTAGCACGTGATTTGGGCTCTGCAAGGGAGGTGATCAGCAGGATGCTAAAGGAATTTGAACGTCAGGGACTGGTGGAGCTCGGTCGTGGCCGGATCAGCCTGCTTGATCGCGATGCCTTGAGTCAGGCGGCGCAAATGTGATTATGTCACTGAGCGGTGCGTCAACATACGCTAATCTGAATATGTAACCCCTATAAAGTTTTGTATTTGGAGATGTTGAGATGAAATTAAATGTTGGCAGTATGGATCGTATTTTGCGTGTTGTAGTCGGTGCAGGACTTGTGACGGCCACTGCGCTGGGAGCGTTACCCGTGTGGGGCTATATTGGCATAGTACCGCTGGTAACAGGTGCGTTCGGCCTATGCCCGATTTACTCCCTGTTCAAACTTAGTAGCAATAAGTAAGCTTATGTTTCTGCCGGGCTGAGTACAGTCAGCCCGGTACGGAGGCATAACAGTTTGATGAAAAAATGCGGCCCACAGAGCCGCTGCTTCTAATATTGGGTAGTTCGTCAAGAACTGTTCCTCTTTCCTCCCTTCATATTCTGAGCGACTTTGTCCAGGTATAGACCTTCTATATGAATTACAATCAGGGTTAGGTGGAAGCCTGTGGAATCCAGCGATGGGCGCTGGTGAGCAGGTATTAGGCGATAATGGTTATGAAAATAAAGACTTATCCGACGATTGAGGCGATGCGCCATCTCGATGAGGTGCGTGGCAAGTTTGTACAACTCAACTGGAAAGGCGAGCAGTGGTTACTTTTTGCCACTAAAGACCAGCACCAGTTTCATAATCAGATCGTTGCACACTTTATGACTGAGCAACATCTTCCGCACCACTGGCAGTCACCTGAAATACTCCATTTTGAACAACCGGCCTTACAGATAGTCGGAGGCGGAAAATTTCGTCTCAACTGGCAGGGTAAGCAATTAGTCCTCTCGGACAACTCGATGGTTTATGGTCGTTTCCATGAGGAAGGAATAAAGGAGTCTTTACAGGAGGCGATGATGCCGTGGGCGAAGTTTGCGATAGACGTCTATTGAAGAGATGGTAATAATCGCGTCAGAAACGCAAAAGAATACTTCCCAAATAAGTTGTGAGGACTGTGATGCGGCCTGTTGTCGATTACAGGTGCTGCTTATCGATGATAACGATATTCCTGAAGGTCTAACTGAATGGAGCAGCTGGGGTGGGCAGGTGATGCGACGCCGTGACGATGGTTGGTGCACGGCGCTCGACCGTACTACGATGCGTTGTACCATTTATGCGCAGCGGCCCCAGATCTGCAGAGATTTTGAAATGGGTAGTAGAGAATGTATCGACGAGAGATGATGCCGTGTCGTCGTTATGGCAGAACGGTCACCAGGAACAGTGAAATTGATGTTATGGGGTTGTTGCATTGAAATTAACCGATAAAGTATCCCTTCATCTAACCCCCAGCGGGATCAGCGCTTACTGCGACGAGTTGCAACGTAGTACGGCAACACCTGAAAAACGTCTTATAGCACTTGATGCGTTGCGGACATTTATCATCACCGCAGTCGAACCTGAATTCATAAACGATGAAACCTTTGAGCGAATTAAGGCCATTCTGTTATCAGAAATTGAACGGGCCAGTGCAGAGCTAATGGAAGTGAATTTGCGTCTCTTAGCTGCGGCGTTACAAAGGCATGATATTTCGAAGATAAGTCAGTTATTCAACTCACTATCACGCAGTGGTTTCTGGGAGATACTGACCCTTGCTATGAGTCGAATGGATGCGACACCCCGAAAGGAAGTGTCGATGTGGGCAAGCCAGTGGCTGGAAGAGGCGAAGCGAAGAGGGGAAGAGGCCAGTCCCTATCCGGATAGTATCGATTTTGTTGCGGCAGAGATCGAGATAACCGAGTACACGGCAATGACGGATATAGGTAAATATCTTGATTATGCATAATCAACAGCAGCTGGAGATAAAGGCTCTGTTTACGAAGTAATTAGTTCCCCATAAAGCGAAATCCGTTATGATTGCGCTCCATTCAATATCCTAACTCGGTAGTAACCATGAAATATGTACGGTGGTTTTTAGGTCGCATAGTTCTCTTTATTAACTGGCTAACCTGGCCGCGAGCGGGGAAACGTACTGTGGAGAAACAGCGAGAGATTGATAAGTCGATGGAAAGTTACTCCCTCTACCAGTTTCACGCTTGCCCGTTCTGCGTAAAGGTGCGTCGTGCAATGCAGCGACTGAATCTACCCATCCAGTTACGTGATGCGAAGTCCGAGGGTGTATATCGAAATGAGTTACAGAAGCAGGGTGGAGAGGTGAAGGTTCCGTGCCTGCGCATTTCACACAGCGACGGTACTAGTGAGTGGATGTACGAGTCTAGCGACATCATCGCTTACCTGGAGAAGACCTATCCGCTGGATGCCAGCTAATTTTAATATCCTTAGCAATTGTTTGAGGTTATGGTATCCGTGGCAACTGGTATCAGCCCGCTACACAGGAGTAATAGATTAGATGAAAAAACAGAAAGGTTTTTTACAGAAGCTCTCACTTGTCTCGGGTGTGGTGAGTTTTATTCTGGCAGGTGTTTGTGGTGTATGGTTATTTTTCCGTGTGGATGAAATAGGTGCATATAATCCCATCTCTACCAGCCTGATGGCCTCTACCTTCTTCTTTATCTGTGTCGGTGTCATTTTGACGATTATAGGTAGAACGGATATTCCAAGCTTTAAGCTGTAAAACCTTTGGCGAGAGGTGGTTGTGCAGGCCGGAGCATGAGAATATAAAAGTTACTATCGTACTGTATGATTAAAAATCATGTGGTTAATAGATCAAAAATGAAAGTCACAAAATTCCTGTGTACCTGACTTTAGCAGTCACAGTCGTCATAAAGTTTGTCCAGAACAGATAGCAAAGTCGGGGTCTCACAGCAGAATAATCTGGGGCACCTGAGAAAGGCCTGTCTATACTCAGTGTAAGAAAACTACTTATGGGGGAAGCTCAATGGTTCGTTTTATAGCGCGGCATGTGCTTACCGGGTTGATGACAATTCTTCCTGTGTTACTTACCGCTTACCTGCTCTACTGGTTTGCTATTACGGCAGAGACCCTGTTGGGTGACCTGATACGACTTGTGCTGCCAGCGGATGCTTATTGGCCGGGGATGGGCCTGGTAGCCGGCCTGCTGTTTGCCTTTGTGATTGGCTTGATGATGCACGCCTACATTGTGCAGCGGGTGTTTGCACTGGGTGAGCAGTTGATTTATCACACACCGATCATTAAATCAGTCTATCGTGCCTTGCGTGACTTTCTTGATTACTTCTCTCCAAACAGGCAGAAGGAGTTTGAACAGGTTGTCGCAGTGACACTGGGCGATACTGGTATGCAGGTTATCGGCTTTATTACACAGAATGACTATGACCTTCTGCCAGAGGGTTTTCGTGAAGAAGATAGTGTTCTGGTCTATATCCCCCTGAGTTATATGATTGGTGGCTATGCCGTATTGCTGCCACGTAGTTCTGTGCGCCCGGTAAATATGAGTATGGATGAGGCAATGCGCTTTACCCTCACGGCAGGAGTGACGACAACACCCTCTGCAAGCCAGAATAATAAGAAGGACAAAGCGAGCAAAAATTCTGGATAGAGTGATTTTAGCTTGTGTATACTCTTGTTAACTTCAGTTGTTATTAAAATCAGGGCTAAAGCCATGCACAAACGTATTTTGATGAGTTTACTGTTATTTACTCTTTCCTCACTTGTAACAGTGGGTTATGCCGAGGATGGGAAGAAGGGGAATGTAAAGTCAGAGGTTAAGGGTGCATGGGGGGAGATCAAGCAGGGCTCCAAAGAGGCATGGGGTGGTGTGAAAGAGGGATCCAAGGAGGCCTGGAAAGAAACCAAGGGTGGTGCCAAAGAGGTGAAGAAAGAGTCGAAGGGTGTCTGGCAGTCGATTAAGGATGCATTCAAGGATGAAGAGTGACATATCAAACTCACCAACCAGTCCTTGTACCAATATCTGATGATTAATCTTAAGCAATCACTCAGCGCATGGGGCACGGCTACATTCAAAGAAGTCCTGAAAGATGAGCTTGAACAATTGAAGGCAGAGGAGTTGCCGTTGCAGCAGGGACTGTCATTGAGCTCCTATGTTAGTGCTGAACCGTTCAAGGTAATGGTGATAAATGTCGCCGATGATGAGTCGATGATTCGTGTGAAGGCAGGGATTTTTTTCACCGGAATTATCGCGGGATGTAGCTGCTCTGATGACCCTTCTCCGACCGATGTACAGCCCGAATATTGCGAAGTGCGGTTTGAAATCAACAAGCAGTCGGCGGCGACAGCGGTGGTGCTTCTCCCTCAGTAATATATCAGTCTCTCGTTCTTGACCACCGCAAGGGTGTTGTTGAAGAGCTCTGAGATCATTCGGCCCTGGCGGTCTGCGCCTGTTTGTCTCGGGTGGCCTGTAGCAGCTCTTCGTTGCGTACCACCAGGCGCTCAATAAGCGTATCGAGTCCATCACGCCTTACCTCGGTGGCGAAACTGCTACGGTAGTTGCTGACCAGGCTGATACCGTCGACATTAACGTCGTACATCATCCACTTACCGTTTTTAATAAATAGATTAAAGCTGACCGGAATCCGTGGCCCGCCGTTAGGCAGGTGAACCTCGGCGCGCACACGGGTCTTTTTTGTGCTCTCGTCGGTCACTACCGGCAGATACCGAATCAGGTTGTCGCGGTCTTCCAGCAGCTTTTTCAGCTGTCCGGGGTCGTCCAGCAGGGCCGAGACATAGAAGCGCACCATCAGGATCTTGAATTCACTACTGAAGCGCTGACGTTGCTCTTTGCTGGCACCGCGCCAATATTTTCCCAGCACGTAGCGTGACATTACACCGAGATCCACATGAGGCAGCAATACCTGTTCTACCAGTTCATAGAGTCGCTCATGCTTCTGGTCGATGGTCGCCTGCTCCGTCTCAAGCATATCGAACAGCTCCTGTGTCACCTCTTCGAGCATCTGGTGTGGCGCTATGCTGGCCTGGGCAGAGGCCCCAAAGGCAGTGAGGCCTAACAGGAGCAGGCCGTAGTTGAGGAGCTGTTTTATGCGGATATTCATTTTATATTCCTTATCCATCTATATTAACTGTGGTGATTCTGGCCAATTGAAGCCTGCATGGCAAAGGCGTTTTGTTGCTTTGCCATGCTAGAATGCGATTCTGTGACCCGGTTCTCGGGTCGTACCTTCAACCTTTGGACAGACATTTTTCCAATAAGTTGTAAGGTACCTCGAAAAATTAGGATATTCGTTCGAGGACAAGGCGCAGTGCTTTTGAGAAGCACAGTTAACTCTATGTGTTAATGAGCATCGCAGAAAGTGCTGCAACGCAGTCATCGGACGAAGAGACAATTTTTAGAGATACCTGTATGAAGACTCCCGAACTACTCGCCCCAGCAGGCAACCTGAAGAACCTGCGCTACGCCATCGCCTACGGTGCTGATGCGGTCTATGCCGGTATGCCCCGTTATTCATTGCGGGTTCGCAATAATGATTTCGATACCCTGGAGCAGCTCAAGAGCGGTATCGATGAGGTGCATAGCGCAGGGAAGCAGTTTTTTCTTGCCACTAACGTATCACCGCACAACGCTAAGTTGAAGACCTTTATCAGGGATATCGAACCCATTGTCGAGTTGGGGCCCGATGCGCTGATTATGGCTGACCCGGGTCTTATCATGATGGTGCGTGAGCGCTGGCCCGAGGTGGAGGTGCATCTTTCGGTGCAGGCCAACACTGTTAACTACGCCAGTGTGAAATTCTGGCAGTCGCTGGGGCTGACGCGGGTGATCCTCTCTCGCGAGATGTCACTGGATGAGATCAGCGAGATCCGCCAGGAGTGTCCGCAGATGGAACTGGAGGTGTTTGTGCACGGTGCGCTGTGCATCGCCTACTCCGGTCGCTGCCTGCTCTCAGGCTACTTCAACCACCGTGATGCCAATCAGGGGAGTTGTACCAACTCCTGCCGCTGGGAGTACGACGTTAAACCAGCTGAAGAGAATGAAAGCGGTGATGTGGTATTACAGGATTTGACGGGCTCACCGCTCGCCTCACAGACCGGCAGTGGCGAGCGTCACGCCGCATCTGAGGGGGTCTACCTGCTCGAAGAGAAGGAGCGCCCCGGTGAGTATATGCCGGTGGAGGAGGATGAGCACGGCACCTACATCATGAACTCCAAGGATCTGCGTGCGGTGGAGCACGTGCAGCGTCTGGTGGAGATGGGTGTTGATAGTCTCAAGATCGAGGGACGTACCAAGTCCCACTACTACGCCGCTCGCACCGCTCAGGTCTACCGCCGTGCCATCGATGATGCGGTGGCCGGCCGTCCCTTCGACCCGAGCCTGCTCGGTGTGCTGGAGAACCTGGCCAACCGTGGTTACACCGACGGCTTCTACCAGCGTCACCACACCAGGGAGTACCAGAACTACCTCAGCAATCACTCCGACAGCCTGCAGCAGAAGTTTGTTGGTGAGGTGGAGAGCTTTGATGCCGAGAGTGGTATGGCGGTGATCGATGTGAAGAACAAGTTCGCCGTGGGTGATTCGCTGGAGCTGATGACGCCACAGGGCAACCAGATGATCACTCTGGAGGCGATGAGCGATGAGAAGGGCAATGCCATGTCCGAGGCCCCTGGTGGCGGTTATCGGGTGAAGATTCCATTGCCACAGGGTGCTTATGACAAGGCGCTGATTGCAAAGAATTTGTAAGCTTGCACCTACTGTTTCTGCGGGTTAGCCTTTCTCATAATTAGAGCATAACCACATCTATTTAGAGTGAGCCCACTATGAGCCGTCCTGATTCTGGAATTAGCGCCTTTCCTCTCTCCCGTATGCGTCGCATGCGCCGCGATGATTTCTCACGCCGTCTGATGCGTGAGAACGTGCTGACCAGCAATGACCTGATCTACCCGATGTTTATTCTGGAGGGTGAAAACCAGCGTCAGGCGGTGCCCTCGATGCCAGGGGTGGAGCGCGTCTCCATCGACCTGTTGTTGAAACAGGCTGAAGAGCTGGTGGAGCTGGGTATACCGATGGTGGCGCTGTTTCCGGTGACCCCGCAGGAGGCGAAAACCGAGGGGGCAGAGGAGGCCTACAACCCTGACGGCCTGGCACAGCGTGCAGTGCGTGCCCTGCGTGAGAACTTCCCCGAGCTTGGGGTAATGACCGATGTGGCACTGGATCCCTTCACCATCCACGGCCAGGATGGCCTGCTGGATGAAAGTGGTTATGTCATGAACGATGAGACTACCGAGGTGCTGGTGAAACAGGCCCTCTCCCATGCCGCGGCAGGGGCACAGGTGGTCGCCCCCTCCGACATGATGGATGGGCGCATCGGGGCCATTCGCGAGGCCCTTGAGGCTGCCGACTATATTAATACCCGCATTATGGCCTATTCGGCCAAGTATGCTTCCAGCTTCTACGGTCCCTTCCGCGATGCGGTGGGTTCATCGGGCAATCTCGGTGGTGGCAACAAGTACACCTACCAGATGGATCCGGCCAATAGTGATGAGGCGCTATGGGAAGTGGGGCTCGACCTGGAGGAGGGGGCCGATATGGTGATGGTGAAGCCCGGCATGCCCTATCTGGACATCGTACGCCGTATCAAGGATCAGTACGCCGCCCCGACCTATGCCTACCAGGTCTCCGGTGAGTACGCCATGCTCAAGGCCGCCAGCCAGAACGGCTGGCTGGATGAGGAGGCTGTAGTGATGGAGTCGCTGCTTGCCTTTAAGCGTGCCGGGGCCGATGGCATCCTCACCTACTTCGCCGTGCAGGCGGCCAGGTGGTTAAAACAAGGCCAGTAGTCATCGGGCCGTCATAAAACTGTAATAAAACGGTCATAAAATGTGGGCCTGGTAGTCATAGCCCTCTATAATTCGCGAAAATCAAAAGGCAGGAGCAATCCCATGTCACGCAAGAGTCATATCTTCAGCATGTTCGGCAAATCGCCGGTGAGTCCGATGCAGAAACACATGGCCGAGGTTCAGACCTGTGCCAATGAGCTGATCCCCTTTTTTGAAGCCGCCCTGGCCAATGACTGGGATAAGGCTGCTGTACTGCAGAAGGATATTGCCCGCCTCGAAGGGGTTGCCGATGACCTTAAACGCGAGCTGCGCCTTAACCTGCCCAGTGGCCTGATGATGGCGATGTCGCGCCGCGACCTGCTGGAGACGCTGACCACCCAGGATAAGATCGCCAACAAGGCCAAGGATGTTGCCGGCCTGATGCTGGGTCGCCAGATGACTTTTCCCAGTGAGATTGGACCGCTGATGCTCGATTTCGTTAAAAGCTGCGTCGATACCTCTGCCCAGGCGCAGGCCGCCATTAACGAGCTTGATGAGCTGGTAGAGACCGGTTTCCGCGGCCGTGAGGTGGACCTGGTCGAGTCGATGATCACTCAGCTCGATGAGCTGGAGAGTAAGACCGACACGATTCAGGTCGAGGTGCGAGCCAAGATGTTTGTGCTAGAGAAGGATATGTCGCCGATCGATGTGATGTTTATCTACCGCATCGTTGAGTGGGTGGGGGAGCTTGCCGATTTGGCCCAGCGAGTGGGTAGTCGTCTAGAAATCATGCTGGCAAGATAAGAGGGTATCGTCGTGGAATACGCAACAATATTTATCGTTCTTGCCTGCATCTTCGGTTTCTTTATGGCATGGGGTGTGGGTGCGAATGATGTCGCTAACGCCATGGGTACCTCGGTCGGTTCCAAGGCCGTTAGCATCAAGCAGGCCTTTATCATCGCCGCCGTGTTTGAGTTTGCCGGGGCCTATCTGGCGGGTGGTGAGGTTACTAAGACCATCCGCAAGGGGATGATCGACGCGGAGATGCTCTCCGGCAGCCCCGAACTGGTGATTTACGGCATGATGGCCTCCCTGCTGGCGGCAGGGATCTGGCTGATGGTGGCCTCGCGTGCCGGATGGCCGGTCTCCACTACCCACACCATCGTTGGTGCCATTGTCGGTTTTGCTGCCGTTGGTATCGGTTTTGATGCGGTGGAGTGGGGCAAGGTCGGCACCATCGTTATGAGCTGGGTCATCTCCCCCGCCCTTTCCGGCATCATCGCCTATTGGCTGTTTGTCAGTGTGCAGCGTTTGATACTCGATACGTCTAGTCCACTGGATAATGCTAAACGGTATGTACCCTTCTACATCTTCCTTGTCGGCTTCATTATCGCCCTGGTGACTATGTTCAAGGGGCTTAAGCATGTTGGGCTAGACTTTGATCTACAGACCAAATACGGCGTGGCCGTGGTGATTGGTATCGTGGTGATGATCATCGGCAGGATACTTATCAATCGGTTGAAATTCGATCCCAGTGCCGACCGTGATTTCCACTATGCCAACGTGGAGAAGGTCTTCGGTGTGCTGATGATCTTCACTGCCTGTGCCATGGCCTTCGCCCACGGTTCCAACGACGTGGCCAATGCGGTTGGCCCGCTGGCCGCAGTAGTGGGTATTGCCGAGAGCGGTGAGGTGGCACAGAAGAGTGTTATGCCTGTCTGGATCCTGCTGCTTGGCGGTGTCGGTATCGTTATCGGTCTGGTGACCTACGGTCACAAGGTCATTGCTACGGTGGGCACCGGCATTACCGAGCTGACACCCAGCCGCGGCTTTGCTGCGACCCTGGCAGCGGCTACCACCGTGGTTATTGCCTCGGGTACGGGTTTGCCGATCTCCACCACCCATACTCTGGTAGGTGCGGTACTGGGTGTGGGTCTGGCACGGGGTATTGCCTCGCTCAACCTCAACGTGGTGCGCACCATCTTCCTCTCCTGGATCGTCACGCTGCCCGCTGGAGCAATACTGGCAATCGGTTTCTTCTTCCTGTTTAAGGGTATTTTCTCTTAAGCGCTTCAGGATGGGTTTCCAACCAGAAAGGCTCGCGTTTTACGCGAGCTTTTCATTTGTGCTTCGTATAATCTAAGCGCCATATATCCATCTCTGTAGAGAGTTTTATGACACAGCCTGAATATGAGAAAAGCCCCGATCATTATGGTGTGATGGGTAATCCTGTCGCTCACAGTAAGTCGCCGATGATTCATGCTCTATTTGCCGGGCAGACTAAGCAAGATCTGGATTATGAGGCGATTCTGGTTGAGATCGGTGGCTTTGATCAGGCAGTGGAGGCATTTTGCAAAGAGGGTGGCAGGGGACTCAATGTCACCGTCCCGTTCAAACTGGATGCCTGGAACCTGGTCGATGAACGCAGCCCCTGTGCCGAGCTGGCCGGAGCGGTTAATACTATTGTTGTTCGTGAAGATGGAGGCACTTTCGGCGACAATACTGATGGAACGGGGCTCGTTAGTGACATTAGTAACAATCTAGGTATTAAGCTTGCTGGCAAACAGATTCTAATACTGGGTGCAGGTGGGGCGGTGCGTGGTGTACTCCATCCCATTCTGGAACAGCAACCGGCATCGGTAGTCATTGCCAACCGTACCCCCTCACGGGCAGAGGAGCTTGCCGGTATCTTCCAGGAATTTGGTAATATCAGTGGTTGTGGTTTTGATGCGCTGGAAGGGGCCAGCTTCGATATCGTAATCAACGGTACCTCGGCCAGCCTGAAGGGTGAGGTGCCGCCACTGCCTGCTGGTTTATTAACCAAGGGCGCACTCTGTTATGACATGATGTACGCTGCCACACCCACCGCCTTTATGGCTTGGGCGGAAAAACACGGCAGTGCTCATATTGCAGATGGTCTGGGGATGTTGGTTGAGCAGGCGGCAGAGTCATTTTTAATTTGGCGCGGGGTGAAACCGGAAACCGCCCCGGTAATTAAGGCGGTACGCGAGGGTCTTAATCGGTCGAGCTAGCTCTTGCGGGCAAAATTATCATAGGCCTGTACCTTCAGATGTGCGGCTTTCTCGTCCAGAGTCTCCTCTTTTGAGGTTGAGGTGGCGAGAATATCTTCAAAATCGTCCTTCGCTTGTCCGGCCTCTTTGTGTCGACGGTCAAGATTACGACGCTCTCCTGCCTGCCACGGTTTTTCGCGCCAGTTAACAGCACGTCGTTCATTGGTGTAACTGCGGTGGAGGTACTCGCGAATGATGAGTGAATGCCCGCGAAATTCCTCTCCGTGGAATTTCCTTATCATCTTAATGGCGTACTTATCACTATCAAATTCAGCTATGGCGTAACGTACAGTGCTACCGTCCTCAAGCTTCTTCTGCTTAAGGTGAAATCTGGCCTTGCTACTGAAGCCCTTGAAGAAGGCGATAAGTTCGCCAAGGCTAGCGGAGGGCGAAAGGTTACCGATAAAGAGATCCATCTACAGCTCCATTGTCGTATTTATCCGTAAATATAGCACGGGGTTAGCGATATTTGTCCTTAAGGCGCACGTAGTGCTGTGCCGAGTAGCTTAGCCAGTTGTGTTCAGCCTCGGTGAGTGGTCTTGCCTTTTTCACCGGTGAGCCTACCCACAGGTAGCCTCCATCCAGTGTTTTTCCCGGCGGAACCAGGCTGCCAGCGGCAAGGAATACCCCCTCTTCCAGCACCGCACCATCAAGCACGGTAGAGCCCATACCTACCAGGCAATGGTTGCTAATAGTACAGCCATGCAGGGTGACATTATGTCCTATGGTGACATCGTCACCCACTAGCAGTGGAAAGCCACCGGGCTCACCGGGGTGGTCGTGGGTGACATGCAGTGCGGAGCCATCCTGAATGCTGCTGCGTGCGCCAATGCTAATGGTGTTAACGTCGCCACGCAGTACCGCCATCGGCCAGATGGAACTGTCATCACCGATGGTCACATCACCGATTACTGCCGCCTGCTCATCCACATAGGCGCTATCGGCCACCTGCGGCATGATCTGTTCAAACGGGCGTATCGCCATGGTCGTTAGTCCCCTCAGCGCATCGTTACCAGCTCTTCAGAGCTGGTAGGGTGGATGGCAACGGTATCGTCGAACTGCTTCTTGGTAGCCCCCATCTTTAGCGCTACGGCAAAGCCCTGCAGCATCTCATCGACCCCGTGGCCGATCATATGGATGCCAACCACCTTCTCTTCTACGCCGACACAGACCAGCTTCATGGCCGTAGCTGATTTATGGTCGGTAAGGGCGTGATACATGGGTGTAAAGCGGGTCTGGTAGACTTTTACCGCGTCGCCATGTTTCTCGCGTGCCTGGCCCTCGGTGAGGCCTACGGTACCGATGGGTGGGTGGCTAAACATTACGGTGGGGATATTCTCGTAATCAAGCTTGCGCTCCGGCTGGTTGTTGAATAGACGGTCACCGAGGCGGCGCGCTGCAGCGATGGCCACTGGGGTAAGTTGTGCCCGACCAGTGGCATCGCCAACTGCGTAGACACCTGAGACGTTGGTATTTTGAAAATCGTCGGTAGGGATGAATCCACGCTCGTCCATATCCACACCGGCTGCTTCCAGGTTAAGGTCGGTGGTATTTGGTGAGCGACCAATCGCCCAGATCAGGGTATCGAAGCCCTTCATAATATGGCCACCCTGAGCAGTTAGAGTGAGGGTACCATCGGCCTCTTTTTCTACCTTCTCCAAATTGATATTGGGGAGGATATTGACCCCCTCGTTAACCATCTCCTCCATCAGCGTCTCGCGAAGCATGGCGTCGAAACTGGCAAGGAAGTGCTGGCGTCGCAGTAGCAGATCGACTTCAGAGCCGAGTGCCTTGAGCAGCCCAGCCAGTTCTACTGCGATATAACCGGCACCCACAACGGCAACCCGCTTGGGCTGCTCGGTAAGGGCAAAGAAACCATCTGAGGTGATGCCGTGTTCGGCACCGGGGATGCTCGGGGTCATTGGTACTCCGCCGGGGGAGATCACGATATGGTCGGCGGTGTATTGCTCGCCTGCCACCTCCAGAGTATTGGCATCAACAAAGCGCGCCTGCCCCTTGAGCCAGTCGATTTTGGAATCGTCCAGGTAGGAGCTGTACCAGTCATTAATTCCCTGAATGTACTCTTCACGCCCCCTGACCAGCTGTGCCCAGTCGAAATTGTTGACCATTACATCAAAGCCGTAGCCTTTGGCATCGCGCAGGGCATGAGCAATGGCGGCCCCATTCCACATTACTTTCTTAGGTACACAGCCGACGTTAACGCAGGTGCCACCCATCTTGCTCATCTCAACCACAGCGGCCTTCTTGCCGTGCATGGCGGCACGCTCTGCCGCTGAAAGACCGCCGCTGCCGCCACCAATGGCGAGAAGATCGTAATGTTTACTCATGTTTATTCCCTATCGTTTTGGCCCTGGGGCCTAATGTAAGCTTATGGCGTGATTTTAGCAGCAAGAGGTGAAGGCTGTCGCTGTTACCGCAGGTAAAGCTAAATTGAGACTGCAGGCAGTTGCTATGGCAACATGAAATGACTTATCTTTAAGACCAATAATAACGATAAACACCAAAATAACAGTAAACAGTAGACCATCAAATGGATATGGAACCGATAAGTTATAAATACCGCTTTTTATTTAAGGACGGACGGGAAGAGGTGTTCGATATTGTGCTCGACGGCAATAAGCTGGAGCCGGTAGAGAAGCTGCCTGAGAAGCTACCTGAATGGACTCGGCTGGACTTCAATAAGTGTCCCAATTGTACTCTGGATTCTCTGGAGGCCTTCTACTGTCCGTTGGCGGCCCGTTTAATGCCGTTGGTAGATAAAATGCATAACGTGATCTCTATCGATGATGTGAAGGTGGAGGTGACCCTGGATGAGCGTATCGTCACCCGTGATGCCAGCGCGCAGGAGGGGATCAGTGCGCTAATGGGTATTATTACTGCCACCTCTGGCTGTCCGAATACCGTCTTTTTCAAGCCTATGGCGCGTTTCCATCTTCCGTTCGCCAATACCGAGGAGACCTTCTATCGTGCTGCCTCTATGTACATGCTTGGCCAGTACTACCGCTGGCAGGCCGGTAAGAGCGTAGATATGGATCTGGAGGGGATACATAAGTTCTACGAGCAGGTGGCCGTAGTCAATAAAGGCATTGCTGATCGGTTACGTAGTGAGAAGCGGGAAGACGGTAGTGTTAATGCCATCGTGTTACTCGATATGTTTGTTAAGAGTATGCCTATGCTGCTGGATGAAACTCTTGATGAGCTGAAACCACTCTTCTTTCCCTACATTAATGCAGAATAGCC
The DNA here is from genome assembly GCA_039714395.1 of Pseudomonadota bacterium. Lineage (GTDB taxonomy): Bacteria > Pseudomonadota > Gammaproteobacteria > Thiohalomonadales > Thiohalomonadaceae > JAPHSX01. The sequence goes on along the minus strand of JBDLJH010000004.1, from coordinate 56,683 downwards.
TTGATAATCAGTTGGTTAAGAGCTGCCAAATATAAACCAAGCATTTTTATCAAATATATTCTTGACAACTCTACTGTGCCTTACTAAGCTTTGGGTTAACCAGACATTGGTTACCCCCTAAAACTTCAGGAAGGCGCCCCCCGCCTTCCTTTTTTTTGCCTGCTATTCCGTACTTAGCAGGGGGGGCAACTCCATCCGCAGTGTCTGCTCGCGTAGAGTGAGGATCTGCTCTTCCCAGTAATTCACCGTATTGAACCAGGGGAAGGCCTGGGGAAAGGCGGGATCTGACCAGCGCCGCGCCAGCCAGGCAGAGTAATGCATTAAGCGTAGAGTACGTAATGACTCGATTAGCGTCAGCTCCCGATAGTTAAAGTCATAAAACTCCTCATAACCGGCCAGCAGTTCGCTAAGCTGGCCATTCATCTGCGCACGCTCTCCGTTGAGTAGCATCCATAGATCCTGCACTGCCGGGCCGCTACGGCAGTCGTCCAGATCCACCAAATGGGCACCGGTATCGGTCCACAGGATATTGCCAGGATGAAAGTCGCCGTGCAGGCGGATCGGAGTGTAGGAGACCGCAGTAAAGCGCTGATGGATCTCGGCCAGTAGTCCCTCGGCCAGATCCCGGTATTGTTTTTCATACTCACGGGGTAGAAAACCGTTCTCCACTAAGAAGGCAAGGCTTTGATCGCCGAAGGTCTCGGGGCTGATGGCTGGGCGATGCGTAAAGGGGCGCGTTGCCCCCACTGCGTGGATACGGCCCAAAAACTGGCCTAAGCGATACTGGGTATCCGGGTCGTCAAGTTCGGGCCAGTGACCACCACGCCGTGCAAACAGGGTGAAGCGAAAATCGTGATAGCTATGCAGGGTCTCGCCGTTGTCATCGGCCAGCGGTGCAACCACTGGTATCTCTACCTCTGCCAACTGCGCGGCAAAGGCGTGCTCCTCTGCTATCGCCTCATCGCTCCAGCGCCCGGGGCGATAGAACTTGGCGATAATGAACTCTCCCGACTCCAGGCCGATCTGGTAGACCCGGTTCTCGTAACTATTGAGCGCCAGCATCGAGCCTGAGCTGCGATAACCCTGGGCGTCGATGGCATCGAGGATCAGGTCGGGCAGCAGGGCATCATAGGGATGGGCTTCGGTGGCGGTCATAGTGATCTTTTGTTTAACAGTAGTGCGCCCTATTGTAATGTGTCTATCCCATCGAAGACATGACTACCGGAACTGCTGACTATGCCCAACCCGCTACTACAGATGACTGATCTCCCCCCCTTCCATGCGATTAAACCTGAACATGTGGAGTCCGCTATCGACACGGTACTGGCGGAGAACCGTGCCGAGGTGGTGCGATTACTCGGCGAAGTCCGTGATTCTGACTGGGACAATCTGGTCGCCCCGCTAGAGGCACTGGACGACCGTCTTAACCGTATCTGGTCTCCGGTGAGTCATATGAACTCGGTGGTCAATTCGGCTGAGCTGCGCGAGGCTTACGAGGTGTGCCTGCCCAAGCTCTCTGACTACACCACCGAGATGGGACAGAATGAAAAACTGTTCCAGGCCTTTGAGGCGATTCGAAATGGTGATGAGTACAACAAGTTAGATACCGCACAGCAGAAGGTGATCGACGATACCCTGCGTGACTTCCACCTCTCCGGTGTTGCCCTGCCCGAGGAGAAAAAAGCACGTTATAAGGAGTTAAAGTCAGAACTCTCCACACTGACAACTAAATTCAGCAATAACGTGCTCGATGCCACCAACGAGTGGAACATGCACCTGATCGACAGAGACGATCTGGCCGGTCTGCCCCAGTCGAGCATGGGCATGCTCAAGCAGGCTGCCGAGCGTGAGGGTGAGAAGAAGGGGTGGTGGGTCTCGCTGGAGTTTCCCTGTTATTTCGCCGTCATGACCTACGCGGATAGTCGTGAGCTGCGCCAACGGGTCTACGAGGCTTTTGTCACCCGTGCCTCGGATCAGGGGCCGGACGCCGGTAAGTGGGACAATAGTCCGGTGATGGAGGATATCCTGCGCATTCGTCATGAGCTGGCGGAACTACTCGGCTTCCAGAACTATGCAGAACGCTCATTGGCCACCAAGATGGCTGAGGATCCGCAGCAGGTGATCGATTTTCTGCGAGACCTCGCCTCCCGTTCTTTAGGCCTTGCCCGTGAGGAGCTGGATGAGGTGCATAGCTTCGCCAAAGAGCAGCACGGTATGGAGAGCCTTGAGGCGTGGGACCTCAGTTACTACGCTGAGAAATTGCGCCAGGCCAAGTACGCCATCTCTCAGGAAGACCTCAAGCCTTACTTCCCGGAAGAGCGTGTTATTGGTGGCCTGTTTGAGGTGGTAAATCGTCTCTATGGCCTCGATATTCGCCAGGCCGAGAAGTTCGATAGCTGGCACGATGATGTTCGGTTTTACGAAATTTATGATAACAGCGGTGCACTTCGTGGCCGTTTCTACCTCGACCTCTACGCTCGCCCGCATAAACGTGGCGGCGCCTGGATGGATGAGTGCATTAGCCGTCGCAGGCTGGCAGATGATGAGGTGCAGATTCCAGCAGCCTACCTGGTGTGTAACTTTGCCCCGCCGGTGGGCAAAGAGCAGGCGCTGTTTACCCATGATGAGGTGCAGACTCTGTTCCATGAGTTTGGCCATGGTTTGCATCATATGATGACCCGGGTCGACTACTCGGGCGTCTCCGGTATTAACGGAGTGCCATGGGATGCGGTAGAGCTGCCGAGTCAGTTTATGGAGAACTGGTGCTGGGAACGCGAGGCGCTGGATCTGTTCGCCGCCCATTTTCAGAGCGGTGACAAAATCCCCGATGAGCTATTCGACAAGATGATCGCGGCAAAGAATTTCCAGGCGGGGATGCAGATGGTGCGTCAGCTGGAGTTTTCGCTGTTCGATTTTCGCCTGCACCTGGAGTACGACCCGGCAACGGGCGGGCGAATTCAGGAGATCCTCAATGAGGTGCGTTCCGAGGTGGCCGTGGTCCAGCCGCCTGAGTTCAACCGCTTCCAGCACGGCTTCTCCCACATCTTCGCCGGGGGCTACTCCGCTGGATACTACAGCTACAAGTGGGCCGAGGTGTTATCGGCGGATGCCTTCTCTCGCTTCGAGGAGGAGGGGATCTTCAACAGCGCTACGGGTGCCGCGTTCATGGAGAATATCCTGGAAAAAGGGGGTTCAAGTGATCCGATGGAGCTGTTTATCGAATTTCGTGGGCGCAAGCCTGCTATCGATGCATTATTGCGGCACAGCGGTATAGCGATCAGTTAATACTTCACTATTTTGTCTCATCGTCATTATTGTGATGTTTGAACTCTTTGGCGAAGAGTTGTCATCAGATCGCCAGTACATCAGGGATATGCCATCGTGGTTTAAAGTTAAAGTGGGAACTGTTTATTCTGGCCTCATTTGCCAGTGTCGGCGAGGCGCCGCATAATCATATTATCTTTGAAACAAGGCAAAAGCCGCATGAAATATCGAGATCTCCGGGACTTTATCGACCAGTTGGAACAGCGCGGTCAACTCAAGCGTATCAGCCAGGAAATAGATCCCAATTTGGAGATGACAGAGATCGCCGATCGTACCCTGCGCGCGGGTGGTCCGGCGCTGTTATTTGAAAACCCCAAAGGCTCGGACATCCCAGTATTGGCCAATCTCTTCGGCACCCCGGAGCGGGTGGCGCTGGGCATGGGTGAGGAGTCGGTAGAGGCGCTACGCGAAGTGGGCAAGCTGCTGGCTTATCTCAAGGAGCCTGAGCCGCCCAAGGGGCTGAAGGATGCCTGGTCAAAGCTGCCTGTATTGAAGCAGGTCTTGAATATGTCGCCCAGGGTGGTGAAATCAGCGCCCTGTCAGGAGGTGGTGCTTGAAGGTGATGATGTGGATCTGGGTAAGTTGCCGGTGCAGACCTGCTGGCCCGGCGATGCTGCGCCGCTCATCACCTGGGGGCTGGTGATAACCAAAGGCCCACGCAAGGAGCGGCAGAACCTCGGTATCTATCGTCAGCAGGTGATCGCTAAAAACAAGGTCATCATGCGCTGGCTATCCCATCGTGGCGGTGCACTGGATCTGCGTGACTGGCAGGAGTTGCATCCCGGTGAGCCTTTCCCGGTTAGCGTTGCCCTTGGCGCCGATCCGGCCACCATCCTGGCTGCTGTCACCCCGATCCCCGATGCGATCTCCGAGTACGGATTTGCCGGTCTGCTACGTGGTTCCAAGACCGAGGTGGCCAACTGTATCGGTAATGAACTACAGGCCCCCGCCTCCGCCGAGTTCGTGCTGGAGGGTCACATCTACCCCGACGAGATGGCAGACGAGGGCCCCTTCGGCGATCACACCGGTTACTACAACGAAGTTGATAGCTTTCCGGTCTTCACCGTCGAGCGCATCACCCACCGTAAAGACCCCATTTACCACTCCACCTACACCGGTCGTCCACCCGATGAGCCGGCCATACTCGGTGTGGCACTGAATGAAGTCTTCGTACCGATCCTGCAAAAGCAGTACCCGGAGATCGTCGACTTCTACCTGCCGCCCGAGGGCTGCTCCTACCGCCTCGCCGTGGTCTCGATCAAAAAGCAGTACCCCGGTCACGCCAAACGGGTAATGCTCGGCATCTGGTCATTCCTGCGCCAGTTCATGTACACCAAGTTCGTCATCGTGGTGGATGAGGACATCAACACCCGCAACTGGGAGGATGTTATATGGGCCATCACCACCCGCATGGATCCGGCTCGCGACACCACCCTGCTGCATAACACACCTATAGATTATTTGGACTTTGCCTCCCCCGTCTCCGGCTTGGGTTCAAAGATGGGAATGGACGCCACCAATAAATGGGAAGGGGAAACAGATCGCGAATGGGGTACACCGATTGTGATGGATGAAGCAGTTAAAAGTCGAGTGGATGAGATTTGGGATGAATTGGGGATTAGTTAACTACCTGGTTCTAAAATTCGTCCTACTCTACTAGCCTGATGCCTGCAAACACCCTGTTGCGGTCATTCAAGGTTGTTTACTTCAACTTCCATTTTCGGCCAGGAGCGGCCATCCCATCAAGCAGATAATCATGTCCGCTAACGGGCAGAATTGAGACATGACCTTAGAGTCGCACGGCGCTTGTAAGTGATTGATCATATTAAGCTGGGGGTATATGTTAATCCCTAAATAAGCATTAACAGGGAAGTAATTCCGCCTTTGCGCATTTCATTAACACATCTGTATCATGATAACTCATTGAATAATCGAGAGATTTCGGTGGGTTGGCGTGATTGTGTCGTGCGCTAACAGGAATTAATTCCTATTAACGGATGTTAGGCCATTAAAGAGATATTAGTGAATAAATTTAATTGTATCGACAAACACGGACACACAAGAGAGTTCAATTACTCTGTAGATAAAGACCTTTCTCAAGACAAATGGACCTTTCGTGTTTACAACATACCACCTCTTCAGTCAGGTGATTTTTTTGAAATTTCAGTAGAGCAAATTAATAACCAAGAAGTTCGTATTATTATGATGAATAACTACGGTATACCTGAGTACAGTGGTGCCGGCATATCTGACTATATGATTCCTGAAATATCCCAGGTTTTAGGGGCTGTTGTAGTATCCAGTAGCAACCTGCATCCTTCAGGAGGCGTTTACAGAACTCCTGATGCAACTAAAGTATGGGAACGCTTAAAAGCAAATGGTAAGGCAGTCTATGACTCAAAAAATGATGTATATAAGCAGGCCTAACAAGTCGTTCAAACGCGACCTTCTCTTCGCTGCTGCCACTTAACTAGAACGTTATATTCAAAAAGGAAAATCATGAATCAGAGTCAAATTGATCAAGTAAAAGGACATGTTGATGACTATTTTTCAATTGACCTATCAGGAATGCTTGCAAATGCTTACTCTGAGTCAATAGATCTCAATGATGTCATCATTGGTCAGTACTCTGCAAAAGAGTTCTTGAGCATGTCTAATAAAGTATTTAGTCAATTTAGAGAAGAGTTAGGAAACAGTTACATTAAAGCTTTGCCATTTCAATATAACTTCCATAATGAATACGGTAACGCAAACTTGCACCAAGACCTTGCAAACTATTTGGCACAGGTAAAAGCAGACAACTTTGCTGGAGCAATTACACATCTAAATAGGCTGGTACATTATCAAGCGATAAATGGATTTTGGGAAAAGAGTAAAAGAAAATATTTTAGAGTCACAGAAGCCACTCTATCAGAAGAGAAAGAAAGAATAGACCTTGCATCCAAGCATCTTGAGAAAGTTTCTAAGGATTTGAATAAGTTCATTGACGCCATAACTATCCAAAAGGATGAGTTGTCGAACTTTACTCACGCCAAAAAGAAAGAGCTTGCTGAAATTGAGTCCCTACTGGACGCCTCAAGGCAGCATAGTAATGAAATATCGAATCTTCACACATCAGCGACATCATTAATTGAAAAAATAAATTCACTGCTTGAAGTGACTAGTGAAAAGAAAGAAGAGTCAGAGGAGCTGTTGCTGGAGGCAAGAAACTCAAGCAAGGAGCTATTAGAGATCATCAAAAGCTATACAACAGATATTGAAAGGCAAAACAAAAACTATTCAAAGCTGGAAACGCTTTTCAATGAAAGTCTGTCGTTTATTGAGGGGAAAAAGGATTACTTTGAAGAAAGGAATAAGTATCTAGATGATCTAATCGGAAGAGAGGTTGGTGCGTCGCTATTTGAAACATTTAAGCAGCGAAAAAAAGAACTGGCTCCTTCAGTAAAATTTTGGAAATGGTCTGTTCCAGTTATGGCTATCGCTACGATTGCATGGATATTCTTCTTATTCGGCAATGGAAATATTTCTGAGATAACAATTGAGGTGTTTTCAATTAATACCCTAAAAACTATTCCTGCAATATTTTTATTGCTGTTTTCGATATCCCAGTATTCTAAAGAAAGACACTTTCAGGAAGAATATGCATTTAAGTCAGCTGTCGCATTAACTATCAATGCTTATGCTGACCAACTAAATGACATCGCTAATAAAGATAGGTTAATAATGGATTCTGTTAGTGAGATTTATAAAACCCCAATAGATCAACCCAAACATAAAGAAAAGGATTCTAAAGCAGCAATTGAAACGGCAAAGGGGCTTGCAGATGTGGCAAAAGGACTGGTTAATAAACACTGAATATAACCAAAACGTTGAATGTCTCATCTCGGGAGAATAGCAGACGATAACTTAGCTGAAGCATTAGGTCCGCAAAGGTCGCACAACCGCCATTGAGAAAGAGGGTGTGAAACGACTGCTATTGTCTAGCTTCAGACTCCATCAAACATAACCGCGGGGACTTGAAGCCCCGTGATTTATTACATAACGTCCATCAACTACCCCGCGCATTAAGATAGGCACGCTCCGAGACATCGTGCCAGGTACTCGCCTGATCGCGGAAGGCCTTGAACGACTCATAGACCTTTTTACTCATCTGGTCTTTCTCGGCAACCTCGGCCACCACCTCATCCGAGACACTCTTCAATTGTGCCAGTACCTCATCGGGGAATTTACGCAGGTCGACCTTGTGCTTATGCACCAGTGTATGTAGAGCCTGGTTATTACGTGCGGTCAGTTCAGACAGGCCATCAAGGTTGGCGGCCTTGCTGGCAGTAAGCACGATAGTCTGCAGGTCTTTCGGCAGGGCCTCGAAGGCCTCTTTGTTGATAAAGCACTCCAGCGTGGTTCCCGGCTCGTGCCAGCCTGGGTAGTAGTAATGCTTGGCGGCCTTGTATAGGCCAAAGGCTAGATCATTGTATGGCCCTACCCACTCGGTGGCATCGATAGCGCCTGATTTGAGAGAGGAGAAGATCTCACCACCGGGCAGACTCACCGGTGTACCTCCAAGACGACGTAACACCTCACCACCGAGGCCAGGAATGCGCATCTTTAGCCCCTTAAGGTCGGCCAGCGAATTGATCTCTTTGTTAAACCAGCCACCCATTTGTACTCCGGTGTTGAGGGCCGCGGTGGGGATCAGGCCGAAGGGCTCGTAGACCTCCTGCCACAACTCCATACCACCACCGTGGTAGAGCCAGGCATTCATCTCCTGTGCGGTGAGGCCGAAGGGGACGGCAGAGAAGAACTGCGCTGCCTCGCTCTTGCCCTTCCAGTAATAGGAGGCACCGTGCCCCATCTGTGCAGTGCCGCGTGAAACGGCGTCGAAGGTCTCAAAGGCGGGTACCAGTTCTTTGGCGCCGTAAACTTTTACCTCAATACGGCCACCGGACATCTCGGTGATCAACTCGGCCAGGTGGTTGGCACCGGTACCGAGTCCGGGGAAGTTTTTTGGCCAGGTGGTGACCATCTTCCATTTGATCGTCTCTTTGGCGTGTACCGCCGGGGCGGCGAGCGAACCGGTAGCAACAGCAGCACCGGCAACGGCGGCCTTGATAAAGGCCCGGCGTTTATGTGAAGTCATGGTGTTCTCCTTTCGATCTATTCTTCTTAGTCGGTCTAGCATAACGAAAAGCGGGATAGGTACAAAGTGCTTACCACAACGATGCCAATAATAGCGGCGAGTGTGGTGACTTTGCACTTACTGTGCTAAAACTCCATTATCCCCTGTGATTGGTTTATCCGACGTTTCACCTATTATCACCGCATTATAAAAGATTATTTGACACGTACACGGTAATTGGGTGAAATCACCTAGTCCATGCATTTATAAAGGGATTTTTGGATAATATGTATCAATATCATATCGTTGCTGAACACAATCTTATTGTACTTAAACTTTCCGGCGTTGTTCATTGGGAAGATATTGGGCGCTACTTCGGCGAACTGGTCGAAAATTCAGACTATCATAGGGAACTTAAGGGTGTGTGTGATCTGCGCGGGGCGGATTTGCAGTTTTCACCTGAGGAGTCAAAACAGCTGGCCAGAATCTCACGCGAACAACAACTGACAACAGGGCGCTGGGCCTTTATCACCGACACTCCAAGCGGAACTGCCCTGGCCATTATTTATGGGAGGGAGATTGGTGACTTCCACACATCCAAATTCTTTACAACGATCGCCGCGGCGTCCGAGTTTTTATCGATCGATCTAACGCCCTACCTGGAGCCCGATAACTAATCAATCCATTCGATAGAGCCTTCGAGCAAAAAAGAAAGCATAGCAACACGCCTCTTACTTAATCCTGGCAAACACTACATCACTGCAAGATTGGCATAGGCCAACACCAGCCACTTGGTGCCCGCCTTGTCAAAGGCGACCTGTACTCGTGCCTGTGCTCCACTACCCTCGCAATTGAGAACGGTGCCATCACCAAACTTTTGATGTGATACGCGCTGCCCCAGGGAGATCCCACTCTCTTCGCTTTGATCATATTCATTAAATGCGGACTGACGGCGGAACGCGGGTTGACTCACTGCACCTCGCATGCGCACCTCTTCGATATACTCCACCGGGATCTCGCTGATAAAGCGCGACGGGCTGGTGTACTTCTCCTCGCCATAAAGGCGGCGTACTTCCGCATGGCTCACGGTCAGGCGTTTCATCGCACGGGTCATTCCGACGTAGGCGAGGCGGCGCTCCTCCTCCATGCGCCCCGGCTCATCGCTGGAGAGCTTGTGCGGGAACAGCCCCTCCTCCATGCCCACCAGAAAGACCAACGGAAACTCCAGCCCCTTGGCACTGTGCAGCGTCATCATCTGCACCGCATCCTGATGCTCATCGGCCTGACTCTCTCCGGCCTCCAGCGCGGCGTGCGAGAGAAAGGCGGAGAGATCGTCCATGTCATCTTCGACTATGACCTCTTTCATTTCACCATTCTCATCCTCGCGGATATCGACATAGCCGTCATAGTTAAACTGGCGCGCGGCGGAGACAAGCTCCTCCAAATTCTCGATACGGGCACGCCCCTTTTCGCCCTTCTCTTTTTTGTAGTGTTCGATGAGGCCGCAGTGCCCCACCAGATGTTCGACCTGCTCTTCCAGGCGATGGTTCTCGGTCTCGCGATCCAGCCGCTCGATGAGCTTGAGGAAGGCCTCAATGGCGTTGGCCGCTCGCGCCGCCAGCCCCTTGCCGATCACCAGCTCCTTTGCCGCCTGCCACATGGGCAGGCTATTGGCACGGGCATACTCGCGAATGGCCTCAACGCTACGCAGGCCAATACCGCGCGTCGGTGTATTCACGATGCGCTCAAAACTGGGGTCGTCGTTACGATTGACCAGCAACTTCAGATAGGCGAGTGCATCCTTGATCTCGGCACGCTCAAAGAAGCGCTGACCGCCGTAGATGCGATAGGGCATCTGCGCCATCATCATCGCCTCTTCCAGTACCCGTGACTGGGCGTTGGAGCGATAGAGGATGGCGGTCTCATCGTGGCGGCCACCCTCGCGCACCCAGGCGTCGATCTGGTCGGCGACGTAACGCGCCTCGTCCTGCTCGTTGATTGCGGTGTAGAGTTTGATTGGGTCGCCCGCTTCACCGTCGGTCCACAGCTCCTTGCCAAGGCGGTCGGTGTTCCTGGCGATCAGTGCATTGGCGGCGGAGAGGATGGTGGAGGTAGAGCGGTAGTTCTGCTCCAGGCGGATCAGCTCCACATCGGGCAGCTCCTGCTGGAAGCGGTGGAGGTTCTCGATCTTCGCCCCGCGCCAGCCGTAGATGGACTGGTCATCATCGCCTACCGCGAACAGCTGCCCCTGCTCCCCGGTAAATAGTCGTAGCCAGGCGTACTGGATACCGTTGGTGTCCTGGAACTCATCGACCAGGATGTGGGTGAAGCGACGCTGGTAGTGCGCCAGTACGTCTGGGTTATCGCGTAGCAGCTCATGGGCGCGTAGTAATATCTCGGCAAAGTCGATCACCCCGTTACGCTGGCACGCCTCCTCGTAGGCGGCGTAGAGCTTTACCATCTGCTCGGTGTAGTGGTCACCGTAGGTGTCGATGTGCTGCGGGCGCAGTCCCTCGTCCTTGTTACCGTTGATGTACCACTGCAGCGTGCGTGGCGGCCACTTTGCCTCGTCGAGGTTGAACTCGCGCAGGATGCGGCGGACCAGGCGGTACTGGTCGTCGCTATCAAGAATGGAGAAGGCCTGCGGCAGCCCTGCCTCGCGCCAGTGGGCACGCAACAAGCGGTGGGCAATGCCGTGGAAGGTACCGACCCACATGCCTCCAACCGGCTGCTCCAGCAGTTTCTCAAGACGACCACGCATCTCGTTTGCCGCTTTGTTGGTAAAGGTGACTGCGAGGATGCTGTAGGACGAGGCCTGGCCGGTGCGGATGAGAAAAGCGATGCGGTGAGTGAGTACACGGGTCTTGCCGCTACCCGCCCCAGCGAGGATCAGGTGATGGCCCGGCTCGGCGCAAACCGCATTACGCTGGGCATCGTTAAGGGGGTCGATAAGGTCGGTAATATCCATCCGCTGATTCTAACAGAAAGCGTCACCTGCACCGGGTATCTGGCTTGAAGGCGGGGTGTGATGCCACGCATAATCAGTCCCCCACGAATCGTTACGGAGTCAAGCCCCCCATGTCTGATACCCCCCACTATGATCGCCTCGGCGGCGAGCAGAAGATTCGCGAGCTGGTGGACCGCTTCTATGAGCTGATGGATGCCCGTGAAGATACGCAGCCACTGCGTCAGATGCACGCCAAAGACCTGAGAGTATCCAGGGATAAATTGTTTATGTTTCTCTCCGGTTGGCTTGGTGGGCCACAACTCTATATCGAAAAGTATGGCCACCCGCGGCTGCGCCAGCGCCACATGCCCTTCGAGGTCGACAGTGCGGCGCGTGATCAGTGGATGGGCTGCATGGTTCAGGCGATGGAGGATGTGGGTATTGAAGAGGGGATGCGCAAAGAGCTGGAGGCGGCATTTTTCAAGACGGCGGATTTTATGCGCAACCAGCCCGAAGCGTAGAATGGTAGCCACTTTGAACACGCCCGTTGTGCTAGCATTACGCTCGTAATCACTTTGGAGAAACAGACCGTGCATCCCCCTAGAGGCGGCCTGTTGTTCGCCCTGTTGCTTGTATTTTCCGCAGCAGCGGTGCAGGCATCAACTGAGCAACTCGAATCCGTTGAACTAGACGAAGAGACCGAAATGGATCTGCGTCGTTTTCCCTCTGAGGGTAACGAGTTGATCCTCGGCTTCCCCTGCGATCTGGGTACCGGTGAGGCGGAGGCGCAGGCGGGTGAGGTGCTCTCTGAGCGCGGCCTGGAGGTGTGGCTGGCCGACTTGCTTGGTGCCCACTTCCTGCCTATCGCCCCCAGTAGCATGCGCTCACTGCAGGGTGAGGAGGTTGCGGCCCTGATTCAGCATGCAGTTAGCGTGCGTAGCGACAAACGCATTGTACTTACCGCCAGCGGTTACGGTGCTATTCCCACGTTGCGTGGAGCACAGATCTGGCAGCAACGGCAGCCGGAAGATAAACACTTGCTTGGCGCGATCCTTTTCTTTCCCATGCTTACGGTCGGTAATCCTGAGCCTGGAAAACCGATCAAATATCTTCCCGTGGTGAGTCAAAGCAACTTATCGGTCATCATTATGCAGCCGGGTAACTCTCCTACCCGCTTCTGGGCAAAGAAGTTGAAACAGGAGCTGGAAAAGGGGGGCAGCCAGGTCCATATCGAGATCCTGCCCAAAGTGCGTAGCCGTTTTTATTCACGTTCCGATGCCAGTGTGGACGAACTGGCGATGGCCCGCCGTCTGCCCGAGCTGGTAGAACAGGCGGTAGAGAAATTGAAACAACTTGAGGTACAACCGTGAAAAAGTTTTTGTTAATCCTTGCCGCCCTACTCTTTACCAGTGTCGTTAACGCCAAAGACCTTAAGCCCTATAGCGGCGGGCCATTACCCGATTTCACCCTTAGTGACATGAGTGGCAAGGCCCATACGCTGAGTAGCTATCGCGGCAAGGTGGTGATGCTTAACTTCTGGGCCACTTACTGCGGCCCCTGCATTAAAGAGATGCCGTCAATGCAACGGCTTAAGGAGAAGTTGGCAGGCAAGTCATTCGAGATCCTGGCCATCGATATGGCTGAGGAAAAGGCCGATGTTAAGGCATTTATGCAGCGTCACAATATTCAGGTCAACTTCCCTATTCTGCTCGACACCGAGGGAACGGTGATAGAGCAATGGATGGTTAGCGCTGTGCCAACCACCTTTATCATTGATCCTCAGGGTAAGATTCGTTACGCCCTCTACGGTGGGCTGGAGTGGGACAATGATGAGGTGGTTGCCACGATTAATAGGCTATTGAAATAAGCCTTTTTTCCATCATTTCGTAGGAGCGCCTCTGGCGCGATGATTGATGAGAGAATTGCGCAATCGCGGCATAGCCGCTCCTACGACAATACCATTACATCATTCCCTGCCCTACGCCCCGTGCGTTAGTCCTGAAGATAATTTTCCAGGTCACGCACAAACTCTTCCACCTCATTAAGGATCTGCAGTTTGTCCTCATTCTGCTCCTGCTCGGCGCGTTGTTCTTCCAGCTCAGCGTAGAAACCTTTGAATGTAAGGTGCCCCGCCTCGCCCTCGATCAGGCGCGCACGGCAGTGTTCCATCCACTGCGACTGTTCCTCGGTATTTAAGGTTTCAGGATAATTGCGTGCACGATAACGAAACAACATTTCCGGCAGGCGTTTGTCATCAAACCCCCAGGTCTGGCCGGCCAGCTCTTCAGGAGTCGTATTGTGGATAGCATTCATATGTCGCTTGTCGCCATCGCTGAAAAAACCACCGCCGTATAGCATCAGGTCGGTATCTGTTTTTGGTTCATACTCTCGCGGTTCAAAGATCTTGGAGATCTTCTGCTGGATCTCACGGCGCGAGGCGAGCACGGCCTGACGATTTTTCTGGCAGTGCATTAAGTCAATATTGAGCCGCTTCGCTGTCTCACCGGTCAGGGTAGAGGTGGGAGAGATCACCGGACACTTGTTGATGAGAACCTGCTTGAGCGCGGGACGCTCTACACCCTCGGGTAGTTCTGCATTCGGTGTGTAGAGACGTTCGCGTAGTTTCTTGGCGCCAAGCTCCAGCAGCATCTTTGGATCCTGTGCGAGATCAAATACGATCACACTATTCTTATTGGTCGGGTGAGCGGCAATCGGTATCACCATACGGGTATTGCCGTGATCACTACCGTACATCCCAGAGGTGTGGAGGATTGGGGTCATATCCTTCAGGTCGAGGTATTTTAGTACCTCTTTTTTGCGTCGCAACTTGTAACAGAAATCAAACAGCTTGGGCTGATTGTCTTTAATCAATTTTGCCATTGCGATGGTGGCGTAGACATCGGAGAGGGCATCGTGCGCCTGCTCATGGCCGATGCCATTGGCGACGGTCAACTCTTCCAGCTTAAAGCTGGGGCGATCGGCATCTTCACGCTGTGGCCAGGTGATTCCCTCCGGACGCAGGTCATGACAGGCACGCACCATGTCGATAATGTCCCAGCGGGAATTACCGTCCTTCCACTCGCGAAGGTAAGGGTCGTAAAGATTGCGATAGAGGGTATTGCGCGTCACCTCATCATCAAAGCGCAGTGAGTTGTAACCGACACCACAGGTACCGGGCTGCGATAGTTCCTCAAGAATGCGGGCAATGAACTCCGCCTCTGGCATCCCCTGTTCCAGTGCCTGCTGCGGTGTAATACCGGTGATCACAGAGGAGATCGGATGCGGCAGCGTGTCAGGTGCGGGACGAGCAAAGATGTTGAGCGGTTCACCGATGATATTCAGATCCTCATCGGTGCGAACCCCGGCAAACTGTACCGGACGGTCTCGTGCCGTGTCGATGCCAAAGGTCTCGTAGTCGTGCCAGTAGAGGGTATTTTGTGTCATGGTCAATCCTGCCTGTTTGTTGCTGCTACTTTAACACAGGAGCTCAATGCGCCTAAGCGCCGTCGCCGATGGTTTAACTCTGGAGTGAGTATCTAAGATCGTTAATGCTTTTTTGGAACTATGCCAGACGGTTAGCAGGATCCTGCCTGTAGAATCGTTGCAGTTCATCGTAGAGCGCCGGGTAGTGTTTTTGCAGTCGCATAGGATCTTCAAAGAAGAGTTCCGTCATTACCGCAAAGAATTCCGCCGGATTGGTGCTGGCATAGGGATCGATGTTTGCAGATTGATGGTGGTTGTGTTGGCCAAGATCGGCATAGGCACGGGTAAAATCCTCGGCCCACTGCTGCTGTGTATTTCCCTGATGGAGAAGCGGAATGCCGTTTGCCACCCCATCAAGGAAATCGAGCTTGTGGGCAAATTCATGTAATACCACGTTAGAGCCTTTGTGGCGCTGTCTTCGTGTTGAAGGATCGATATCGGCCCAGGAAAGTATTACGGGACCATGCCCCCATGCCTCACCACTGAGTCCTCTATTCGCTTCATGCACCACTCCTGCATCATCACGCGTACGATTAGGCACGATAAAGGCGCCAGGGTAGACGATGATCTCGCTCCAGCCGTCGTACCAGTCGAGGCCAAGGTTAAGGATCAGTAAGGAGGCCTCTGCGGCGATTAGTGCGCACATCGTCTCATCGGGTTCAAACCCGTCTGCGCCGACGATCTCCTTGCGGTGAAGAAACAGGCTGGCTAGTCCGCGCAACCGGTGCCGCTCTTTTTTGTCGAGCTGTGCAAGCAGCGGTGACAGCTGGAGCAAACGTTGCCATACCGTGAGGGGGATACGGTAGCGATGGAGAATATGTTGAGTCCACCAGCGTTGAATTCTTTCCAGTCCGATCACTCTTGACTCCCTGTGTGAAGTGTCAGGGCTCTATGTTGATGATAATACGCTTCTATTCTAGTGTGCTGTTTTGTCGGAGGCATGTTTGTTGCCTAACCACCGCACTACGAACAAGGTAACGCCACTGGCAACAATCATTAGCAACAGCCCCACTGGCCAGAGCATGGGCAACATCTCCCAGCCGATGGCGACCACCATCCACTGCTGCTCACCGGTAGTGATCGACAATGCATATTGTTCAATGGCGTAGTCACTGTAGAATAACAGCAGCGCGAAGAGGGCTACATAAATGGCCATACACATAGGCGTTACCTTTTTGTCTCATCACTAAGAAGGTCGCGAATTGCCGTCGGGCGCTCGGCACCGCCCAGTTCTCCATGCAGACAGTAATCAACTTCATCACCCAGATCGCGCAGCACGGCCAGAGGTGCCCTTGCCGGCTTCTTTCCGGCATGGTTAGCACTTGTAGAGACAATGGCACTGCCGAAGGTGTTGCACAGAGAGATCACCAATGGGTGGGCGGTGACCCGAACGGCAACGGTTGGATGTGTGCCGCGAATCCATTCGGGACAGGTATCACTCGCTGGAACGAGCCAGGTGTTGGGACCGGGCCAGCTGGCATCGAGTTTTGGTTGATACCTGGGAGCGATGGGTTTAATGAAAGGGTGAAGCTGCTCGATGCTGGAAGCGATAAGAATTAAACCTTTTTGCCAGCGGCGCTGTTTGAGTTGTAACAGTCGATCAATTGCATTGGGATTAAGCGGGTCGCAGCCGAGGCCATAAACTGCCTCGGTGGGATACGCAACAAGGCCGCCGGCGTGGAGTACGCGGGCGGCCTCGCGGATTTGAAACGGACTTGCCATTAAAGATTCAGGCGAGACCCAACTCTTTTTGAACCTCTTTATTTCGGGCGAGGATCTTCACTTTATTAGCTTCACGTTCGTCACGCAGTTTCTGCGCCAGTGCCTCATCGGAGACGGCCATGATCTGCGCGGCAAGATAGCCGGCATTTTTGGCTCCAGCGCTACCGATGGCAACAGTGGCAACCGGAATACCGCCAGGCATCATCACGGTGGAGAGTAGTGCATCCTGTCCCTTGAGTGGGCCACCTTCCATTGGTACACCGATGACCGGGCGCACAGTGATGGCAGAGACGGCACCGGCCAGGTGGGCAGCAAGACCGGCGGCACAGATGAAGGCCTGGCAGCCGCGTTTTTCTGCATCGGTGACAAAGTCGTGGGTCGCCTCGGGGGTACGGTGGGCCGAGTGAATGCGCACCTCATAGGTGATATCAAATGCCTGCAGCACTTTGAAGGTGGCCTGCATCGCCGGCAGGTCGGAATCGGATCCCATTAGAATGCCAACAAAGGGTTTGCTCATGGTCGTTACTCCGCTAAAAGTTTTGCTAAAAAAATAGGGTTAACTGGCTTCGGACTCTTCGTCCGAATCCTCTTTTTCGTAGGGTTCGGTAAAGCCGCAATCCTTTTGTGGACAGACCTTCTCGGTACCCTTGCGTTTGGTGGTCTTGATAGTGAGTATCGGCCACTCGCAGTCGGGACAGGGCTCACTGACCGGCTCGTTCCACACGGCGTAGTCGCAGTCAGGATAAGTGGAGCAGGAGAAGAAGATCTTGCCGCGACGTGACTTGCGGCGCAGCATCGTTCCCTTATTGCACTTGGGGCAGGTAACACCGGTATCTTCTGGCTGTTCCAGTGGTTCGAGGTGTTTGCAGTTTGGATAAGCGCTGCA
The DNA here is from genome assembly GCA_039714395.1 of Pseudomonadota bacterium. Taxonomy (GTDB): domain Bacteria; phylum Pseudomonadota; class Gammaproteobacteria; order Thiohalomonadales; family Thiohalomonadaceae; genus JAPHSX01. The sequence goes on along the minus strand of JBDLJH010000004.1, from coordinate 39,205 downwards.
GCCGATAAACTTACCGTATCGTCCATCGCGGATCAGCAGAGGCGAATCACACTTGGGGCAACTGCGCCCTTCGACGACCTCAGGCTCGGCACGTTTCTCTTCGCCGTCGATATTGCGGGTGTAGCTGCAATCGGGGTAGCCGGTACAGGCAACAAAACGACCGCGCTTGCCGAGCTTGGTAACCAGCGGTTTGCCGCACTCGGGACAGACCTCATCCATCGCCTCTTCGGTGACATCTTTACGGCTGACACTCTTCTCTTTATCGACTACCAGATCCTTGAACGGTCGCCAGAACTTATGCATTAGCGGCACCCACTCCTCCTCACCGCGGGAGACGGCATCGAGCTCGTCCTCCAGCTTGGCGGTGAAGTCGTAGTCGACATACTGGGTGAAGTGCTGGGTCAGGAATTTATTGACCACACGCCCCACATCGGTAGGGAAGAAACGCTTCTTATCTATTTCTACATACTCGCGGTTCTGCAGGGTAGAGATGATAGAGGCATAGGTGGAGGGACGACCGATACCGTGTTCCTCCAGGGTCTTTACCAGGCTGGCCTCAGAGAAGCGCGGTGGTGGCTCGGTAAAGTGCTGCTCGGGGCGTATCTTGAGCAGCTCAATCTTTTCCCCTTTAAGCATTGGAGGCAGCAGTTTATTGTCGTCCTCTTTCTTCTCTTTGGCATCGTCCACCGATTCCTGGTAGACCGTCATGAAACCGGCATGAACGATGGTAGAGCCGTTGGCGCGGAACAGATTGCCTTCTCCAGCACTGAGATCCACCGCCACGGTATCGAGCGTGGCATGCACCATTTGACAGGCAACGGTACGCTTCCAGATCAATTCGTACAGGCGGAACTGATCTTTTGACAGCTTATCTTTTAGTGACTCTGGGACACGCAAAATGGAGGTGGGACGAACCGCCTCGTGCGCCTCCTGGGCATTCTTCGATTTGGTTTTAAAGATGCGCGGCTCGTCAGGCACGTTGTCGGTACCGTAGCGCTGAGCGATAAATTCGCGCAGCTCCTCCAGGGCATCCTGGGAGAGGGTGACCGAGTCGGTACGCATGTAGGTGATGAGACCAACGGTCTCCCCGCCAATATCGATACCTTCATAAAGTTGCTGTGCGGTGCGCATACTGCGCTGGGTGGTGAAGCCGAGTTTGCGTGCGGCTTCCTGTTGCAGTGTTGAGGTGGTGAAGGGGGCTGCGGGATTACGTTTACGTTTCTTCTTCGCTACTTTGGTAACGGTTAGTTTTCCCTCGGCACCCTTTAGCAGTCCGGCCTCAACCTCGTCGGCACGGCCGCTGTTGTTAATAGTGAACTGCTCGACCTTTTCGCCTTCGAACTGGATTAGTTTGGAACTGAAGTTTTGTCCCTCTTTGGTGATGTCGGCCTCGACACTCCAGTACTCTTTGGGATCAAATGCTTCAATCGCCTCCTGGCGCTCGACGATCATGCGTAGAGCGGGAGACTGTACTCGTCCGGCCGAGAGGCCGCGGCGGATCTTTTTCCACAACAGTGGAGAGAGGTTGAAGCCGACCAGGTAGTCGAGGGCACGGCGTGCCTGTTGGGCATTAACCAGATCCATGGCCAGCTCACGCGGGTTGTCTACCGCATCCTGAATCGCCTTCTTAGTCACCTCGTGGAACACTACGCGGCCAACGGGTTTGTCTTTAAGAAGATTTCTTTTCTTTTTCAGGATCTCCAGCAGGTGCCATGAGATCGCCTCACCCTCGCGGTCCGGGTCAGTTGCGAGATACAAAGCATCGGCCTTGCGCAGTGCCTTAACGATGGCATCGACATGTTTGCTGTTTTTGTCGATCACCTGATACTTCATGGCGAAGTCATTGTCGGGATCGACGGCCCCTTCTTTGGGCAGCAGGTCGCGGACATGACCATAGGAGGCCAATACCTCGAAGTCTTTGCCGAGGTATTTCTTTATGGTTTTCGCCTTGGCCGGCGACTCTACAATTACCAGGTTTTTGCTCATACGATTCACTTGTAAAAATGCCCGCTAATGCGGGCATTGATAGCCATTGTTGTCTCGGTGAACTCAGTGTAGCTGTGCTACCACTTCATCCAACACCAGGTCTTCCATCCATGCCACGGCCGCTTCCTGACCGGGCTGGTTAAATAATACCATCAGGATCACCCACTTTAGCTGCTCCAGATCGACCTCGTCGCTCTCAAGCGCCATTACCCGATCGATGACCATCTCTCGTGTAGCGTGCTCCAGCACCCCCATCTGTTCAAGAAAGAGGAGAAAGCCCCGGCAGTCACTGTCGAGCTTTGCAACTTCGCGCTCAGAATAGATGCGGAATGACTGTTGTGGAGCGCTGGGCTGGGTACCGTCACTGCTGGCGACCGTCAGTGATTCCAGCCAGTCAAAGGCCTTGCCGATCTCACCGCGGTGGAAGCCGGCATCCATCAACTCCTGCTGTAGCGAGTCACGATCCTGCTCAAGCTCACCCTCGTCGTACATATAGTTCTCGAACAGATAGATCAGGATTTCAAATACGTCTTGTTTCATCTCACAGTCTCTTGGCGGTTCGTGCATAGCCGCCTGCAGCGGCCTCAACGAAGCCTTGTAGTTCCAATAATAACAGCATGGAGGAAACCGCCTCTGCCGTCAATCCACTGCGCTCAACCAGTCTGTCCACCGGTGTTGCCTCATGGCCGATGCAGGCAAGCAGATCATGGTACTCCGGATCTAAATCAGGGCCCCCAAGTGGTGTCTCCTGCGGTGGAGCTTCGGCCAGTACTGCGCGCAACTGTGGTGCCAGCTCTTCCAGAATATCGCCGGCTGATTCCACCAGTTTAGCTCCCTGGCGGATTAGCTGGTGGCAGCCACGGGCCAGCGGGTTGTGGATAGAGCCGGGGATGGCGAAGACTTCACGCCCCTGCTCTGCTGCCAGTCGTGCAGTGATTAGTGAGCCGCTGCGCAGCGCCGCCTCTACCACCAGGGTGCCCATAGAGAGAGCGCTAATGATGCGGTTACGTCTGGGGAAATTACCCGTGTGGGGCGGGGTGCCGGGGGGGAACTCTGAAATGATGGCACCACCGCCATCGATAATGGCGTAGGCCAGATCACGATTGGCCGCCGGGTAGACCCGATCCAGCCCGGTTCCGGCGACGGCGATGGTCTGCCCGCCCCCATCCAGTGCCCCCTGGTGGCTTGCTGTATCGACACCCTGAGCCAGGCCACTGCTAATCACCAGTCCGGATGCTGCAAGCGTGCGGGCGAAGTCATAGGCTGTCTCTCGCCCCGTGATACTGGGGTTGCGACTACCAACTATCGCCAGTTGGGGGTTGGCTAGCACCTCCGGGTTTCCACGTAGAAACAGTAGTGGCGGGGCATCGAGAATATCATGCAGGGGTTGCGGGTAGTCGGTGTCGTTAAGGGTCAGGAGATGGCAGTTATCTCCCTCCAACCAGGCGAGATCCTTTTCCACCGCCTCCCAGTCAGGATTGCGCAGATAGGTATTGAGACGAGTTTCAGCGGCAGGCCTGTTGCTCTGAAACAGTGTTAGTGGCTCGCCATAGTGTTCTAGCAGTTGGCGATATCTGATCGCGCCAACGCCGGGTGCACGTAGCAGGGCCAGCCAGTAACGTAGTCTTTCCACTTCCGCACTCATTGCAGATCGGGCCACCTCCCTGTGGCCAGTAGGACAGATTTAGGGGTTAGTCACCTGATCGAGCAGGTTGATGGTCTTGTTGGAATCCATAACCAGGGCATAACTGACTCGGTCAAAGGTACGGAAGATCATCACTGTGCCTGCGCGCTCGGAGGGCAGCTGTATATTGTTTTCACCCGAAACGATATCCTTAATCTTCTTACCCGTCTGGTTGACGGCCAGTACATGACCGGGAATGATGTCATCCTGGCGCCCCAGATTCAGCACAACCACTTGGTATAGACCGATCATGTTGATCCCGTCGACCATAGAAATGATCTTGCCGTTTACATCATGCTCTGGTGCAAGCGGAAGGAAGGTATGTTGAATGAGCTCATCGCCCTTGGGCAGCAGACGATCTCCTCGCAGGATCTCGCGGGAGCTATCGGTAACAAGCATGGTGGAGGGGTCATCAAAGCGGGTTAGACGAGCCTCACCTACATAGATCGCTTCGTAACCGAGGATCTCGCCCTTATTATCTGGATTTCGGTAGACCTCACCGGTACGTACTATCAGATAGTCTCCCTGTAACTCCTGCTCCTTAAGTCCTCGGGTGTAAATCTTATAGCCACCACCGGCCATCATGCGGTTTTCAGTATGCGCCACTACATATGGGGCTTGCTCCAACTCTCCCTTGGCGACAACGCGCGGACGGTTTAGGAAGGGGCCAATAGCATCGATGGATATGGTGGCAATCGCATCCTGCAACCCCTCTTCACGAATCTGAGGTCTAAGTTTTACAGTGGGATACTTCTGCCCCGATTTAATTACCTCAGGGGGAAGCGTTGATTTAATTACCTCAGGGGACATCGTTGATGGCGCAGTAATTACATGACCATTACGGGTTACCTGCATCATCGGTTTACCATTAATGAAGATGATGGTAAGGATGTCACCCGGATAGATAAGGTGAGGGTTGGCGATATGTGGGTTGAAGTGCCACAATCTCGGCCATAGCCATGGATCTTCCAGAAAGCGTGCTGAGATATCCCACAGGGTATCTCCTTTGACTACAATATATTTTTCCGGGTAGTCGGCTTTTAACTCGACCGCTTGAGGTTCTGCGGCAGTCTCAATAGTGACGGGCTCAACAAGGGTGGGGGTCTCCACTACCTCGGACTCTTCTTCCCATTCATCATCGGGGCTACCAGCACAACCGGCAAGTGCAATTATTAACACTGTGACCAGTTTGGTATGAAGAAAACGGGTAGAATGAAGTTGTTTGATATCCATGGGCGTCCCTTTTTCTCTGCAACTCAGGCGAGTTTTACAATTTTTCCCGCCCATATAGCCTGGCGGATTATAGTAAGAATTCAGTATGATCATTACTTTAGCAACAAAAGCTGTGGTTTTACTATAGCTTTTTTACGGAATTAGCATGTCACACCTAACAATTTTACATTTTCCAGACAAACGTTTGCGTACTGTGGCCAGGCCGGTGGAGCGCGTTGATGATAAGTTATGCCAGCTTATTGACGACATGTTTGACACTATGTACGAGGCTCCTGGCATCGGTCTGGCTGCCACCCAGGTCGATTTTCATCAACGTCTTATCGTTATCGATGTCTCAGAGGAAAATAATCAGCCATGGGTTTTCATCAACCCCGAGATCCTTGAAACGGAGGGGGAGGAGGAGATGGATGAGGGCTGCCTCTCAGTACCCGGAATCTATGAGACGGTGCAGCGTGCAGAGAAGGTGAAGGTGCGGGCACTGGACCGTAACGGTGAGAGCTTTGAGCTGGAGGCCGATGGTCTTCTGGCGGTCTGTATTCAGCACGAGATCGACCATCTCGACGGCAAACTGTTTGTCGATTATCTCTCCAGGCTCAAGCGAGACCGTATCAGGAAAAAGCTGGAAAAACAGTTACGCCAGACAATGTGAATACTTACTAACCCCCTGTCCTAATGAGTAGCCCCTTGAAAATTGTCTACGCTGGAACCCCCGAGTTCGCTGCCACTGCATTGGCTGAACTATTAGAGAGCGAACACCGTATTTGTGCCGTCTATACTCAGCCGGACCGCCCTGCTGGGCGTGGTCGAAAACTTAAGGCAAGCCCGGTCAAGGAGCTGGCCTTAGAGCATGGCATTGAGGTGCGACAGCCTGAATCGCTGAAGGGTGTCGAGACACAACAGGCATTGGCGGCGCTCGAACCCGATGTCATGATCGTTGCTGCTTACGGCCTGCTGCTGCCCGCAGAGGTGCTCACTATTCCCCGTTTGGGTTGTTTGAATATCCACGCCTCATTGCTTCCTCGCTGGCGCGGTGCAGCCCCAATTCAACGGGCGATTATTGAGGGTGATACCGAGACTGGCGTTACTATTATGCAGATGGATGTGGGGCTGGATACCGGCGATATACTATATAAGGTGACCACTCCCATTACTAACGAGGATAACGCCCAGAGCCTGCACGATCGTCTCGCTGAGCTGGGTGCTCAGGCCATTGTAGAGACCCTGAAGGCGATTCAGGCAGGGACGATTACCCCCGAGCAACAGGATGATGCCCTCTCCAACTATGCAAAAAAGCTCCACAAGGCAGAGGCGACAATGGACTGGCAGCTGCCTGCTACGCAGCTTGCACGCCATGTGGCTGCCTTCAATCCCTGGCCGGTAGCGCAAACCCCGTTTGAGGATAAGGTATTGCGTATCTGGGAGGCCGAGGCACTTACCAGTGAGGGTAGTACCAGCCCTGGTAGTGTTATTAGCGCTAATAAGCTCGGTGTTGATGTGGTCTGTGGTGAGGGGGTTTTGCGCCTCAAGCGGCTGCAACTACCGGGAGGTAAGCCGCTTTCTGCTGCTGAGTTCCTCAACTCCCGCAGCCTTGATGGGGTGGTACTGGGTGGCTAAACCGACTCCCACTCCCCGTCATAGCGCCGTCTCGGTCCTTGTTCGTGTTAGCACCGAGGGCCAGTCTCTCTCTTCGTTGCTCCCTCACTCTTTTGTCCCACTACCGTCTGAGCGCCGCGCCCTGGCGCAGGAGCTCTGTTATGGCACCCTGCGCTGGTGGCACCGACTCGACGTACTGCTGGGCCGACTGCTCGATAAGCCGCTTCGCAACAAGGATGCCGACGTTCACTGTCTACTATTGTGTGGCCTCTACCAGCTTGAGTACATGGATATCCCGCCCCACGCTGCCGTCTCGGAGACGGTGGCGGTGACCGCTGCTCTGAAAAAGGGGTGGGCAAAAGGGTTGGTCAATGCGGTATTGCGTCGTTACCAGCGTGAAAGGGAGGAGTTGAACAAAAAACTGAGTGGCCATCCTGAGGCGCGCTACGCTCACCCGCGCTGGCTCATCGACGCACTGACGCTGGCCTGGCCGGAGGATTGGCAGGCGATTTTAGGTGCCAATAATGAGCGCCCGCCGATGACCCTGCGCAATGCCCGCAATCACCAGTCTTGTGAGGCCTATTTGGGTGAGTTAAAGGCAGCAGGGATCGAGGCGACGACCAACCCCCATGCTCCCGATGCCCTCACTCTGGCGAGCCCACAGGATGTGGAGTCATTGCCCGGCTTCGCTCAGGGAAGGGTCTCCGTACAGGATGCAGCAGCCCAGTTGGCTGCCAATCTGCTGGGACACCAGCCGGGTATGCGGGTGCTTGATGCTTGCGCGGCCCCCGGCGGTAAGACCGGTCACATTTTGGAAATATGCAGTGATATTGAACTGATCGCACTCGATATTGAGGAGAAAAGGTTGAAACGTGTCGCGGAGAATATGGCACGTTTGAATCTGCGGGCAAGCCTGATTAGCGGTGATGCGGCCAGACCTGAAGCGTGGTGGGACGGGAAGCCCTTTGACCGCATTTTGCTTGATGCCCCCTGTTCGGCCAGTGGTGTGATCCGTCGCCACCCCGATATCAAGCTGCTGCGCCGCCCTGAGGATATTGATAAGCTGGTCACGCTGCAGGCCACCATTCTTGATGCAATGTGGCCCCTGCTCAAGCCAGGGGGTATGCTTGTCTACGCAACCTGCTCGGTGCTGCCTCAGGAGAATACTCAACAGCTACAGAGCTTCCTTGCCAGAAGGGAGGATGCACGAGAGAAAAAGATCGCTGCCAACTGGGGAGTTGGCACCAGCGTTGGCAGACAGATCCTGCCGAATCGAGATGGAATGGATGGTTTTTATTACGCCTGTATCGAAAAATTCACGGCTTAGGCGGCGGCTATGCCCAAGGCGATGGCTGCGCCTGCTCGTCGCTACGTTCTGTTTCGTTTGCGGTGTTAGTAGTGCTCAGGCCGGTGACTTTTTAATCGAGGGTATCCATACCGAGGTCAAGGAGGGGGTCTACCTGCTGGATGCCGATATCGACTACCGCTTTAGTGATGAGACCCTGCGAGCCCTGAGTAATGGTGTGCCGCTGACGGTACAGCTCATCCTTGAAATTGAGCGTGAACGGAACTGGTGGCTAGATGTGGAAATTGCCGCCCTGGAACAGCGTTATAGCCTGCAATACCATGCCCTGTCGCATCAATATCTGCTGCGTAACCTCAATAGTGGTGCCTTTTATAGTTTTTCCAGCTACCGTACGGCGGTGGAGGCCCTGGGTTCCCTTCGTGGTCTGCCCCTGCTCGACAGTAAACTGGTTCTCCCTGATGAGCGCTATACCGTGTCGATGCAGGTGGGGCTTGATATTGAAGCGCTGCCCTCGCCACTGCGACCGGTTGCCTATATCTCCCCCGCCTGGCGTCTCAAGAGTGACTGGTACACATGGTCCTTGATACCCTAAGGCGCCTCACCTCCGGCCCTAAGCCGGTAGTATTGTTGTTCGTGCTACTGCTTGCTTCGCTCTATTTGATGAGTGCAGCGACCCAGAACTCCGATCTCTTCGGTCGGCTCTATTCACTGTTGCTGGGGATAAATATCCTCGCTCTGGTACTGCTATTAGCGCTTATCGGCCGCAACCTTATCTTACTGATCGGCCAGTATCGCCGGCGCGCGGCGGGGTCACGTCTTACGGCACGGCTGGTGGTGATGTTCGTCGTGCTCTCGGTCTCTCCCATCTCGGTACTTTATTACTTCTCATTGGACTTTCTGCACCGCGGTATCGACAGCTGGTTTGACCTGCGTGCAGAGAAGGCGTTAGAGGATGCCCTGGAGCTGGGACGCAGTGCGCTGGATAGTCGCCTGCGCGAACTGCTGCGTGACAGTCGCGATATAGGGTTGGAGCTGGCACGGAAACCCGATAGCACCATTGTGCTAAGTATTCATGCGATACGTGAAGCGACGGATGCTACGGAGATGACCCTGCTCTCGGGCAATGGCCGTGTGATGAGCAGCAGTAGTCTTGATGCGGCCAAGGTGTTGCCCACCCTGCCGAACCAGGCGATCCTGCAACAGTTACGCCATGGGCTTGAATATGCAGCGTTGGAGCCGGCGCATGAGCGTGGGGGTCTGCAGTATCGTATCGTCACCTCCATTGCCAACCCCGACCCGCTGGGTGAGCCCCGCTTGCTGCATGCGCTCTATCCGATCCCTGAACGTATTGATACCCTCGCCGCCAGCGTGCAGGGAGCCTTTACCCAGTACAAAGAACTGAGTTTCCTGCGCGAGCCGTTGAAATACAGCTTCACCCTTACCCTGTCGCTGGTATTGCTGCTTAGCCTGCTTACCGCAGTATGGGCCGCCTTCTTCTCGGCACGAAGACTGGTTGCCCCAATCCGCGATCTGGCTGAGGGCACCCGTGCCGTTGCCGATGGTGACTATGATATGCGCCTGCCGCTGCCCGGCCGCGACGAGTTGGGTTTTCTGGTGCGCTCATTTAATGAGATGACGCGCAAACTGTCTCGTGCCCGCGATAGCGCAGAGCAGAGTCAGGCGCAGGCCGAGGAACAGCGTGCCTACCTGGAGGCGGTGCTTGCTTGCCTCTCCTCCGGGGTGATTACCCTTAATCAACACGATAAGTTACACACCGCTAACAGTGCCGCAGCGACCATTCTTGGTGTCGAGCTTGCCCCGCTGTTTGGGCTTTCACTACAGGAGGCCGCAGAAAGATATCCCATACTGGAGCCGCTGCTGGAGACGATTGCCGAGCACCTGAGCTCGGTACAAGGTGGTTGGCAGGTGGAGGTCGTGCTTTTCGGTGGTGGCGGACGGCGTGTATTGAGTTGTCGTGGCTCATCACTTCAGGCAGAGGGTGTACCGGCGGGGGGGCATGTTGCGGAGGGCGTGCTGGCAGGGGAGCATGTTATTGTTTTCGATGATGTGACGGCCCTGATTCAGGCACAGCGCGACGCTGCCTGGGGTGAGGTGGCACGTCGTCTGGCTCACGAGATCAAAAACCCGCTGACCCCTATCCAGCTCAGCGCCGAGCGCCTGCGTCATAAATACCTCAAGCAGATGTCGGGAGAGGACGCCGAGGTGCTGGACCGCTCTACCCACACCATAGTGCAGCAGGTAGAGAGTATGAAGGAGATGGTGAAAGCCTTCTCTGACTATGCGCGCCCACCCAAACTACAGCTCACGTCGGTGGCCCTGGGAAGGTTGATCAATGAGGTGCTGGATCTCTATCAGGGTGATGAGAGACTGAAAATCCATCTGGAGAGTCCGGGTGAGTTGCCCACCATTGAGGCCGATGTGGGACGTATTCGCCAGTTACTGCATAATTTGGTGAAAAATGCCATTGAGGCCAATACCGAAGACAGACCAGTAATGCTTCAGTTGCGGGTACACTGCGCCGAGAAGGACAGTTGCCGTTTTGTTGAACTATGTTTCGAGGACGACGGCCCCGGGTTCCCCGAGGAGTTATTAGACCAAATGTTTGAGCCCTACATTACCTCCAAGCCAAAAGGGACGGGTTTGGGGCTGGCAGTGGTGAAAAAGATCGTTGAAGAACACGGCGGTATCATATGGGCCGAAAATGGTGAGCAGGGCGGTGCCGTGATAACGGTGCGTCTGCCGGTGCAGGCCAGGCATCGGCAGCGGCGCGACGGTGATACCCCACGTCCACTGCTCAATACCGACCCCCAGTAGCCTTGACCCAGGACTGATAGATGAGTGCAGCGCAACATATTCTGGTAGTGGATGATGAACACGATATCCGCACCCTGCTGAAGGAGATCCTTGAGGATGAGGGCTATAGCGTCAGTATTGCTGAAAATGCTGTCGAGGCACGCAATGCCCGCCAGCAGCAGCGCTTCAATCTGATTCTGCTCGATATCTGGATGCCGGACATTGATGGAATCACCTTGCTCAAGGAGTGGACCGATAGTGAACCACTCGATATCCCCGTGATTATCATGTCGGGCCACGCCACGGTAGAGACGGCGGTGGAGGCAACCCGTCTGGGTGCCTATGACTTTATCGAAAAGCCACTCTCTCTGGCCAAGCTGCTGCTTACCATCGAACATGCGCTGGATAGCTTTAATCTACAACGTGAGAATGCCGGTCTGCGCCGTGAGGTGCAGAGTCTGGAGGAACCGGTAGGACGCAGTAAACGTTTTGTACAGCTACGCGAACAGACGATGCAACTGGCACCACACGACACACCGGTACTGATCACGGGAGAAGGCGGGAGTGGAAAAAACCTTTTTGCACGCTATCTTCACAGCCACAGTGCGCGCAGTAAGGCCGCGTTCTTTGTTGCCGATATTACGGCCCTTAATGCTGCAGAGGGCAGTGCCCGCCTATTTGGTAGTGAGGAGGGGGAAGATATCCAGCACGGCCTGCTGGAGCAGGCCAATGGCGGCACCCTTTACATAGATGATGTGGGAGAGATGGACCAGGATGGTCAGGGGCGCCTGCTTGCTCTGCTCACAGACGGGAGCTTTACGCGCCTTGGGGGTAGCAGCCCGGTAAGCGTTGATGTGCGTATCCTGGCAGCCAGTCGCCACCCGCTAGAACCGTTGATCTTACAGCAGAAGTTCCGTGAGGAGCTCTACTATCAGCTTAATGTTGTGTCGCTCTATATTCCGGCACTACGCGAGCATAACGAGGATGTACTGGACCTGCTCAGTTTTTATAGTGATCATTTCGTCGAGCGCGAAAAGCTTCCCTACCGTAGCTTTACTACCGCTGCGCAGAACCGTTTGCGCCAGCACAGCTGGCCTGGCAATGTGCGTGAATTGAAGAACCTGATCCAGCGTCTGTTAATTACCGGGCGAGAGCGTCAGATCGACATCGATGAGGTAGAAGAGGCGTTGGGACAGCAACATCGTGCCCCTGTTGCCGATGCTGCCAGCCTGGCCTACGAGTTGCCGCTACGTCAGGCGCGTGAACAGTTTGAACATAACTATTTTGAGTCCTTGATGCGGCGCTACGAGGGGAGCGTGATTAAGGTGGCGCAACATGCCGGTGTTGAACGTACTCACCTTTATCGCAAGCTGCGCTCTTTGGGCATCGACCCCAAGGGTACAATCTGACATTGGCCGTGCTTTTTGGATGCGGACGGCACGCTGGCACGCTAGAATGTGCGCACCTGAAATAGCATGATCGAGAGACGACGACACGCCACATGAAAATAATTATCCTCGGCGCAGGTCAGGTTGGCTCCTCACTGGCAAATAATCTTGCCAGCGAGGCCAACGACATTACGATAGTCGATGTCGACAGCGACCTGTTGCACGATTTGCAGGACCGCCTCGACCTGCGCACCATTAAGGGAATGGCTTCCCACCCCGACGTGTTACAGCGGGCCGGCGCTGAAGATGCAGACATGATCATCGCGGTAACCAATAGTGACGAGACCAATATTGTCGCCTGTCAGGTTGCCTATACCCTCTATCACACCCCCACCAAAATCGCCCGGGTGCGCTCTCAGGCCTACCTGCAACACGCCGAGCTGTTCACCCAGGAGGCGATGCCGGTCGATGTCATCATTAGCCCCGAGCAGCTGGTTACCGACTATGTACACCGACTAATCGAACATCCCGGAGCTTTGCAGGTACTCGATTTCTCCGGCGGCCGGGTACAGCTAGTCGCGGTCAAGGCTTACTACGGCGGTCCACTGGTTGGTCACGAGTTAAAAACGCTGCGCGACCACATGCCGGGTGTACAGAGTCGCGTTGCTGCCATCTACCGCCGTGGCCTCGCTATTAATCCCGAGGGTAATACTGTCATAGAGGCCGATGATGAGGTCTTTTTCATCGCTGCGAAGAAGGACATCCGCTCGGTAATGAGTGAATTGCGCCGTCTGGAAAAGCCGGTGAAGCGGGTGATCATCGCCGGTGGCGGTAATATTGGAAAACGTCTCGCCAAGGCCCTGGAGAAACGTTATCAGGTTAAGTTGATCGACCACAATGCGCGTCGCACCCGTGCCATTTCGGAGGAGCTGGATAACACCATCGTGTTACAGGGTGATGCCGCCGATGAAGAGCTGCTGATCGAAGAAAATATTGAGCAGACCGATGTTTTCTGCGCCATGACCAATGACGATGAGGTGAATATTCTGTCGGCAATGTTGGCCAAACGCCTCGGTGCGCGCAAGACGATGGCCTTAATCAATCGTGCCGCCTATGTCGACCTGGTGGAGAGTGGCGACATCGACATTGCGATCTCACCGCCGCAGGCCACTATTGGAAGTCTGCTCGCTCATGTGCGTCGTGGTGATGTGGTGATGGTGCATTCACTGCGCCGTGGTGCTGCAGAAGCCATCGAGGCGATTGCCCATGGTGATGCCGCCTCCTCAAAGGTGGTGGGCAAGGCAATCGAGGATATTAAGCTCCCGGAGGGTACAACCATAGGTGCTGTGGTGCGTGGTGAGGAGGTGTTGATTGCTCATCACGACACGGTAATCGAGGCTGAGGATCATGTGCTGCTGTTCGTAGTAAACAAGAAGCGCATCCCCGAGGTTGAACGTTTGTTCCAGGTTGGGGTTACCTTCCTGTAGGCCCATGCAACTAACCGCTATTCAACGTATTGTCGGTCTGTTGCTGATGCTCTTCAGCACAACCATGTTGCCACCGCTGCTGGTTTCAGTAATCAGTGCAGATCAGCTACATATCCCCTTTATGCTTGCCTTTGCCCTCACCTTTAGCACGGGGATGTTCGCCTGGCTACCGGTTCGCAATATGCGCAAGGAGCTGAGACTGCGTGATGGCTTTATGGTGGTGGTACTGTTCTGGACGGTACTTGGTCTGTTTGGTGCTTTACCTTTTGCCATAGGCGATCAACCGCATCTGAGCATCACCGATGCGGTCTTTGAATCGATCTCCGGCCTCACTACCACCGGGGCCACCGTCATCACCGGCATCGACCACCTGCCCCCAAGCATCCTTTATTACCGTCAACAGCTTCAGTGGCTAGGCGGTATGGGGATCATTGTACTGGCCGTTGCCATCCTGCCCATGCTGGGCATCGGTGGGATGCAGCTCTATCGTGCCGAAACGCCGGGGCCAATGAAGGACAATAAACTTACCCCGCGTATTACCGAGACCGCCAAGGCACTGTGGTATATCTACCTTGGGCTTACCGTCTCTTGCGCACTGGCATACTGGATCGCCGGTATGAGTTTTTTCGACGCTATCGGTCACAGCTTCTCGACGGTCGCCATTGGGGGGTTCTCCACCCACGATGCGAGTATGGGGTTTTTCCACGAACAGCCGCTGATCGAGGTGGTTGCGATCATTTTCATGCTGCTCTCCGGTGTTAACTTTGCGCTGCATTTTATCGCCTGGCGTGGGGCAAGTTTGCGCCCCTACTTCCTTGACTCAGAGCTCAGGACTTATATCACGGTGCTAGGTGTGATCGCCGTCATCACCACCAGTTTTCTCTATATGAACAAGACCTTTGAAGACTTCTCGCATGCCCTGTTGCATGGTGTCTTTCAGGTGGTCTCCATCGGTACTACGGCTGGTTTCACTACCAGCAACTACGCCCTCTGGCCCGGTTTTCTGCCAGTGTTGCTGCTATTTGCAAGCTTCGTTGGCGGTTGTGCCGGCTCCACCGGCGGCGGCATGAAGGTGATCCGTTTTTTGCTGCTGTTAAAACAGGGGATGCGTGAGATCGCTCGCCTTATCCATCCTAACGCGGTGATCCCGATCAAGGTTGGTGGCAAGGTATTGCCGGATAGAGTTATTGATTCGGTATGGGGCTTTTTTGCCACCTACGTCGCTATCTTTAGCATTATTATGCTGCTGTTAATGATGACAGGGCTCGATCAGGTCACCGCATTCTCTGCCGTCGCCGCTACCATGAATAACCTCGGGCCGGGTCTTGGTGATGTCGCCCTGCACTACGCAAATCTGTCTGATTTTGCCAAGTGGATACTCTGTTTTGCTATGCTGTTGGGTCGGCTTGAAATTTTCACTTTGCTGGTGCTACTTACTCCAACATTTTGGAGAAAGTAAGGGCGATTTAAGGAAATAACTATGGCTAAGCTGATTGCGATTAAGGAAGAGTATTTCGCGAGCAGTGGTGCTGAAGACATTGAGCAGTGAATTTTTGTTGCTGCAGTTAGATAATTACCGGATAGAGGTCAATGATATGGACTATCCTGCAGTGACTCGTGCGCTTGATGAAATTAGGCGTGATATTGAATTGAATTCTCCGCGCTGATGCGGAACGGAAGGTAGTGTGATGAGTTGGTGGGGCAAGGTACTGGGTGGCACATTCGGTTTTATTATGGGTGGTCCGTTGGGGGCGGTGCTGGGTGCCTCGCTGGGCCATAGCTTTGATAAAGGATTGAATGGATTGAATGAGGGTGTGTCGCCTGGTGGACAGGCACGTATCCAGCTGGCCTTCTTTACCGCCACCTTCTCGGTAATGGGACGGCTTGCCAAGGCGGATGGCCGGGTAAGCAAGGATGAGATCGCATTCGCCAAAGCGGTGATGGCGCAGATGATGTTTAGCGAGCAGCAGAAAAAACTCGCCATCGATCTCTTTAATCAGGGCCGGCAGCCCGACTTTGATCTTGATGGGGTGCTACAACAGTTTCGGCGTGAGTGTCATCGTCGCCATACCCTGATGCAGATGTTTCTTGAGATCCAGTTGCAGGCCGCTTACGCCGATGGTGTGTTGCATGCGGATGAACGGACTCTGTTGTTACATGTTTTTGAGCTGCTTGGATTTAGTCAGCACGAGTTCGATCATCTGGAGGCGATGGTGCGTGCGGCAAGAGGTGCAGGTGGTGCCGGAGGATATGCGCCGCGTGGTGCGGAGCGTGGTCCCACCCTGGATGAGGACTATGCGGTCCTTGATGTAACCAAGTCTGCCGGTGATGCCGAGGTAAAGAAGGCCTACCGCCGCCTGATGAGCCAACACCACCCGGACAAACTGGTCTCAAAGGGCTTGCCGGAGGAGATGATTAAAGTGGCAACCGAAAAGACACAACAGATCAGAAAGGCCTACGAGAGAATTAAACAGTCACGTGGTATGCGTTGATCACAGCTGATAAATAAGAGATAGAAAACAATGAACGACGACAAACCAACAACAAAATTCTGGATAGGTAACGGCGTACTGGCGCTGGCACTTCTGCTGCTGCTCTTTATGGGGCAGTTGTGGGAGGTACTAGGCGCTGGCGCGATGGTGTTGTGGGGCGCTGTGGTTGCTGTCGGTGTCTATCTACTGATGAACGACAAGGGCGGGCCTTCAGGTCTCTCCGGTTAGCTGAGCTTCTCAAACAGCAGATCCCATACCCCGTGTCCCAAGCGCTGACCACGTCGTTCAAATTTGGTTTCGGGACGGTAGTCGGGTTTGGCTACATAGTCGTCACTACTGGAGGTGTTGCGAAAGCCCTCTGCAGCACTTAATACTTTGAGCATATACTCGGCGTAGTTTTTCCAGTCGGTGGCCATATGTAGCTTGCCGCCCAGTTTCAGTTTTCTTCTTACTAGCTGCGCCCATGAGGCCTGTACCTGACGGCGCTTGTGATGACGCTTTTTGTGCCAGGGATCGGGAAAGAAGAGGTAGAGGGCATCGAGGGAGTTATCAGGGATCTGCTGCTCCAGGATATCTACCGCATCTTCGCTCATTACTCGCAGGTTGGTCAGTTGCTGCTCTTCGATCAGTTGCAACAGGTGGCCGACACCGGGGCGATGTACCTCAATGCCAAGGTAGTCGTTCTCGGGGTGATTTTTTGCGATCTGTGCAAGGGATTCCCCATTGCCGAAACCGATCTCTATGATGCGCGGAGCACTACGACCGAAGATCGCATCGAGGTCCAGTTTCTCCTCCCCTGCAGCTATGCCGAACCTGGGGAACAGTTCGTCCATGGCTCGCTGTTGTCCAGGCGTGAAGCGCCCTTCGCGGCGAACGAAGGAGCGGATGCGGCGCAGGTAAGGGATTTTTTCGTTCATTGGAATTTTTGCCGCAAAGCTCGCGAAGTAATATCAGGGTATCAAACCAGTAAAATTTGGTTTTTCCTCTGTGCGACTTCGCGGAAAAGTGGTTTTAAAAGAAAGTCCCGTCGATGGGGCTGGAGGCGGAGGCGTAACGCTTGCGCGGGATGCGTCCGGCCTTAAAGGCCTCGCGTCCGGCCTCCACCGCCTTCTTCATTGCCGATGCCATCAGTACCGGGTTCTGAGCACTGGCGATAGCGGTGTTCATCAATACGCCATCGACACCCAGCTCCATCGCCATTGCAGCATCACTGGCAGTGCCGACACCGGCGTCGACCAGGATCGGTACATTGGCGTTCTCGACGATGGTGAGGATGTTGTAGGGGTTCTGCATCCCAAGGCCGGAGCCGATGGGGGCGGCCAACGGCATTACCGCGCAGCAGCCGAGATCTTCCAGGCGCCTGGCAAGGATCGGGTCGTCGGAGGTGTAGACCATCACATCGAAGCCGTCCTTTACCAGGATCTCTGCCGCCTCAAGGGTGGCGGTGACGTCGGGGTAGAGGGTCTTCTCGTCACCCAGCACTTCAAGTTTCACCAGTTTATGGCCATCGAGCAGTTCGCGTGCCAGACGGCAGGTACGTACCGCGTCCTCGGTGGTGTAGCAGCCCGCGGTGTTGGGCAGGATGGTGTATTTCTCCGGTGGCAGTACCTCCAGCAGGTTGGGCTGACTCGGGTCCTGGCCAATGTTGGAGCGGCGGATCGCCACGGTGACGATCTCGGCACCTGCGGCCTCGGTGGCAAGGCGGGTCTCCTCCATATCCTTGTATTTGCCGGTACCGGTAAGAAGACGGGATTGAAATTCGACGCCTGCGATGATCAGCGGATCATTATTTTGTGCCATGTGTGGGTTCCTGCTTGCTTTGCTTCGGCAGCCTGTTGGCCGCATGAAATGTGGGGGTGATTATAGCGTTCTAGCGGTCGGTACACGAACCGCCGCCGATGGCGTGGACGATCTCCACCTTGTCGTCGGCCCTCAGGGAGTGCTCGGCATAGCTGCTGCGAGGGACGATCTCCTGATTGACCTCCATGGCGATACGTTTTCCACCCAGGCCAAGCTCTTCGACCAGCTGGGCGGCGCTACAGTTGTCGGGCACCTCACGTGCCTCACCGTTGAGATAGATATTCATGGGCGCAAAGACTAGCCTTTAGGCTCTATCTACGTCAACGATCCGAAACAGGAAAAAGTGCAAAATAGGGTGCATTTAACGCCATTGTCCATTATATCTATAAGTACTGGATTATTTTTTGCGGACTATTTGCCGCCCACAGAGCACCAACAGGGTCATTCATGGACTTACTCTCTTTTCGTATCCCGGATCAGCAGCAGCCTGATAAAGATTCTGTCGACACTCGAATAGTGGCGGTACGGCAATGGGTGGAGGAACTGCCGCTCGGCCACATCGGTGAGACCTCCAGGCGACTTTACGAGATGCTGCGGGAGGTGAACCGGCTGGATATTCCTCTGGCTAATCGCTTTGAGTTAATGGAGGAGTGCGCTACACCGTTACATACAGTGCTTGAGTCACTGGAACGCCACTACACCGGTATCTCCTTTCCGCTGCCGAAGAAGAGTCTGCGGGCGGCGCAGTTATCCACCGGTATTCTGCATGAGGTGGTGATCGCCTATCAGGCTGTTCTCAATAGCGAGGAGAATGCCTCCTGGTTTTATCGTATGACGCATACCCGTATCTGGCTGGAGGCAGTGCATCGCCTTATCTACTATCTCAACCGCATCCTCTGTAACTACCGTCTGATCCACCGTGTAGTGCCGGGCGGGGTCTGGCTGGCACTGCACCAGTTGTACTGGACGGCACGTGATAACAAGCGCCAGCGTGAGAAGGTCAAGTTACCACTGACCGACAGGCCCACCACCACCGAAGGGGAGTATAAGCGGGCATTGCTACTATCGATGATTGAGCCGCAACTGTTCAATCGCGAACAGATGGAGCAGGTACATAATAATATGCCGATGTGGCTGGAGCGCTGTGAGCTGGTGGAGGCCGAACAGCGCAGCAGTGAGTTATCCGGCTACTGTATTCGTCGTGATGCAGATGCTCCACATAGCCAGTTCAACGAGGAGTGCTGTCAGGATTGTGACGCTGACAAGCAGGCGGGACTGTTGCTGGATCTGAGCGGATTGAACGTTCGTATCCATGGCTTGCTAGAGCAGCTCGGTGAGAGTGATTTGATGCAACTGCCGGGGGGAGGGGCGATCTCACGTGAAACCCTGGAGACACTGCTGAGTTGCTGGCATAGCTTCGAGAGTGGACGTGATGAGCGTACCCGCAGTGAAGTTCGCGTTGAGGCGGCGATAGGCATGAGCAGTATTTTCCAGCTGTTACAGGGCAGGACAGATAGCTCTGCCCATGGCATTAGCGACCAGCATATGAGCGATGAGCTGGAGGAGCTGGTTCTGCAGGGTGATAGTGAGGAGAAGGCTACGCTTAATCCTGGTACTGTGATGGGTGGGTACCCCGAAGAGGATGTCTGGAACAGCATTTTTCACGCCACCGAGATCACTCAGAAATCGTGGTCACAAGAGGCTGATGAGAAAGAGTATCAGTTTACCCATGCACGTCAACGAGACTATACCAAATCTGGTTATTGTCTGGAGTTTGATAAAGGAGAGATGGAGCCGCTTCAGGTGGGTGAGTTGATTGGGGTGCAGGCGGGCAATGATGAGGTGTTACATCTGTGCATGGTTCGTTGGCTTACTGACGGGGGGAGTAGTCTCTCGGCGGGGTTGATGTGCCTGGCCGATAGCATGGAGCCGGTGTTGGTGGTGGTTCACCAGGAGAGGCGGCGTACCGCCCTGTATTGTCTGTTAGGCATCGGCAAGGATCACAAGCCACAACTGTTTCTGCCACATCTTCCGGGTATTCACAGTAAGCAACTTTATCTGGTGATTGATGGTAAGGAGGTGCCTCTCTCTTTGCATGATCGGGTGGTGGTCTCACCGCTGTTTGATGGTTTTCATTTTCATGCAGTATCCGTTGATGCCGATGAAGAGATGTCACTTGAACAGATGAATCGTCAGCTTCATGGGCTTACGCACCCGGAGCGGGAGAAAGAGATGAAGAGTGGAGATTTCTCAGACCTCTGGAATTCTCTCTAGGGAGTCTCTGATTTATTTTGGATGAAGCTGGATATTTTAGGCGTGAGATACGAGTTCATGAATAAAGCAGAGGCTCCCTCGGTAAATATGCATTGAGTACGGCTTTGTGCCGGTGCTAGAATCTGTCGCGCTTCGCGGGTGTAGTTCAATGGTAGAACTCCAGCTTCCCAAGCTGATCACGAGGGTTCGATTCCCTTCACCCGCTCCAACTTTTCCAGCTGTTCCTGACAGATAGATATACGCTCAGCAACGAGGGTTGATGCACGCCATCCATGGCATGCACCCTACGGGCGCACAAAGTGCGTCCCGTTTCGATCCCGTCGAAACGGTCGATTCCCTTCACCCGCTCCAGTTACTTCTGATTTTCCCTTATATAAAAGCATATTACGGCCATTATTATTGTGGTGGCCTCGCGTGTGCGTGTTGAGAGCCAATTTCAGGAGACATCTGCCAATGATGTTAGGCCGGTAAAAAAGCGTGCAGCACATTTCTTCGTGAATGCGCCTGTAGAATATTTCCAGTTTATAAACCTGCTATCTCTCGACGCTATAAACACAATTTGGTGCATCTACCTTAAATCTAAGCTGGTCTGGATATTGCACGAACATATTCAGGTTTCATTAACAGGTGTGGTTATAAGGTGAATTCAAATCAAAAACTCAAGGTCCTTCTCATCGATGAGAATCGGGGACACTCGGCATTGCTTGAGCAGGTGCTGAACGGCGCCGATCACGAGGTGATCGCGATCCTTGCCAGTGGTGAGAACATCAGCCAGCAGGTGGCTGAACTACAGCCCGATGTGGTTATTGTCGACCTGGAGTCCCCTGGCCGTGACACGTTGGAGCACCTGCGCTGTATCTCCCGAGATAATCCGAAACCGGTGGTGATGTTTGCCGACGACAGCGACAGCAGTAGTATCGATAAGGCGATAGAGGCCGGTGTCAGCGCTTATGTGGTAGATGGATTGTCGGACAACCGCATCAAACCGCTGATGGATGTGGCCATTGCCCGCTTTCGTGAATATCAGGCACTCAAGGATGAACTGGCGCGGGTGAAAACGACCCTGGAAGAGCGCAAGCTGATCGACAGGGCGAAGGGGATCATTATGAAGCGCAAGGGGTGTGGGGAGGAGGAGGCCTACCAGATGCTGCGCAAGACGGCGATGAGCAGCAACCAGAGGTTGGCTGAGGTAGCGCGAAATCTGATCACCTCGCTGGAGTTACTGGACTGACCCCTGCATAAAAATGGTTCATTAGATGTTGCTAATGCATCATTGTGGGTCATCCATCGTTTGGTTCAGGGCTTGGTGATTAGTGTGCTGGCGGGCTTTCCTAATTAAAAAATCAATGACTTAACGGGTTTTGAAAAAATTGGCACGGTCACTGCAGATGTAAATCACAACAACGCTCCAGCGTTTGGACTGTTGCTGAATACCACTCCTGTCAACGGCGATAGTGAGTGAAAGAAATTTTGGATTTAGCGCCCATGATGGCGCTGAAACATCGGACAAAGGCGTCCACCCGGGCATGCTGCAACGCAGCGTGTCAGGGTGTGACGTCTTTTTTGTTCTTGAAAGAAATCAGGAGAAAGTGATGAAGCGCGATACAAACAGCAAACCGGGTAACCACAATCGACGTGGCTTTATAAAGCGGAGCCTGCTGGCACTGGCAGTTGCCAGCACCTTGGGAGGCATGACAGTCGGCAGTGGTAGTGCTGTGGCCGAAGTGGGTGATCCAGAGAAGGAGGATCTGAAATTCGGCTTCATCAAGCTGACCGACATGGCTCCACTGGCCATTGCCTATGAGAAGGGCTACTTCGAGGACGAAGGCCTTTATGTGACCCTGGAGGCCCAGGCCAACTGGAAGGTGCTTTTAGATCGCGTGATTGATGGTGAGCTGGACGGTGCCCATATGCTGGCCGGACAACCTCTCGGCGCGACCATCGGGTTCGGTACTCAGTCTGACATTATCACCGCCTTCTCGATGGACTTGAACGGCAACGCCATTACCGTCTCCAACAAGATCTGGGATCAGATGAAACCGCACGTTCCCCATGAGAACGGCAAGCCTGTTCATCCGATTAAGGCCGATGCACTTAAGCCGGTTGTCGAAAAATACAAGGACGAGGGCAAGCCCTTTAAGATGGGCATGGTGTTCCCCGTCTCTACCCACAACTACGAGCTGCGTTACTGGCTCGCCGCCGGTGGCATCCACCCCGGTTACTATGCCCCGCACAAGGGTGATACCAGTGGAACCATTGATGCCGATGCGCTGCTGAGCGTCACCCCGCCACCGCAAATGCCCTCTACCATGGAGGCTGGCACCATCTACGGTTACTGTGTAGGCGAGCCGTGGAACCAGCAGGCGGTATTTAAAGGTATTGGTGTGCCGGTCGTCACCGACTATGAGATCTGGAAGGACAACCCGGAGAAGGTCTTCGGCGTCTCTGCTAAGTGGGCAGAGAAGAATCCCAATACCCATATCCGTGTCGTTAAGGCGATGATTCGTGCAGCCAAATGGCTGGATGAGAACAACAACGCCAATCGCCCCGAGGCGGTGAAGATCCTCTCGCAATCCAACTATGTCGGTGCCGACTACGATGTCATCGCCAACTCTATGACCGGTACCTTTGAGTATGAGAAGGGTGACAAGCGCGCCGTTCCCGACTTCAACGTCTTCTTCCGTTACAACGCGACCTACCCTTACTACTCTGATGCGATCTGGTACCTCACACAAATGCGCCGTTGGGGCCAGATCAGTGAAGAGAAGTCTGACGGCTGGTTCATGGATGTCGCAAAGAAGGTCTACCGCCCAGACATCTATGCCGAGGCCGCCAGGGAGCTGATCGCCGAGGGCAAGATCGCCGCCAGCGAATTTCCGGACTTTGCCAAAGAGGATGGTTACCGCGCACCGCAGACCCACTTCATCGACGGTATTACCTACAACGGCAAGAAGCCTAACGACTACCTGAAAAAATTCAACATTGGTCTTAAAGGTAAGGAAAAAATCTAGTTGTAAAAAGTTTTCCCTGGGGTCCGCCTCAGGGTCACTTAACCCACATAGGGCAGTATCATGAGCACAGCACTTATCAATCCAAATAAAACCTTCTCCGTCAGCTGGCTGGATCGTTTCCAATCCGCTGTGCAGGGAGACAAATTCCTTAAGATGAC
Organism: Pseudomonadota bacterium; assembly: GCA_039714395.1. GTDB lineage: Bacteria > Pseudomonadota > Gammaproteobacteria > Thiohalomonadales > Thiohalomonadaceae > JAPHSX01. Next base: position 15,979 of record JBDLJH010000004.1, on the reverse strand, counting down.
AGCCGGTGTGAGTAAGCACCTGTTTATTCCACTGTTTGCCATCATCATCTTTCTCGGTGTCTGGGGAACCGCAGCAAAGAACATCCAGACATCACTGGGAGCACTACCCGGTCCCTCACAGGTATGGGAGCAGACCGTATCACTGTGGGACGAGCACAAGGCCGAGCGCCTCAAAGAGGTCGCCTTCTATGAGCGTCAGGAGAAGCGCAACGCCGCCAAACTGGCGAAGAACCCCGATGCCAAAGTAAAGATTCGTCCCTACACCGGTAAGGCCACCTTTATCGATCAGATCATTACCAGTATCTATACCGTGGGAGTCGGTTTTCTCGTCGCCTCGATAATCGCGATCCCCATCGGCATTGTCACCGGTATGAGCGCCTCACTCTATCGTGCACTGAACCCGATCATTCAAATCTTCAAACCAGTCTCACCGCTGGCCTGGCTACCGCTGGTAACCATGGTGGTAAGTGCGGTCTACGTCACCGATGACCCGATGTTCGACAAGGCCTTTTTGAACTCAGCCATTACCGTCACACTCTGCTGTTTGTGGCCGACCATAATCAACACCACCGTGGGGGTCTCCTCGGTTGACAAAGACCTGATCAACGTTAGCCGCGTACTGCGCCTTGGCTTTATCACCAAAACCGTGAAGATCGTGATCCCCTCATCGTTGCCGATGATGTTCACCGGCCTGCGCTTGTCGCTCGGTATCGGCTGGATGGTATTAATCGCCGCCGAGATGCTGGCGCAAAACCCCGGTCTCGGTAAATTCGTGTGGGATGAGTTCCAGAACGGCAGTTCTAACTCACTGGCCCGCATTATGGTCGCTATTTTAGTTATCGGCTTTATCGGCTTCCTGCTCGACCGCGGCATGCTGATGCTGCAGAAGAAGTTGAGCTGGGACAAGAACGCGATTCTGCGTTAATCCTCAGAGCTGAAGTAGGAGCGGCACCCTCGCCGCAAATTGATACGAACAGTTCGGCCCGAGGGCGGGCCTCCTACGACACGCCGATATTGCGTTAAATGATTTTACGGAGACAAACAATGAATAGTTACCTAAGCCTTGAAAATATGTGCATCACCTTTGATACCGACAACGGCCCGTTGAATGTGCTCGACGATGTCTCTCTTAAGATTAACCAGGGTGAATTCATCTCGCTTATCGGCCACTCCGGTTGCGGCAAGTCGACGGTGCTGAATATCGTCGCAGGTCTGTTTAACGCCACCACCGGTGGTGTGCTGCTGGAGAATAAGGAGGTCGATGAGCCCGGTCCGGATCGCGCCGTGGTATTCCAGAACCACTCACTGCTACCGTGGCTCTCTGTTTACGACAATGTGCGTCTTGCCGTGGATCAGGTTTTCGCCAAAACCAAGAGCAAGCAAGAGCGTCACGACTGGACCCTTCACAACCTTGAACTGGTTCATATGAGTCACGCTCTTAATCTTCGTCCGGAAGAAATATCCGGTGGCATGAAACAACGAGTCGGTATTGCCCGTGCGCTGGCCATGGAACCCAAGGTGCTGCTGATGGACGAGCCCTTCGGTGCCCTGGACTCGCTCACCCGAACCCATATGCAGGACTCACTGATGGAGATCCAGAACGAGCTCAACAACACCGTGATCATGATCACCCACGATGTGGATGAGGCGGTTCTGCTCTCGGATCGCATCGTAATGATGACCAACGGCCCCTCGGCAAGTATCGGTGAGGTGTTGAACATCGAACTGGAGCGTCCACGCAACCGCCTCGAACTGGCCGATGCCCCGGAGTACAACCACTACCGTGCCGCGGTACTGAAGTTCCTGCACGAACGCCATGCCCAGCCCGATGTGCCGGTAAGCAGTGAGGAGTCTTCCACAGAGGCGGAGTCGAGTGAACAAGAACCGTCACTCAAGCTGGCCACCGCCTGAGAAAATCGGTGATGAAAGAGATTAAGACAACTTGCCCCTATTGCGGCGTTGGATGTGGGGTAATCGCCGCTATTGATTCAAACGGTGCTGTTACCATTAAAGGGGATGCGGAACATCCGGCCAACTTCGGACGCCTATGCTCCAAGGGTGCCGCACTGGCTGAAACGATCGATCTGGATGGCCGGCTTCTTTATCCGGAGGTTAACGGCCAACGTGTTGGCTGGGACAATGCGCTGGACAAGGTCGCCAGCGGATTAACCGATATTATTCAACAGCACGGCCCTGATGCGGTCGCCTTTTATGTCTCGGGTCAGCTACTCACCGAGGATTACTATGTGGCCAATAAACTGATGAAGGGTTTCATTGGTTCGGCCAATATCGACACCAATTCACGGCTTTGTATGTCATCGGCAGTGGCTGCCTACAAGCGTGCCTTCGGTTCCGACAGCGTTCCCTGTAGTTATGAGGACCTGGAGCGGGCCAAGCTGGTGGTCCTTGTCGGCTCCAATACTGCCTGGTGTCACCCGGTAATCTACCAGCGCCTGGTCAGGGCCAAGCAGGAGAATCCTGATCTTCAGGTAGTGGTTATCGACCCCCGTCGTACCGCCACCTGTGATATTGCCGATATGCACCTGCCCATCAAGCCGGGCAGTGATGCGACGCTGTTCAACGGCCTGCTCAGCTATCTGGCGCAACATGGTGAGCGTAACGTACTCTTTACTGATAATTATTGTGAAGGCCTGGAGACCGCTCTCAGAACGGCTCAATATACTGCCCCTTCTATCGATGTTGTTGCAGAGCAGTGTGCACTCGATGTGGAGGATGTGGAGAAGTTTTTCCGTCTTTTCGCACGCAGTGAACGAGTTGTTACGATTTACTCGCAAGGAATTAATCAATCCTCCAGCGGCACTGACAAGGCCAATGCCATTATCAACTGCCACCTCTATACCGGTCGTATCGGTCGTATTGGAATGGGGCCTTTTTCCGTGACCGGCCAAGCAAACGCCATGGGTGGTCGTGAGGTAGGCGGACTGGCCAATCAACTCGTAGCGCATATGGATATTGAAAACCCCGGGCACCGGGATATTGTGCAGCAGTTCTGGCGGTCGCCAACCATCGCCAGCCAGGGCGGTCTCAAGGCGGTCGATCTGTTTCGTGCTGTCGAAGAGGAGAAGGTCAAGGCGGTATGGGTGATAGGGACCAACCCGGTGGTCAGCATGCCGGAGGCGGACAGGGTCAAGGCAGCACTGCAGAAGTGCGAGCTGGTGGTGGTGTCGGATGTGATGGCCAGGACGGATACGCTCGACCTCGCCCACATCAAGCTTCCCGCCCTGGCATGGGGGGAGAAGAGCGGTACGGTAACCAACTCCGAGCGCCGTATCTCGCGACAGCGTGACTTTCTTGCCGCTCCCGGTGAGGCGCGGAGTGACTGGTGGATCATCAGTGAGGTGGCCAGGCGCATGGGTTTCGGTGAGCATTTTGATTACGCTACTCCTGCCGCGGTATTTGATGAGTATGCTCGCCTGACCGCCTACAAGAATAACGGCAGCCGCGACCTCAACCTGAGTGGTCTTGCCGGTCTGACAGAGGCCGACTACGATGCCATGGCACCGATCCAGTGGCCGCTCACGACATCCATGTCTTCCGCGGCATTAGCACATCCCTGTGCGTCGCCCATCGAAATCAACAGGACTTGCGGTACACAACGTCTGTTTGGTGATGGAAAGTTCTTCACCCCCAGTGGCAAGGCACAGTTTGTCGCGGTCACACCGCGCCCCCCTGCGATGCCGACAGGTGAGAGCTACCCGATGCTCCTCAACACCGGTCGAGTGCGTGACCATTGGCATACCATGACACGTAGCGGCAAGTCACCACGCCTCGCCACTCATACCCAGGAGCCCTTTGCCGATATCCACCCCGAGGATGCGCGACGCCTCGATATTGGTGAAAACACCCTGGTCAGCGTGAACAGCGAAAAGGGGAAGATGGTTGTCCGGGCAAGGCTTAATGAGAAACAGCAACCGGGAAGCCTGTTTGTTCCCATCCACTGGAACGACCAGTTCAGCCATACTGCCCGTGTCGATGTCCTGGTAGGCGCGATTACCGATCCTCTTTCCGGGCAACCGGAGTTCAAGCACTGCCCGGTCAATGTCGAGCCGTATCATGCCAACTGGTATGGATTTCTCCTGTCGCGTCGGGAGCTGTCACTGGAAAATGCCAGTTACTGGAGCAAGTCGCGTGGCAAGGGTTTGTGGCGTTACCCGATTGCTGGGCGCAATGTGCCTGATGACTGGGCACAACGGGCGCGGCAGCTGCTCTGTACGGAGCACTGTGATGTCGGCTGGACAGAGTATTTCGATGCGGCAACCCGCTGTTACCGTGCAGCACGGTTGGTGAACGGCCAGTTGGAAAGTTGTCTATATATCGGCCCCAATCATGAACTTCCCGCACATGACTGGCTGGAGCCATTGTTCAGTAAGGATGTCATAAGCGATCAGGAGCGTATTGCCCTGCTGTCAGGCAGGCCTCCAGTGGCATCAGATGATGCCGGTCCCACAGTTTGTGCCTGTTTCGGTGTAGGCAGGAATACCCTGGTCAAGAAAATCCGGGAGGAGGGTGTTGCCAGTGTTGAAGGGCTGGGGGCTGCGCTCAAGGCGGGAACCAACTGCGGCTCATGTATCCCCGAGCTTAAGGGAATACTTGAACAGGAATTCCACCGACCTGATGCGGCTAAATGGGGGACTTAATGCGTATTAAGGATGTTATGCCAAATAGCATATATGCTGTATTTGTAGGTGTGTAGGCATGCACACAAAAAGAGAATCCGATCGCTTATAAATATTCGATCCCATTCATCCGCCCCAGTGACCTCTAAAATAAAAAAGCCCGAACAGGTGTTCGGGCTTTTTTTCTTTCAACAGGCTCAAGCCTTATGCGGCAACGGAGATCTTTGCTGCCCCTGCGCCTGGAACCTTGTAGTTCTCCTGCTTCATCAGGTCGACACCACACTCCAGCCCCTGAAACCAGTCGAGGAACTTGGCCACATTCTCCTTGCCATCAATGCGGGCACCGTGCTGCGGCACGATCATCTCTACATCCATTTCACGCACCATACTGGCCCAGTAACGGCACACTTTGTTGGAGTTCATGTAGCGCTTGTGGAAGCCCTCCATCTTCGGGATGTGGGCCTCGAAGTCGGAGATCGGCATGCCACACTCCTCTTCGGGTACCCCAGAGGTGCCGACGTCACCCGTGAAGAGGATCTTGCTGACCGGATCGTAGAAGTGGAAGTTGCCCTCGGAGTGGAGAAAGTGGGCCGGGATCGCCTTGAAGGCGGCACCGCCGATCTCGATATCCATGCCTGCATCTGGGATACCGTGCAGGCGTCCCCTGGTGGCGCCCGGCGAGCAGACGTGGGGTACGAAGTGTTTCCACAACTCGGGTACCAGCACGCGGCAGCTGGTACCGACCAGCCATTTATTGAGTGAGGCGATGATATCGGGGTCCTGGTGGGAGGCGATCACAAAGTCGAGGTTCTTGGGGAAGATGTATTCGCTAATACCCATGAACAGACGGTTGTAGGTAAGGTTGCCGCCGGGGTCGAGCAGCGCGGCGTGCTCGTTGTTGACGATTAGAAACTGGTTGGCCTGCACGCTGTCGCAGCTTTTGCCCTCGTCGGCCTCGGTTTTAAAACCCTCACAGGTGACCAGATCAGGAAAGGCGATACATTTGTGACTACCGTCGTCGAACAGGGTAATAGGCATTAGAAATTCCCAAGATTTAATGTCTGGAAGCATCCTGCTTGGATAAACGCCAATCATCCGTTGCTGCAGCGTGAGACACAGCATATTAGCATTTTCTTATTAGCATGAGAATGATCTATTTGAGTGATAGACTTTGATACAACTTACCAACGGTTCCGAGAAGGAGTCTCTGTATGAAACGAATTATGAAAATTATTTTTGGTCTGTTCGGCGCACTACTACTGTTGCTGATTGTTGCTGCCGTTGGCGCAACCCTGTTCATCGATCCCAATGACTATCGCGATACCATTGCGGCTAAAGTACAGGAGCAGACCGGCCGTGAGCTGGATATTGAGGGTGAGATAAAACTCTCCCTGTTCCCCTGGCTGGGTCTGGAGCTGGGGGCAATGCAGATGGGTAATGCCAGGGGCTTTGCCGATAAGCCCTTCGCCCGTATTGAGGCGGCGGAGGCAAGGGTGAAGTTGTTGCCGCTGCTCAAGCTGCAGACGCAGATTGATACTGTGCTGCTGCGGGGTCTGGTGCTCAATCTGCACCGTCGCAGTGATGGTGTGAGCAATTGGGATGACCTGGCAAAGGCCGGTGAAAAGCCGGTGGCTGAACCCAGGGCAGAGAAGCCGAGCAGCGAGGCCGATGGCGAAAAGCTGGAGCAGATGCTGGCGGCACTGGCTATCGGTGGTATTGCGCTGGAGGAGGCCAATATAGAGTGGCGTGATGACCTGAGTAAGCAGCGCTTCTCACTCAAACATTTCAATTTTAGTGCCGGGGCAATTCGCATCGGTGAGGCGATACCGCTCAAACTCTCTACCGAGCTGCTTAGTAGCGCCCCTGAGATCAATGGCTCCCTGGATTTTTCCGGTGATGTCACTGCAGACCCGTTTGCCCAGCGCTACCGTGCGCAGGGGATGAAACTGAGTACCGTGCTCAACGGCAAGGGGATACCTGGCGCTAAGCTTGAGGCCACACTTGGTGGCGACGCCGCAGTAGATCTGGCAACTCAGCAGGCAAATCTTCAGGGCTTTACCCTCAATGCAATGGGAGTGGAGCTGAAGTTGACGGTAGCGGGCAAGCAAATCATCGATAAGCCGAGTTTCAGTGGTGAGCTAGTCAGTAATGAGTTTGTACCACGTCAGCTGTTGAGCCAGCTTGATATCACCCTGCCCGAGATGGCAGATCCCTCGGTTATGGGCAAGGCGAAGCTGAGTACCCGCTTTGAGGGTGGCCTGGATCAGGTAGCTCTAAATGGGCTTTCGCTACAGCTTGATGACACCACTTTTGGTGGCAAGGCCTCGGTGGGTAACTTCGCTGCACCGGTGATCCGCTATACCCTCAACCTCGATGAGATTGATGTGGATCGCTATCTGCCGCCGCCCAGTGACAAACCTGCTGCCGAAGAGAAGGTTGCACCAAAGGGTGCCACTACCGCTGCCGCCACCGAGTTGCCGCTGGAGTTAATGCGATCGCTTGATATTGATGGCAGCTTCACCGTCGGCAAGGTGAAGGTGATGAACCTGCACAGTGACACAATCGTTGCGACATTGAAGGCGAAGAAGGGTAAATTCCGCCTTCACCCCCTGTCAGCCAATCTTTACAAGGGTGGCTACAGTGGAAATATTGGCCTCGATGTTAGAGGTAAGAAGGCAAAACTTTCTCTGGATGAGAAACTCAGTGGGGTGCAATCTGGGCCGCTGCTTAAGGACTTTATGGGCAAGGAGTATGTGACGGGAGAGGCCAGTGTGGCGGCGAAGATGACGGCCAGTGGGCTGGATCAGATGGAAATCCGCCGTACTCTAAACGGGAATGGTAGTTTTAAGTTTGCAAACGGTAAGGTTAACGGCGTCAATATTGGTCAGCTGATCCGTAACGCCTATGCCTTGTATAAAAAACAGCCGATGCCGAAGAAGGAGGAGAAGTCGACAGACTTCGCCAATCTTTCGGGCAGTTTTACGGTAACTAACGGTGTGCTTAACACCAAAGACCTCAGTGCCCTCAGTCCGCTGTTCCAGATCGCAGGCAAGGGTAGTGTGAATCTGGTTAAGGAACGTTTGGACCTGCGCCTCAATACCACCATTCTTCATGACGCCGGGGACGTAGCCAGTGGCGGGGTTGCCGAGCTGAAGGGTGAGAAGATTCCGGTGACGGTGAAGGGGAGCTTCAGTGATCCCAAGTTTGGTGTCGATGTGGCCTCCATCTTCGAGGCTAAGGCAAGTGCCGAGGTAGAGAAAAAGAAGGCCGAGGTTAAAAAGGAAGTCGATAAGCAGATAGAGACAGAGAAGAAAAAGCTGGAGAAGGATCTGGAGAATAAGCTCAAGAATATGCTCAAGTTCTAGGTGGCGAGCTTTTCTCAACGACTTCTGGTCTGGTTCGATAATCACGGTCGTAAGAGTCTTCCCTGGCAGCAGCGGCCTACGCCCTACCGGGTATGGGTCTCAGAGGTGATGCTGCAGCAGACCCAGGTGGCTACCGTTATCCCTTACTATCAGCGTTTTATGGAACGCTTTGCCAGTGTGAAGATACTGGCCGATGGTGATGAGGAAGAGGTACTGGCGTTGTGGAGTGGTCTCGGTTACTACAGTCGTGCCCGTAATCTGCATCGTGCCGCACAGCTTATTTGTGATCGGCACGGCGGGAAATTCCCTGAACTATTTGATGATGTGGTGACACTGCCGGGCATCGGTCGCTCGACTGCAGGGGCTATTCTCTCCATCTCTTGCGGGCAACAACACTCCATTCTCGATGGTAACGTTAAGCGTGTGCTCAGCCGCTACCACGCAGTAGAGGGGTGGCCCGGAAAGCGTGATGTAGAGCAGCGCTTGTGGGCGCTGGCCACCGGACATACCCCCAAGCGGCGTAGTGCCGACTATACACAGGCGATTATGGATCTGGGGGCCACCCTCTGTACCCGTAGCAGACCGGCGTGTGATAGCTGTCCCATGGTTAGCGACTGTGAGGCCTACCTTCTGGACCGGGTTGGCGAGTTCCCCGGTAAAAAGCCACGAAAGGTACTACCACTCAAACAGGTAATGATGCCGGTGGTGCTCAATAACCGGGGGGAGGTATTGCTAGAGAAGCGTCCCCCGACAGGGATCTGGGGTGGCCTCTGGAGCCTGCCAGAGTGTGCCGATAAGACGACTCTTACCGAGTGGTGTAAGGATGAGCTCGCTGTAACTACCGAGCCTGAGGCCCTGGAACAGATAAAGCATACCTTTACCCATTATCATTTGCTCATTCAGCCGCAACGTATAGAGCTTCAGGAAAAAGGCATAAGGGTGGCTGACGGTGGGGCAATGGTGTGGCAGTCCCTGTCGCAACTGGAACAGTTAGGGCTGCCGGCACCGGTCCGCAAACTGCTTAGCAATATTTGTTGAGTCGCTCGATTCACGTTGTGTTGAGCGGAAGACAGAAAATTGGCAAGCCGCCCCGCACTTTGGTATAAATCCGACTCTTCTTCTCAGTCGTAGTGATGTTGAGAAGTAACGAATCAGTAATCAGGAGTATCTAATGAGCCGTATGGTGCAGTGTGTGAAGTTGGGAAAAGAGGCCGAGGGGCTGGAGCGTCAGCCTTATCCCGGTGAGAAGGGCAAGCGTATCTTTGAGAATATCTCTGCGGAGGCCTGGCAGGCATGGTTACGTCAGCAGACCATGTTGATCAACGAGTATCGCCTCACTCCCATTGATCCCAAACACCGTGAGATGCTGGAAAATGAGATGGAGAAATTTTTGTTTGGTGATGGCGCAGACTTTACCCCACCAGCCAACTGATTTTGCCATTTTTGTGTTGTGGCGCTTGACTTCGGGCGCCGCAAACGCTTAAATGAGCGCCCTTCAAGGCCGGGTAGCTCAGTCGGTAGAGCAGAGGATTGAAAATCCTCGTGTCGGCGGTTCGATTCCGTCCCCGGCCACCATCTTCAAAGGGTTAGGTGGTAAGTAGCCACTAACCCCATTTTCTTTTGCGGGAGATTTGCGGGACTTAACCTAGATTAAGTCCTCGCAAAATCACCAGCTCTGGTCTCTTATCCTCACGGTTACACACACTTTCCGCCGCTTCGATAAGCTTGGTTAGCTCTGCAGCAGAGTAGTGCGTCGTAATCCGCCCGGAACGGTGTCCCAGCAAATCCTGGCGATCTTCAAAACTGATCCCCAGGGCCCGAAGACGTCTTCCAAAGGTGTGTTTCAGGTCATGAACCCGAACCATGGGAAGTCCGATCTTCTTCCTCGCCCTTAACCAGGCACTGTTGAGCATCCGCAGTACCGGTTTGTCCTTGTAGGTAAAAACGTGGACAGGGTTGATACCACGTCGTGCCTCAACAACTGACAAGGCAATGCGGTTAAGCACCACGAGACGATCATCGCTATTCTTCACCATACTTCCCGGAATGATGAAAACCGAGGTGCCGAGTTCCGGTACCTTGATCTCCCATTCCCAGCGAAGATGACAAATTTCACTATCACGGCAACCAGTGTTGACAGCAAATAACGCCATCTCTGCAAGATGCGAGGGCAGCTCCCTGAACAAGTCATCCTGTTCGGCCCAGGTAAGCGGATAAGGCTGTCGCTTATTGGTATCCGGTAGAAGCTTGATCTTGGGTGCTGCATGCAGCCATGTCATACCGTTTTCGTCAATCCATTCAGAGGAAGCCAGATTTAGAATGCGCCTGACCACCTTTAAACCGTGATTGATTGTGCCAGCGGCTGCCCCTTCCTTGCGGCGTTTTTCGATCCAGGGTTGTAATGTACCTAAGTGAATCATGTCTATTGCATAATTGCCTATATATGGCATCAGCAGTTTGATGCGACCAATGTCGCTATTCAAACTTCGCTTGTGCTTATTTTCCAGCACAAATTTTGCCGCTGCCTGCTCAAACGTTCTTTTGGGGCGTACACCGTACAGTGTTGCTTGCCGAACTTGCTCCATCAACCTTGCGAGGTAGCGTTCTGCCTCTTCAAGGCTATCTGTTCCAATGCTTTGGCAAACTCTCCGACCTTCGATGTGTTTATCGACGTGCCAGATGCCTGTACGTTTGATGAGCCCCGGTGTTTTTTTGCGTCCCATGTCTTTTCTCCTCTTAACAGACAGGGACGCCCGTTGCGAGATTCATGATCCTCCAACCAGGCGTCCAGATCAAGGCGGTCAAATCCAACACCCTGCTGGCCAATCGGAATTTCGGTGACGGATGGTCTGACTTCAGTGTTAAAACGGTTACAATCCATGCCGAGATACATCGAAGCGTCCCGTAACCGTATAACACGTGGTAGAAACAGTAGTTGTGTTGCCTGCTTCATTGCTTTGTCCCCTGAAGCTATATTCAGGATAAGGGCAGGAAAGCAAATTCGTTAAGCGGTTTTTTTGCTTATTCAGAAATTATTCAAAGTTTTGTTGCTAGGAATATATGCGAAAGGCGATAAGAGGATGATTTTTGTAAATCTTTGATAAAAATATGAGTTAAAAAAAGGAATTGAACTTCCATATATATAGATATCGGTACTAATTGCGAAGGACGATTAAATGAGGGATCACTAGGAGAGAGAAATAAGGGCAGGTCTCTCCCTGCGTCATATTGATGAGTCCTCGTGGATTGATCTGGATGTTGGTTTGTTGCTCGCGATCTTTCGTACCAAGGGCGCAAAGAGATTATGGGGTGGTGTAGGGCACTATCATCCACACACTCGACACCTTAAAAAAAATATATCCGCTGCGTCTACAAGAATTGGCGGCATACCCCCAATCTCATTTGCTGACCGCCATAGAAGGCAAAGCGAAGGCGGTAACCTCCCACGATAGATGATGCCGTCTGCAGAGTGTGAGTGGGGTCGCGGCACGTTCGACTCGTTAACATAAATTCCCTATTAACGTATCCCAACGTTTGCTCTTAAAATGATTTAGAAGATAACTGAATCATAGAAAAGGAGCATGACCATGTCCGCTACCGCGAGCAAGACACAAGAAGACACCCTGGAAGAGCAAGCTATCCAACTGGGGATGGATGACGGTTTCTATAACACCAAGATAGCGGGTCCAAATGGTACGCTGTTCTGTATTCCAAGCCGTGTTCGCACCGGCCCGTCCAGAGTGATAGGGATGGCTGGCAATTCACCGGAGATCAGTGAATTCCGGGTCGGGGACGTTACCTACAGCGCTGGCGAGGTGAGCGGTGAGTCGACTATGTTTGATGAATATCCTGTTTCCAATCTCAATCGTGTAATGAGCCATCACTCGCTACATGCTGCCGGATTTGGTGGTAAGCGCGTCAAGTTGGCGTCCGGATTGCCTATTCGTCTCTACTATAAGGGACTCAACGGTGAGGTTAACGAGCAACTTATCGAGAAGAAGATCAATAATCTTCAGGGCGATATTGAGTTGCTGTCAGCCGCACCGAGTTATGGTGGCAACACCAAACCTGTCGATATCATCGAGCACAATGTCTGCCCTGAGGGGCAAATTGCCTGGTACCACTTCGTTATCGAAGAGAAAGTGGGCGGCCAAGTTCATATAAGCAAAGGGCTTCACAGTATTCCTATGGGGTTCATCGATATCGGTGGACGGACCACGAGCCTCTCGGTCGTCGAGGGCGGCCAAGTGGACCTTGAGCGCTCAGGGTCGATCAATGCCGGCATGCTGGATGTGCGCAAGCAAGTAGGCGGACGACTGATTAACGAGTTCGATTTGGCTGATGCGTCTGACAACATGATTGATTCCGCACTTAACACAGGAACCGTGCTTATCTATGGCAAGAGTATTCGTGTGTCCAAATCGGTTAATGAGGCGAAAGCTTCTGTACTGGAGCACATTCGTGATGAAGCCAAACGAATTTTTGGTCTCGGAAATGAGCTTGCTGAGATAAAGCTGTTTGGTGGTGCGTACCGGGACTTCCAGCAGCAACTTGAAGAGGCACCTTTGTTCAAACGTCAGGAAGTTGCGGACAACCCGCTCTATGTCAACGCTATCGCAATGTACAAACTTATGCGCTACGTGAGCAAATAGCGCACAAAAATACCGCAACATCAAACAAACCAGAGGAGATAAATCATGGCATCACGTAAGCATATGCGTGTAAATATGAAGGTTGCCACCACACCGCCAGGTTTGAAATTGGTACATCGGTTCGAACCCATGAATATGAAAGAACGTGGTGAGTGGTTGCGGACTGCAGCCATATTGCGATTTCTTCATGATATCGAAATGATGCAGTCAAGACTTTTTGTTGGCTGCTATGATCAGGTCGCCCCATTATTTGGTCCTGATGCTGAATCTTTTCATAGCTATGATCTGCAATTTAATTGCATGCAACAGCCTGCTCTACATTCGCTTTTCAAGGGACTGAGTCCAATCCAGCGCGGTCAATGGCTAGCTGAGGCTGGCTCGTTGTATATCAGGATTGAGGAAGTATTTAATGAGGCTGGCGGAAACTTTGCTCAAAAGTTTGAGTTCCAGCAGACAGGGTCCGCGCTTTTTACTGAGCGGCTGATAAATATGCATTCTAACGAGAAACAAAGTGATACCGTCCCGAGTTCGCCATCAACGGAACATGCGCAAAAGAAGTTTGCACAAGTCGCGTCTCCAGTATCATCACATAGCATACCGCTAATGGAAGAGGAGGGTCATGAGCTCACTGCTGAAAGTGAGGAACCCCAAGAATATTATGGAAAGATACCTGCGGGCATTATCCCTAGCTGGGAGGAATTCATCGGGCAAGTTGACAGTAAAAAAGGTTAAAACGGATCCTACTTACGCTGACCGCCATGGAGAGCGAAGCGGGGGCGGTTAGTCCCCGATAGGCGATGCCGTCTGCAGATACGTAATTGTGAGCGTAAACGAGTGATGGAGAAGATGCGGCACGTTTGAAGCATCCCATGAACTTGATGAGTAGAACACCTATGCCTTGGTTCCGGCATAACGCTTAGACCATTCATCCTGGAGCATTAACCTAATGGACAAATAAGCGGACATTGCAGCCGTAATACACATTAAAAATGTGTGTATTTTGATGAAGATTGATTGTATATTATCTCCCTAATTAATAATAACAAGGAAGTAATACAGGTGACGGTAGTATCCGTATTGAACTATGTTGCATATTGGCTGGTCAACAGCAGCAGCCTAGTCAGGTCTTTGCAGCGCAGTGGGCAGATGGGTGCAGCGCTTGCATCTAGAGCTTGTGAAAAATTAGCTACATCCATGATTCCATGGATTATTTTAGCTGACAGAAAACTTTTCTTTGCACTCAAAAATCATGGATGCCTTAGAGCGGCAGCAGAGGGCTTGCGCCTATCGTTCACTACAACCACGAGTTTAAAATCGACTCTAAAATAGATAATTTAACCGACTAGAGTCGGTCGATGCTGTCCGTAAGCAACTTGTAAATGACGGTGTGATCGAGGATGAAAAGAAACAAGAAGGCAAAGATATTGAAGATATGTATATGTGGGGGCCGCAGTTTGGTGCATTACTATTCACTATAGCCAGGTAAATACGGGTCAACAATAAAATTACCAGAACCTTTAAACAACAACACATGGAGAGAACACATGGCGACAGAAGAACAAGTTAAAAATGGCGCGCTTATCGCTTATATTGCCTACGGGATTGGTATGTTGATCCCTATCGCTACACTTATTGGGCTAATCGTTAATTTTGTTAAACGCGGTGACGCGCAGGGTACCTGGGTGGAATCTCATCACCGCTGGATGCTCCGCACTGTCCTGTTTTCAGTGGTGTGGACCATTGTCGCTCTTGTGGTGATGTTTATCCCTGTCGTAAACCTGCTGTTATGGCCGGCCATGGTTGTGCTGTACATTTGGTATATCTACCGCGTGGTTAAGGGTTTCCTTTCGCTTAACAACCAGAAGCCGATGTATGAGCAACTGGGTCAGGTGGCTACGGACACGGCTGGAGTCTGATTTCACAAAGGCTTTATTGAAGGGGGGCTTTAATAGCCCCCTTTTTTACTATTAGGGAGGGCGGCTAATGAGTTCAGCGCAACAAAAAGGCAATTCTCATGGTGTGGTTACTGGGTATGTGATCGTAGGTGGGGCAGCTGTGTTGACGCTGCTTCACCTGGGGGTGCTAGGCCTCGTCCTGGCAGTTATATCGATATTCTTTACCGCGGCTCAAATTAAGAATTCGGACAGCGATATACACATCACGCACCTACGGTGGCAACGTCGCACTGCAAGTATTCTTCTGTTATCAATGCTGGCGTTACTGGGGTGGATAGGTTATGAGGCAGTGGTCACAATGACTTCATCAGCTGCCGGATTTGAGGAGATTTTTGCAGTGCTCGCGGTCCACTGGCTTGCGCATACTATTGTATCGGTTGTTACGGCACTATGGATGATGTTGCGAGTAATTAAAGGGTTGCTGCGTCATACTGACTACAAGCCCATGTATGCGATCAGGTGATGGGGCTAAGCACATGAGTGTCTACGGAAATGAAGGAAGTCCACCGCTGAATGCGGCGGCTAAGTTCAAACGTTATATTTACAAAGAGAGCATCATAAAACGGAGAAAACAATGAAGAATTACTTTTTACTGTTTTTTGCTATCGTAGTGGCCGGGTGTACTAACATTAAAGTTCAGGAGGCCGACCCGTCCTTACAGTTAAGCCATGTTTGCATCGAAAATAACAGCAAAGTTATTGTGGGAGATTTCTTGCCTGTTGTAAGAAAAGGGTTTATTCGGCACGGAATTACTACAGAGGTGTATAAGGAAAAAAAACCAAATCATTGCAAATACCATTTAACTTATACTGCTCTTAAAACTTGGGATGTGGGTACATACATGCATCATGCTGAATTGCAGCTTTACCAAGGAATAAATCCAATTGCATATGCTGAGTACCATCTAGCTGGTAAAGGCGGCCTAGCCTTAAATAAATGGGCTAGCGTTGAGTCCAAGATGGGACCTGTTATTGATAAACTTCTCATAAACTACACACCAGAAATTGTAGATTCGTACAGAAAACCTGTTAACAAAAATGCCAGCCCTACCCCGTCAAACAAATCCACAGCACAGAAACTACGAGAATTAAAGAAATTGTTTGATGAAGGGCTTATTACAGCGCAAGAATACAGCGCTGAGAAGAAAAAAGTCTTAAACCAATAAAATGTAACAGTGCGCTCAACCCGACCTACCTCTTCGGTCGGCTGAGCTTTGACGTTGAATGCCTGCTCCTGGGTGTGGATGGGGGATAGCAGAGATATGGGCCGGAGTCGGCCAGGTGCGGACTAACTACTTCATGCGGTACTTCGACCGCTATCCATCCTACAGCCGACCACACTTAATTTGCATCAAGGGGACTGGTAATGCC